>JAFAQB010000254.1 GCA_019246625.1 Nitrososphaeraceae archaeon
TTATTTTAGAAAAGAATTTGACTAATTTTTGAGAAACTTGCAGAACAACAACAAGCAGATACGCGAATATAAATGATAATTCTACTAGGGCTTAGTACAAACCATCCTTTTTTCTGACAATTCCGTCAAAGCTTTGTAAGAGCATAATACAATATACATATTGAGAGAGTCAAGGTATGTCAGATTGGCAAATACAATGCTGCGTGTTTTTTAAGAAATGCGAGGATACCTTTATTTATATGCAGAAAGGGCAACCACATACATATTCACAGTCTGGCAGCATATGGTATTATAATTGGTGATACTCCAGTACGAAGGAAAGAAAGAGTTACAGGATGTTTTCTATTTTACAAAAGCTGTTCACTCCAACTAGTTGACCATTTTCCTGAATCTTGCCTCCTCGTACTTTGCTGCAAACTGAGAATGCTGTTGTAGAATATCAGAATAATCTAAGGTATAATGTAGCCTCTCTAACAAATTTGGGTTTTTCAATAATAAAGAGATCAAAGAATACACCTTTCAATCCTATAATAATAGTTCTATTCAAACTATATCGAGTATGAGGTTATGTTAACAATCGGTTAACATCGATTTTTATAATACATTTCTGATACAATCACAGCAATTCTTACAACCCGACCAAAAATCCAAAATTAAATTATACAAAATAATGTATGTATGTATTGGGAAATACAAAAAGATAAGAATAATAATACAAGATGAAAACCAAAAACCATTAAACAATAAAAGAAAAACCAATAGAGAATAAGAAATTACGTTTTAGCAAGAAAAGCTTTCAATCCTATCATAGTTCGATTTAAACCCCCACTTATTCGTGCTCATTTTAGCCCAATTTTTGTAGTTTATTAGGGTCAACCTCCGATGAGGCATGTCATTTATAAATGCTCACTATTAAAACTATTTCTGTAAGTTTCTATATGATGAAGTGAAAGCATAACTACAAGACTGGAAGCAAGTAAGATGCGGTTAATAATTCGGCTTAGATGTATAGTTGCTGGAAGACAAGTAATAAGCAGCATGTCAAAATTATCCGTACCTCGAGCGAAAAATACTTGGGTATCTATGATCATGTCATAGCTAGATCCATTAGCTTTTGATGAGAAGGTTCCTAAATTGCAACTTTATCCTTTTGCCTTACTACCTGAGCCTTTCATTTTGGTGCTGTTCTTTGATAGAGCATCATACCACTTCTGACTCATTCTTTGTATATTGTCAAATTGTTGTTCGTATGATGTGGCCATTTTCTCATAGCTATCAATGAACTTGTTATAAATGTCATTTACTCTTTCAATTCTCTTGATAGATTCATCATACAGCTGGTTTATCCGTTCCAGATTTCTAATATAGTCTTGCTGTAGTTGGCTTATCTTCTCAAAGTTTTTAAGAAATTCAGTATATATGTCAAACCATGTCATTTGAGAATAATATCATTACTTATACTTATCAATTAGCTACAATCATCTAACCAGATGACAAAGTTGATGTACGCTCTAAAGGCCAAGGAGTCGAAAAGACAATATCCTCGTAGATTTAAGTATCATTTGGTTTTTCTGGTGGAAGTAGTAGTTTGATCTCATCCCGTAGTTCATCTGGAATTTTTCTAATTGTTGGAAGATGTTTGATTGGTCTATAAGGCACATTTATAGAAAGAACTTCTCAAGCTATATGTCTATCTGCCATTTTTGGGATAGACTCTAAGATGGGTCGTTATTGTCTATAGGCTTATTCCATTTCTGATAAGCAGAAACATTAGTATCAATGCTCAAGCGATACCTTGGCTGTTATGGTATGCGTCTCCTTTCATGACAAAAAGTCTAGAATTTCACTACAAATTGCAGCATGAAGAGCCAAGAGTCAAGGTTGTACAGTAGTGATGATGGTTATGATATTTTTGGTTACATGGAACAACGACTATGTTGAATAGTATGAGTCTTCTGATTAGTTAAACTGCATTGGGTCTAAAATGATCAAATTTGATTTATGTCTATGTGGTTATATGTTGGTGACAAATCAATTCAAGTAGTACAAGAATCAACTAGACAAGACAATTACAACAGCAACGGCAGTAGAAGAAGGAGAAGATAATTATCTTTGTTTGGGAGGTTAAAATTTATAAAATTCCTTCCATGCTAAAGGAGAACCGGATATATCTTTTAGATATTTCATTTTAATCAATTTCTTAAGTTTACTGGCGGAATAACCAAAAAGATCTAACCCTCCTACCCTGGACACAGCAAAGTCTTTTCCCATTGAAATGGCAAAAGTGGATCCGGCTTCTTCGGGTCTATATTCTTGTAATTTTTTTTCTTCTCCTTCTAATAGAGCATAGATATTTTGTGCTGCGATCCGGCCATGTTGTTCAGCAAAATAAGCGTTTGTTGGTAAGGCCTTACCTTTACTGTCAAGTACTAAAGCGGCATCTCCAACCACAAAAACATCTTGGGTTCTCTCAGCCTGCAGATATTTATTGACAACAACTCTTCCTTTTTCACCAATTTTCAATCCTGTCTTCTTTAAGAGAGATGATGCAGATACTCCACCCGTCCAGATAAACATTGTATATGTAACATGACTTCCGTTTGTAAGATATATTATATCTGGTTTGACTTGTAATACATGGCATCCAGAGCATACAAGTAGCTTAACTCCTAAACTTTCAAGATACGCCTTTGCCCATCTTATAGCAGAATCTGGAAAACCAGATAATATGTGTGGTGATACTAATATGATGTTAACATCACTTGATTTAGTATTATTCTTTTGTTGTCGCATTTTTAGTACAGATGCTATTTCTCCAGCAAGCTCTACTCCTGTTGCGCCTCCTCCTGCTATGACTATGTTGCCATTCAGACTTGGATCTGAAATCTTTTCAGCTATTCTTTGTGCATCGTGTATTGTATTGAATAGAAATGCATACTCTTTTAATCCTTCAATGTCAGGCAAAAAAGGTTGGCTACCTAAAGATATGGCTAGGAAATCATATTTTAATGAAGAGTGATTATTTTGCTGATCAGTAATATCAATTAACTTCTTACTGAGATCAATATTAGTTATGGTTGCTTGAATAAATTGTATTCTCTTATGTTGTATGATATCCCTGTAGTCGATAGTTGAAAATCCACGTTTTGATATTATCTCGGGCAAACTAGGAAGTAAAGTATGGTATGCTTTTTTATCTATTAATGAAATTATTGTACCTGACCCTTTAAGTAAGTACTCCAACACAAGAGCAGCCTGAATTCCAGCATAACCTCCGCCAGCGATTATTACTTGTTTAGAATAAATTTTATACAACTCATTAATTCATAATATGCTAATTATAAGTTATTACAACGACCTTGAGAATGGGCTGTACTATTGCCTGCAGATTATTTAATTTAATTAAAAAAGTTAAGAACTGCGCATAAGTCCATTTCTTTTTTGTTTCATTTCTGGAGTCTTATCTTCCTCTTTCATACTATGTGCTTATTTACATACTCCTCCCCGCTTTTCATAAGTCTTTTTCTGTTTCGCCTTTGATTACATAATCATTCAAAATCCCGCTTCACGCCAGTTTATAGTTTCCATTAAATAAGAACTTGTTTTATACAAAATCAACCCTATTATAATTGATCTCTGTTTTCCTTTTTCTGCTGCATAGTTCCAGATGATGCTATTAATGAGTATGGGCCTTAAAATGGTTAACTACAGGTTATGTTCTTGATCAATTAAGTTGTGTAGAGAAAACAAACTTGATATACATTCAAATTATTGACAGTTCTGTAACAACTTTTTAATAACAGGTTATTTCCACCAAAGTAAGCGGCTAGTTGATCTAAATTGGCTTATGAAAAACAGGCAAAATTTTCTAAGATACTTGTTGCTATAGATGGTTCAAACCATTCAATGAAAGCTGCGGAATATGCTATTGATATTGCAAGATATAACAAAGCACAATTAATCGCATTGACTGTACTCGATGTATATAAGATTGGATATGCAGCTTCTGCTTTTATAGCATCACCTGTGTATGGTTTAGAGAAATTGGAAAGAAAGCGAAAAGAAGCTCATGAATGGTTAGACAATGTAGGCAAACTCACGTCACAAAAAGCTAATGATGATATTCAGTTCAAACCTCAAATTGAAGAATCAATGTCAGTAGCAGGTACTATAGTAGATTTTGCAGAGAATCAAAATATAGATTTAATTGTAGTTGGTAGTAGAGGTCAATCCAGCTTTACAAAGTTATTACTTGGAAGTGTTGCTTCTACGGTAGTAACTTATGCTACATGTGCTGTATTGGTAATAAAGTAAAATAAATAAATATAAAGTATATGCACCACACAATATATCTTTCTTTCTATCACTCGAGTGAATAACTGATAAGCTACCTAATATGAGCAACTCTTTGCACTTTCATCTGTTACTTTCTCGTACATTCTTTCCTCCTGTGAGCTTAAATGTATAGTTTTACTTAAGTCTTGGAAGCCATAAGGTATGGGTTGATACTGGCGATCTTCATTTCACTTATCTGGATTCGATGGATGATATCCTTATATCTCTATATGGAATATATCAATTATAAACACAACTTGGCCATTGTGTATCACTAGCGATTTAACGTACAGGCTAACTTGCTAATGTTATAGTTTCACATTTAACAATATGAGCAAAAGAGGAATCATCTGCTGGTTTGCTATCTTATTTTTGCTTATTATTAATTTTCTACAGTCATGACAAATTCATTAACCTTCTACTGGTATAACTACTACTTCTGCATCGTGTCTTTACCTTCCATGTTGTTCAATTTCAATTTCCAACGAATGAGTCAGTAACCAAATACAGAAAAATTCTTGTAATAATTTGACCCTCGTATATGTAGTATTCTTCTTCTAGTTCTATATGATAGAACTTCCTATATATGTTACATGTGGGGAGTCTCATAATGAAAGAAAAAAGTGATTTTTTTATTCATAAAAGTCATAGTGTAAGACTATGACACCATTTGTTTTGGTTTTGACCATCCTCATAGGTGGTACCACAATACAATAACTTCTTCTTTTTATCTGCAATAATCTAGTTTTCTTCGGTATCGTTTAAACATAACATATGCTGTTGATAGTATCTATAGCTGGACCACGCAAATGCTTATTTATCATCTTTCTTGTATGAAATTCTTTAGGCCGTAAGTTTTCATATAGGTAATGTCGATAATGATTGTTCAAATAAGGATCTGACTAGTATACAGATACAATAAGGAAATTAATCAAAGACTGATATGCAGATGCAATAAAGGTACTCAAGTGGAATAAGTCTTTTTTAACTGGCCAACCTAGCATTCAAGGTATATTTCGAACAATAATAAATGCATTGGGCTAAGCCCCATCACCATAAGCATACCTTGGGTTTGGCCTTTTCGAATCAAGTTAACTTAACAGCGTCTTTTTATCTTCTCCTTATCCAAAAGTTATCAATACTAAATTCTTTGTTTGATTGATATCTCTGGGTGTTGCCAATCAAGTGCTCTATAACATTCCATCTGTATGTAACTTATCTAGTAGTGGAGTTAGATCTATCTCCAATTCCTTTTCTCCAAGTATCATTTCTAAATTTATACCAAAGACAATTGAGAGCATGTTCCTATCTTCCCGAGCAGTATATACGGCAGCGCCTGATATACTAAAGTTTGTATGATTTATTTCTAACCACTCCTTCCATGTTTTAGCTCTTTGAAGATTTCCATCTAAGGCTTCAATAGTATAATCCAGATCTATGCCTTCAGTGTTGTCAAGTAAATTAAGCTTAAGCATTGGAACCATAAGATTGCCGCCTCTAACCTTTTCGTGTGCCTTGTTCATTATATCTATAATTTTATCTTCTTGATCCTGATCTTTGTATCCTTGTTCATTGCTATGGTGTTGTATTGAATCATATTGGGGAAAGAAGTATCCTGCTAGTTTCTTGTTCGAATCGTAAACCTTGTATATAGAGTATTCATACTTTATTTTCCATTTAGATTTCTTATTTCTTTCAAACAAAACAAGAAGAAGTTGTAACAAGTCCTTATATGTAAGTTAATGACCTTTATTTGTTCTGAATAACGGTGTTAGTGTGCCCTTTTGAAGAATTCTCTTACACTTTATATTTTGATTACCTATTATATATAGCATGATGCCCTACATTCGCAGACTAACTGAAGCAATTATCGATAGAAACAGGCAAGGGATTCTAAATCTAGGTCTGTAGTCGAAATCTATAATGATATTCTTCCATCTGACAAATTGGTATTCTATCTAAAGCAAGATCAGATTCTTCTAGAGGATTGTGTAGATTTTGAGTGCTGCAAAACTAAAATCTGATAACGGTGCTGATTTAGAGCGTATAGTAAAGTTAATTGTGAAATGAAAATGCAAGATCAGGCTATTGTTGATTAAGTGTATTGCCATCAGAACAATCATCAAGGTTTCTTGTACATGATGATTGTATCTTATTTATCTAAAGCAAGCATCTTCAAATGGTTCATGGGTGAAATTATATCATCTATGGCATCATGATGGTGTATCTTGAAATAGACTGAGATTGAAAATAGAGAGAAGCACTATTACTATTTAATGACCACAATATAATATATAACAATGTGAGTTGCATATATGCATGAAGAAATAATATCAGTTACAGCAGAGCTCATCCAAGAGATTGTACCTCCACGTGTTGTATCTTCGAAAAAAGGAGATAATGGCATAGTCCTTGTCATTGGCGGAAGTGGAATCTATCATGGAGCACCATTGCTTAGCACCTTAGCGGCTTTGAGGTGTGGGGTCGATCTTGTTTATACAGCAGTTCCAAAATCAAATATTGTGCCCACAAGATCTTTTTCTCCCAATGTTATAGTATTGCCTTTACCTACTGACAAATTTACTACAAGATCTGCTAAACAGTTGATAAAAATCCTTCCCAAAAAACCAGATGTTGTCGCCATAGGAATGGGCATGGCCATAGAAAAACCAGAATCTTTGGTTTATATGGTAAAAGAATTAAAAAAAATGGGAACAAAGCTACTGCTTGATGCTTCAGCTCTCATACCGGAAATTCTTGAACATATTTCGGGAAACACAGTTATCACTCCACATCCTGGAGAGTATAAAAGACTATTTCAAAAAGAAAAGAATTATGAGGAGATAATAAATGCAAAAACTACTACAACAACAATACAGGAACGGACTTCAAATGTATGCAAACTGGCAAGAAAGTATGGCATCACCATAATTCTCAAAGGATATGATGATATTATCTGCAATGGTGTCATAAAGAAAGAGCACCAACAATCTATGGCGGTCATAAGAAGGACTACTCCTGCAATGACTGTAGGTGGTTGTGGTGATGTCTTATCTGGTGTAGTGGCAGGATTGTTTGCAAAGATTCAAGACGCTTTTTCTGCATCAGTTGCAGCTGTTTATATTAGTGGAATGGCCGCAGATTTAGCGTATCAAAGAGTAGGATTGCATATGGTTGCAACTGATATAATAGATGAATTACCTAATGCTATCAAACCATTTGATAAAATCGAATAATGATAATAAAATCCACGATGTTCTTCTAAAATCTTTTTTGGTGTATGCATCACAATCGCCTTTTCAAAGACAGTGTATTGGGGTATCCTTGGAGCCTTTATATCAGCATTGACCCCCATTCCTGATGACCTTGTATACATTCCATTAGGTTTTGCAAAACACAATCCATTGAAATTTGCAAGTACTGTTTTTGCTGGTAAGTTCTATTAAATGAGGATAGCAGTCGTTTTAGGAAGGTCATTTATTGAAAGTCTTAATTCGAATACTAGCACTACTACTCCATCTCAGATTATTATTGGAATAGCTGCTGGTGTTGCAATTCTAGGTATTATATTATATCTGACTATAAAGGCTGATTGGGCCAATATTATTGGAAAGTGGTTTCCATGGGCAATTGTTAAAGAAGCTATTCAAGCTATCCTAATGTGATAAGTTCTTTTATTACTATACCTCAGTAAAAGAGTGAAACACATGCAACAACTGTAACAAGAGATGAAGTTAATGAAGTTAATAGCGACTTTCGATCTCGGCTTCCCTGTAGCTAAGGTGTTTTGTATATGCTGGTGTGCACAATAAATTGCTAAATAAAGCAACACAATGTACCGGATAGTACACACAAATGAATTAAGTGTACATAACATTACAGATCAAACATATCCTTTATCTTCTACAAGGTGTGAATGATATAATGTTCTGGTTTACAACTCCTGACCAAATTCTTATTCGAGACAGGAAATCAGAAGTAGGTAAGGAAAAAGATAACGATAGTAAAAGGAGTCCAAGCTATGATTTCACTATTGATGCTGAACAAACTATATGTTCTATATGCAAAAGAAGTGATAAGATGATAACGGATCCTGAATCAGGTGAAGTTATTTGCAGCAGCTGTGGTGTTGTGCTATTAGATAGAATTGAGGATATAAGCCGATCAGAACGACGTGTATTTGGTAGTGGAGCACGAGGAATGGGAGGAGGGAGACAAATGGATAACACAAGAGCTAGGACAGGAGCTCCAATTTCTTTAGCCCGCCATGATATGGGTCTTACTACTATCATCGGAAAGGAAGATATAGACGCCAGTGGACAGAAAATAGAAACATCAATTCGTTCTACAATAAAGAGGTTAAGGACATGGGACTCGAGAGCATATATACATAGTTGCAGCGATAGAAATCTTATCCAAGCTTTCAATGAACTCAATATAATGAAGGATAAACTTGCTTTATCAGATGCAGTAGTAGAAAAGAGCGCATATATCTATAGAAAAGCTCAGACAAGAGGATTAGTACGAGGAAGAACGACCTCTGGAATAATGGCTGCTGCAATATATGCTGTATGTAGAGAAATCAGAACTCCACGTACACTAAAAGACATTGCTGCAGCTGGTAATATCAGAAGAAAGGCTCTTGCTAAAGCATATAGAAAGCTAATCGTTGAACTTGATTTTGAAGTTCCTAATATTGATCCAATGAAGTGTATAGTCAAAGTAGCGAACAAGGCTCATCTAAGTGAAAAGACAGTACGCCACGCAATGAGTATTATGAATGATGTTACAAATAATGAAATATCTGCTGGAAAAGATCCAATGGCTCTAGCAGCAACAGTACTTTATGTATCATGCATAAAGAATGGAGAAAATATAAAGCAAGACAATATTTCAAATGCAGCAGGAATAACAGGAGTAACTCTTAGGAATAGGTTTAAAGATTTAAAAAGTCGGCTTGACCTGAATTAAAAAAGATTAGACTAGTCAACAACATAAGTAATGAATGCGATAATAAAGAAATGCAAAAAAGTGATAATTACTTCAGGTTGAAACTGACAAAATGTCTGCAAATTATTCTCTGATTCTTTGCGATCTAAGGATGCCCACAATGGTTGGATTTATTCAAAAACCATTTACTCTAAAGGAAGTGATATTTATCATTATGACACAGTTTGGTAAATAAAAAGGGTCAATTGATGATTTGACCCTTATTATTACAACAATTATTTAGAGCGTTAATTGTTTATCTAGATATCTTTATTATTCATCAGATGATAAAAAGTCACATATGTGCTTGCATTTAGGACCAGAAGTTGATATCCATAGCATGACATACAACTCATTCCTGCAGTTAGTGCCAGTTAACTTGTGCATTAGGAAGTTTCGTGATCAACATAAGGAGAACATATTTTGACAATCAACAAAGAGACAACTAGTCTTAGTATGCCATGGGAGAAAGAATATGGTTATTCTCAGTCGGTGAAAGTTGGAGACACTATATATGTATCAGGCCAAGTGAGTCATGACGATAGTGGTAATATTGTTAGTCCAGGGGATATGGAAGCTCAGATGCGCCACGCATACACCAACATCCGAAAGGTCCTTGCACAGTACGGGGCAACTATGGATAACATAGTCGATGAGACATTGTTTGTGACTGATATGAATACAGCCTTTGCTGCAGCAGTAAAATGCAGAGAAGACGTATTTTTCGGTGTCCCTGTTGTTGCAAGTACCATTGTACAAGTTCAGCGTCTTGCATTCCCTGATCTTATGATCGAGATTAAGTGTGTTGCTAAGGTATAGAATTCTGTAAATGCTTGATTTTCAGTTGATCCACTAAAGTCGAAGAAATAGATTTAGTTTATAGAGTATAGGTGGCTCAGGTGGTAAGTTCTACTATTGACCCATAATCCTCAATAATAGTTACTTTGTATTTAGCTATAACTGTCCTCACTGCTTCAGAAACTAATGACGCCAAATAATACTCCAAAAATTCGTTCATCACCATCTCCTCCATCCTACTTGCAATGTAGCCTGAATAACTCGATCTGCCTTTGAGCTCTAATCCTTTTCTATTCTTTTCATAAACCTAAAAGAACTTTTTATATGCATTTTCGCAAAAACAATGAAGTGTATCCTTTGGCTGAAACCTTTGCTGATTATTTGTTTCTATGATCAAAGGTAGTGGTTATTATTATATTTTTAACGACATATTCCCGTCAACAGATGACGATTTGATTATATAAATATCATGAGAAATCAGTAGCCATCGCTGACAGTAACGTTTATCAACTTTGCTTGTTCAGCGTCGATAGGTGCATCAGCAGAATCAGTTTTTAAGGATGCAATTTTATCAACTACATT
The DNA here is from genome assembly GCA_019246625.1 of Nitrososphaeraceae archaeon. Lineage (GTDB taxonomy): Archaea > Thermoproteota > Nitrososphaeria > Nitrososphaerales > Nitrososphaeraceae > Nitrososphaera_A. The sequence continues at coordinate 10,705 of JAFAQB010000254.1, forward strand.
GTCCATACCATGTGTTACTCTTCCAAATACTGTGTATAGACCATCTAGGAAATTTGAGTCTTTCAAGACTATAAAGAATTGTGAACCTGCACTATCTGGGTCCTGTGATCTTGCCATAGACAATGCTCCACGCAAGTGCTTATTTTTATTGAATTCTGCTTTTATATTCCATCCTGGTCCACCAGTTCCCCATTTGCTTTTATTATTAACATTTCTTGTGTTAGGATCTCCTCCTTGTATTACAAATCCAGGCACGATTCTATGGAATATCAAACCATTGTAAAATCCTCTCTTTGCTAATCCTTTGAAATTCTCAACTGTCTTTGGTGCATCTTGTGGATAAAATTCTACTCTGATGTCACCAAAGTTAGTTGTTATTGTACCACCAATATTTGCCATGATAGCAAAGCTCCAAACCTACTATATATTCCCTCTTTTTCATCTTATGACCAACTACATATGGTTGTCTGCTTACAAGATCGAGAACATACAAAAATGAGGATCTTAAAGGGGCTTTCGGAGATAGTATTTTTGGATTTATATAGAATTTATACTAAACGTATGAAAGATGGATGCGTCACTCTGAGTATAATAAAGTTTGATTTACGAATTTAAATCTGGATTACTTCTTTATATATATTCAAATTTGCTCAATGCATTCGAACTTTTTATTTAGAATTTCCTTTGTAAATATTGTACTCTTTTAGAATGCCAATAACTGCTGGAATCTCCAAATCAAGCTGTAAAGCAATAAACTCTTCTGCTATGCCTGATTCATATAAATTAATAACAACTCTCTTTTGTTCCTCTAGTGAGATTGGTCTATTGTAATGATATATTGATGGTTTTTTTAACATACTTGATCAATACTCCCTTATGAGAATAATAATAGGAATACGTAGGTTATATAACATTGATTAACATAGTTAATTGATTAGATAGGATAGAAAACAAACAGGAACGCTTTATTCTACAGCTGCCTTTGATGAAGACATTAGAAATAAGTTATCAAAGAAGCTACTTTGACAAAAAGATCTATGTCAAATTAAAGTATTAGATTTATTATACTATGATTAAATGTAGTAATATTAATTGTGGCTGAGGAAATATCATTTACTGGCGGCTCACGAAATTGCTGTATATGTTTTATCGACATAGTAGACTCTACAAGGATTACTACAATTGAAATAACACATCCACAAAAAATCACGAAATACTATTCTATGTTTATTAACACAATGGCTGCAATAGCCAGAAACTTTGACGCAACAGTAATTAAAAATACAGGGGATAGTGTGATATATTATTTTCCGAAAACAGCAGATTCCTCTATTAATATGTCTGCTTTTAAAAGTGTTTTTGAATGCGGTCTAACAATGATATCTGTCAATCCAATCATCAATGCAAAGCTACAAAAAGAAGAGGAAGGATTACCAAATCTTTCCTATAGAATCAGTGCTGACTATGGCAGAGTCGAAGTAGCAAGATCATTAACATCTACAGGTGAAGATTTGTTTGGATCCACAGTAAATTTATGTTCAAAAATAAACGCTAAAGCACAACCAAATGGAATGGTAATAGGCAACAACCTATATCAAATCATAAAGTCTACATTTGGTGATGATTATCATTTCAATAAAGTAGGTGTATATTCAATCGACAATTCTTACAATCATCATCAATATTCTGTATACTCTATAGTAAGCAAAGATAAAAACAGCGATGATAAGAAATTAAAGCTCTATAAGAATATCCTTTGAAGGATTGTGTTAAACAATTAAAGGTACCTACAAATATGTGACAAGATCCCTGACAGCATCGCTAGTTGTTAATACAGATATTGTTACTGTTGGTTTACCGTCGCGACTTTGATTATTACCATATTCATTATGCAATGGAAGCAATATACTCCTTTCAAACCATCGTAAAACAACAGGCATTTCCTCGTGCTTTCCTTTATCATTCCCATATGGTAAGGTTCTTTGACAACAAAAACAACAAAAACATCAAATGTATGAAAATGAATGGGATGGCTGTAGGATACATGAAGAGGCATCATACGATATATCTTTCTTCTTCTTATTTCTTTTTTTGGCAGGTTACAATGATAATGTCAACTTTGGGAAGTTAGTCGAGTTAACTTATATCTGTAACCTTTTAGATACTTTGAAATCTTTCCTCTTTATACAAAACCCAGTTATTTATTCTTCTCTTTTCAACTTAATAAATATAGGAAACTACCTACCTAGATATCCTCGATGATGTTTCTAATCCTTCGTTTTATGCCACCGTCGCTATTATACTTAGCAAATACAATTTT
>JAFAQB010000282.1 GCA_019246625.1 Nitrososphaeraceae archaeon
TTTGTATTCTTCTTGTTTCTCTTTTCCACCTCCTAGCAGGTGTATCTTCCTTTTTTCCTTTAGATCTGAAAAATCCATAAGCACTATTTCTGCTACTGAATTATTTATTATTTGATTATTGCAATCAATATTTTATCAGACAATTAATCGTTATAATATGCCCTTGAGTCCACAGGACTCTATTATTATGAACAATAATAATGTGGAAGGCATGGACCTATCATCGAGTTCAGGTACTACATATTGTCTTAGATTCTCTATCCCTTCAGTTACCTTTAGACCTCAGTGTAATGCATTGCATTGCTCATACTGAACTGTTCATAATTTGAGTCTGATACTCATTGTCGAATTACTCACGGAAAACACTTTCTGACTAATATAGCGACTGTTGTTACTATTACCATATTGTTTATATTAGGATTTATTATCACTATTATTCTATTACCAATACAGGATAATGTACATAAGTTGTTACGTTCTGCACTACGCTACCAACTAGCATTCGCTTGATTCCAGACATTCCCTTGATGCCAATCACAATAAATTATACTATGAGCTATCTTGTTGTATATTGAAATCAAGTCTATATTACTGCTAGGATGGTTACCAATGAAAAAAGACAGAGGATATTTAATGGAGCAAGCAATACAATTGTCATAAATTACCAGGCAATAGTAGTAATATATCCTGAGATATAAAATACGTAAGGGATTAAGAATCAATTACTACTGCAAATGCATTATGTGGGATAAGAAATACATAATACTGATTACAAAAGTACAATATTAACGGTAACATATGTCTAAATCTCATGAGTGGCAGCAACAACAAACACTACTAGCAATAGTTACAATACATGATGTGTGTCCTTTTTTCTCATCAAGAATATTCAGCTTTGCCGATGAACTCGAAAAGTTGGATATAAAATACAATATTGCAATGGTACCATTCTTTAACGAAAAGCAAGATCTTCCCAGATTTCCTGAATTCGTAGATAAAATCAAATCTTATAAAGCATGTGAAATAGCTTTACATGGTCTTTATCATGAGCTCAAAAATGGTAGATTTGACGACTTTCACACAATAACAAAAGCAGCCGCAGAGGAGGAAATACGTGCGGGGCTCGAGATATTTCATGAGATATCAATAAGACCAAACGTCTTCGTACCCCCTGCCTGGAAGCTAAACAATAGCTCAATTGAGGTATTACAGAAACTAGGGTTTGATTTGGCAGAAACGCAGGAGAAATTTGTGTTGCTTTCTCATGGTGGATGCAAGAAAACAAAGGTTTCAAAGGTATTGAATTGGGATTCTACTGGCTATCCAGAAAAAAATGCTATAAATATCGCTAAAGATGAGAGGTTTTTCAATCTTTTGGTTAAACAAAATCCTCACATTATCAGAATTGCTCTTCATCCCCGGGATCCACATGATGCATTAGAGGAGCAAAAACATATGATAATCCGACTGCTGGACATGGGATATGTTATGTCAACGTATGGAGAGATCATACCTAAATTATTGCAAGCAACAATAACGTTTTAGGCAGTATTACTTTTAGTCAGCAGCAAATCAAATTTATAACACACATCATTATCTTGCTGCTTGCTTGAAATAATGGAGATACATACACAGATCAACTCTTCTAATAAAACATCAACATCAACAACTATAACCTCTGCAAATGAGGTTGTGGAACGAGTTAAAGCATACGATTGGGAACAAATTTCACAAGACCTCAATGCTCATGGTAATGCCATCACTGGAAACCTTATCAGCTCTGCAGATTGCGATGCATTGTCCAATCTTTATCTAGAAGAGCAGATTTTCCGTAGCACAGTGATAATGGAGAAACATGGATTTGGACTGGGTGAGTATAAATATTTCAAATATCCACTACCAACTATCATTGATGTCCTCCGAACGACCATTTATCCATATCTTGTGCCTGTAGCTAATCGTTGGAATGAGGCAATGGGTATAGATGTTCGCTACCCAGAAAAACATCCAGACTTTGTAGTACGCTGCCATGAGGCAGGTCAGCTCAAGCCTACAGCACTGCTACTTCAATATGACAAAGACGGTTACAACTGCCTCCATCAAGATTTGTACGGCCAACACATTTTTCCACTCCAAGTCACTATTCTGCTATCCAAGCCAGAACGGGACTTTACAGGTGGCGAATTTGTACTCACGGAACAACGCCCACGTATGCAATCGCGGCCAGAGGTAGTACCGCTTAGCCAAGGTGATGCAGTTATCTTTGCCGTCCACAATCGTCCTGTATATGGTACTCATGGTGTATACCGTGTCAACCTCCGTCATGGCGTAAGCCGGGTTCGTTCGGGACGCCGTTACACATTAGGTATCATATTTCATGATGCAAAGTAAGAACTAATTTCTCTTACTCATTTCTCTTATACAATACCATTATCTATCTTAAGAAAGGGTGATTTGTATGGTATGGTTATAGACTACGGTGATGGATCTATCTATAGTAAATGAACAAAAGTGATTTTATGTCTGTATAAATCGAAATTGATCGGACATTCTATAAAAATATATGAAAGTAAAGGTCCATATTTTGAGATTGCGTTTAGACTGTCTTCAGAGGAAAAAGATTTGATAGATACAAATTAACCTGAGAATAATCTTTTTATCAATCATCTAAACCCATCCTTGTACTTAGTAAAGAAACTCCCTTCGATCCTCTCCTTTATTTTCACTAATTGCAGCCTGTTCTGCTTCATGCTTTCCCCATCTTATTATAGTGCCCTCATATTCTGCATAAATTGGCAAAAGTCTCTGATCACCTTCTCCCCATTGTTTATACATACTAAATTTATTATCTCCTTCTATATGTACTCCAAGTACCTTTTTCTTATCAAAATCCATAAGGTGATAACTTACGACTTTTTCTTCAGCTGGGAGAGATTTGTTTCTTAAAATATATTTGAATCTAATAATTATTGCCCCTTGACTCATTATATCAATAATGTGGTCAAATGGATTACCATGAGGATATTCTTCCGATATCAAAGGATTTGATTTTACAATCTCTATGTCATAGTACATCTTTGAATATACAGCTAATTCGTTTATGTCTGTGTATATTGCTTCCTTATGACTGATACTCAGACTTGGTGCAATTAGGTTATTACTGTTATTGGTATCGTCATCGGTTTTCATAAGAAAATATCTTTGAAGATTCTCAACTATTTGGTATATTGGAGGATATTGTACATTATCTAATTCATCCTCTGATGTATTATGTTCTTCTGACTTAGCAGCTTTTATAAAGTTCTCAGCCAGCTCTCCTGGTACAGCCAAAGCTCTACATAATCTTGGTATATCTAATATGTGCCTATACTTTTGTAAGTAATACTGAAGCGACGTACTTAATTTGGATTTGGATTCGTTTAATATGCTGGAGAGGGCATTCAGTTCATCCAACTCTCTAAAACGATAGCTGGTATTTGGATCGAAAGTGCGCAGTTTCATAGCCTTTTGTATTACAGTATATGAATATAATTTACTCTTTAAGACATGACATATTACAAGTGCTACTCTATTTGTTAGTAGCTTCAAACTGATGATGAAGATTGGAGACTTTAACCATAGGAAAAACAAAATTCTTCCTGGAACCTTTGTGGAAATATGTGACGAAAAGTCCATGTAGATTGTACGAATGCAGAATTCCTCCTGTTGGGATATTATCATTATAGTTGTCATTTTGTAGATATATCCTTCAGAATCAAGCTAGAAGTTGTTTAGAGCAAAAATATGAAACTTATTACAGATAATTTACAGTAAAAACATGCAATCAAAATAGAACATTCTATAAGTGATGCTTCAAGTACAAGGCGTAAGTGCATCGAGGAATTCATTATGATTAACAGGCTTTGTTCTCATTATTTGAATATTTAAGTCAACGTTGGTTTATTTTAGGTTCAATTACATAGTGAAGGTGCCAATTTCACTTCTGCCGTTACATGGATGTTGTTCGGGAATGCGTGATTACCTGAGCCTCTTGAATATTCGCTAGAAGAATTAATCATCATCATAACAGTTATTCTTTGTAGAACCCTTCTATAGGAATTATAACGTTATTAAGCTTAAGGTATGTTAAGATGTGGTGGTTACCATGTACTGCAATCTTATCTCTACTATAAATCCTACCTTTATGGTACAGATAAGGCTCTACTATATTGATTGTTGTCGGATAGGCGCGCTAATGTTTCTCAAATGGTTGCGGCTACCAGATCTGTTTTTGGCTTGAGATAATTATATCGCATCTTAAATAGCTCAATAACAAAAGGAATGTCTTCTTCTCCTTTAATCCAATAGCTCACCCATCCTGATTTTGGTAGGATGTGATGGGGTGAAACTTTGCCAGAATTTACTAACTCATCTCTAATTTTCATGGGAAATGGTAAATCAGCTAGACGATTGCCATGGATATGTCCAATTTCCTTTTTATTTGTGCGAAATTCTATACCTCCATATTTATGAGGTTCAGAAGTAACATTTGGCCAACTTAATATTTCTTGCCTGATAGTTTCTAAAATAGTAGTCATAATTATTATTTATTAATCTGTATCAATATATAAAATGCTAGGTTTACAAATTATACAAATCATAGGTATCCTCAACATGTATCAAATGCTAAGAATATCTGACACCTTAATCTCACTTTAAAAAAGCAATGAAGTAAACCACGGAATTGTAATGATAGACTATATATGTGATTACAAATTCGTTACGTCTGAGATTTCTGTGAGCATTTGAGCTCCCATAGTTCCCATTACTGCTGTTCCTACAGATATCAATATCGTATGTTGCTCAGAGCCATAAGTGTTCAATTGCTCAGAAAACAGAAGATGCAGCTTACTTCAATTGCTCAGAGCCATAAGTGAAACATATTATAAGGGATCTGACATAGGCGAATGTCTTTCTACTGCATATCGCATAAAAGGGGGTGACTTTGAGAGTTGGCATAATAAATGGCTAAATACAGCACAAAGAATTCACAAATATGCAGAACGACATAAAGTAAGTGCACGGGAAGGCTATCTTCGTGCCTCGCGGAATTTCTACTCATGGACCCAGAAGATCCAAGAATCCAGCATGGGAGGGACTCAGCTGCTAGGGCAGCAGAGCCTTTGAACATCGTATTGCTACATGCATACTGTATGTGATGGCTATGACGCCATTGCATCAAGTTTTCCCAAGTCATTACTAACCGCAATAGAAAATGGCGATTCAAAAACTGTTAGTATAGTACTTGGTATTTTGATGGAATACGATCCTAATATAAGATTCAACATCCAGCATGGACTGTTGGTGTTAACACGCCATATGAGCTAGCACAGGTTTCCAAAAATTATACAATAAAATACAAGTGTCCTACACTGGCTCTTGAAGCAGAAAAAGACGATTCTTTCCCTCTGTAACAAATTTGGGCTTTTTAAATAGTAAAGAGATCAAAGAATACACCTTTCGATCATATAATAGTTCTATTCAAACTGTTTATCGCTATACGATAGAAGAATATCCACCTGACTTTCAATATTATAATAATTCTATTCAAACCCAAACCCCTTTTAAGATTCAATTTCGTAAAAGCCATCTTTCAATCCTTTAATAGTTCTATCCAAACTAGGTGTTGGACTATGTGGGTATGTTAACAATCCGTTAACACGATGTTAACAATCCGTTAACATCGATTTTTCTAATACATTTCTAATACAATCACAGCAATTCCTTACAACCCGACTAAAAATCCAAAATTAAATTATACAAAATAATGTATGTATGTATTGCGACTACAAAAGATAAGAATAATAATACAAGATGAAAACCAAAAACCATTCAAAGAATAAAAGAAAAACCAAAGAGAATAAGAAATTACGTTTTAGCAAGAAAAGTTTTCAATCCTATCATAGTTCGATTCAAACAAACAATAACCAGATAAGAGATGAAAGACAAGGGACTTTCAACTCTAATCGTTCTACTCCTTCTGAATGGCATAAGAGAAATAGAACATCTTTAGCTATATGTTTATCCTGCTACTGAACAGAGCTTAGTATATGCAGCTGGCCTAAATAAAGGGAAAAGATTGACGCAGGCTTGGAGGGATGTGAATCAAGTTTGACTCTATTTTGAGTCCCAAATGGTGTCATTGCATTATATATTAGGTATTACTTGTCAAATTCGAAGTTGAATACGCCCCTAATAAAAGAAAACTTTTTTAAACCTTTTAGGATCAGGAGATTTATGTCAAAGAGTCCTTTGTACGCTTTCTTATTGTCTTTACTTTTAGTAATAGCAGTAACACTTGTTTTCAGTTCTTCTACCCTGTCAACCTATGCACAAGCTCCTTCATCGTCTCCAAATAGCAGCATGAAGAAGACAACAAGTGGAGGTGCACTTGATGTTGTACTACAGCCTTCGCCTGAACCAATTGGACATACAGGTCCTACCTCATTTAAAGTAACTTTCTTGCAGAAAGGAACTGACAAAGTACAACCACATATAGATTATGATTTTACTATTGCTACCAATGGCAAACAAGTATTTCAAGCCTCACAGCTAGCAGGTCAGCCAGGAAAACCACTCCACACAGCAGAAGGTGCTGTAACAATACCATACACATTTCAAACCCCCGGAGACTATTCAATTAACATTTCATTGTATGGAATTCTTTTTAATCCAATCAGACCTGAAACTGCAGATTTTTCAGCCAAAGTCAGCTGAGTTTCACCCAACAATAGTTACTGCTTGAGCGATACAGCAACAACACCTCAGCAACAACGGGATGCAGGTTTGGTTGTCAGTAGATTTACAAAGGATTCAAGTTCATTTCATCAAGTAGATAATTCTACTTCTTAACTTATCCCGTCAAAGATATGTCAAAGGTATAACATATTCGGCATTTACTAACAGTCAGTATGTTTTTAGTTAGATTTTAAAGAAGGGCTGTCCAAAATTTAGATATATGATGTTCAAATTATCTTTTTTGCTTATAATTGTGAGCTTGATTACCAGTTCATTATTACTACATACACAGCAGGCCAATGCTGATCCACTTAAAAACTCTATACGCCAAGTAATTGGCAATTATAACATGGAAATGAGAACGGATCCCAAGATTCCAGTTGTTGGTCATGCTACTAGTATATCATTAAGAATTAGCAGCGTCAATGGCGATGATCTGGTGGATCTCCCTATTGTGATTAAAATATCAAATGGAGGGAAAGAGTTGGAAAGGACACACCCAATATTGGTGCCATATGGCCATTATATCTATAAATACACATTCTCAGAAGCTGGTATTTATGCACTAGATATTGATATAAATGATACTAATTATTCTGGCCAAAATCTTGTATTTACCTTTCCTATTAATGTATCAACTTCATTTGCTGCATATCTTCAGTCCTCAATATTGCCTCTTGTATCCGGTATTGTTATTATTTCTGCAGTAGCAACTGGAATAGGGGTAGTAATTTTCTTAAATAGAAGAAAGAATAAGGGAAGAAAAACAATCAAGAGTACAAAGGCTTAATTTTTCAAGAGATTTATCTTTTATCTGAAAATTATACCAATTTTATTTTTTTAATAACTAAAATTCCCATTAAAGTGTTTATGCATTATAAGAATTGGCCAGTCTACGCATTATCTGTTATACAGATGCATGTGAGCTCAACTTTTAAAATGCAACAACCGTTTTTATTTTCTGTAGTTATTATTTTGCCTTCTTATTACATGCCTCACACTTTTCTTTAAATCCATGATGCTCTTTGAATAGAAAAGTGCACTAATTATTATACCGCCAGCTAGAGAAGGACCTACAATATCAGCGTAGCTAAAACCTAGTTTAGGAATGCCAGAGTAGCTATTATTTTTATTATTGCCATTATTATTCTGACTTACTGAAGAACTAGGCGGGGCAAGTTTTGCAGTAGACGATATAACAGCAAGAGAGTTTCCCCGCTGCTCTGCCAACCATATATTTCCTTTAGAATCCGAAGTCAACCATTGAACGAAGGGACTCTGTGCAGGTATGCTGACTTCTTTGGTTTCGCCAGTTGTTGGATTTATTACTGCAACTTTATTTATTGTATGCTCAGCAACCCACAAGTTACCATAGCCATCTATTGCCATTCCAAATGGTAATCCGTTTGGATCAAGCGGCGGATATTCTTTGAATGTTTTAAGTAATGGGTTGAAAACAGATACCACATGGCCATCATGATCAGAGATATAAATATTACCAGTTGTTGGATCGGCAAGTAATGCTGTAGGGCTTTTGAGGGTATTATTTTGACCTGTTGGAGCATACTCACTAACTTTGTTGTTTTTTGTTGGATCTATATTGGCTAATTTTCCTATTCCTTCTGCTACCCATATCTGCCCGGATTGATCTGTTATGATCCCCAATGGCTGGGCATTTGCAGTTGGCAGGGTCATAGCTGCAAAGCTCTTTGTTTGTGTATTGAATTTTAATATTCCGTTAGCGGTTGGAGACGTCAGCCAAAGGTTATTACTTGAATCAATGGCAATACCCGATATAACCCCTTGAATTGGGATCTTGTATAATTTGTTAGTTCCAGTTTCAATATTATATTGTCCAAGATTTTTCATTAGCGGATCAACATACCATAATGATTGATCGTGAGGATCCAAAGCCATAACCGTTACAATGCTAGTGCCATTAACTTTATGTTCTACGTATCTATGGGTATTTAGATTATATTCTAGTATTCTGCCACTATCTATTACCGTATCTCCGACCCAGATTGAGTTTCTGCTCTTATCATACACAGGATATAGTGGCTGACTATTGTTCTGTGGTATTTTGAAATCCTGAACGCTAAATGCTAGCTGGCTTAATTTTGGATTTACAGACAAGTCATAAGTTGCAACAATGTTGAGTGCATTGGCCTTAGTTTGAACTCCCTCGATCTCTAAATTCCATTTTCCAGGTATACCAAAAGCAGCATTAGCAGAAAATACTCCTTTAGATACTTTCTGGGCGTCTACGTTAATTGGACCTATCCCTTTTTCTATTTGCGTATATCTTAATTGTACTGACTTGACATCTACAGGGTTTCTATTTGAATCAAGAAAAGAAATTTTGAAATTATTATTACCTGGGGTATATGGATTGATTGAAAGAATTACTCTGTTGCCATCTTCCACAAATCTTGTTGCTGTAAATCCTTGATCTTGTTGTGTAGTTATTGTATTACCTACAGTTGAGGTTGAGGTAGGAGCATTTTGTTGCTGAAACTCGCTTGCTGGTAATCCCGTGTTAACTAGTAAGGCTACAGCAGCAAGCAACGCGATACCAACTATTGATTCTGCTTTTGTGCTCCTGCCGAATTTGGAAAGAGCAGATTTTTTTGTTTTGTTGTTTGGATATGATGAATTTCCATTATTATTATTAGTTTTAGCCTCAACTATCTCTCCCCCTCCTCCTCCTGCCGTACCTCTGACAGTCGTTGAAATGATGCTGGTCCTCAGAGCCTGTCTATATACTATTATCTGATTGTATCCTCCTAGAGCAATCATGACTGCAGCAAGTGAGAGTTTTATAATTAGCCATTTTCCATACAATGAGGCCAAGGTTAAATCTAGATTACTCTCAAGCATGTATAACAAAAACGGACCAGTAATTACTATAACCCCGAGTATTATTACAGGGACTGTTGAAAATCGTGGAATCAAAATTGACAGAGCAGAGGCCTTGACATATTCTTCTAAACCATCCGCATGTCTTAATTTTGGAACCACAATAAATCCGATATAAATTATTCCGCCAATCCAAAGTGATGCTGCCAAATTATGTATAAAATCAATTGTTATTGGTAGTACTTGACCATTGGCAGCGCCGTGACCAATCAAACTTGTGGTGGCGAGTATTGTAAGGCCAATTGCAAATATGCCTAGTACCTCTCCTTTTGTTGGAGAAGCTGCAAAGTTTTTTGGCATTCTTTTCATTACCTTACGAAACATGGCCAGGGAAATCGCAAGCAATATGAATGATTCCATCGCTCTTGCGATCCACACAGTGCCAAACTTAGTTCCCATAGCTTCAACTATTCCAGTATTTATCGAGTTTGCCTGAACATAAATTATCCCAAAATTAGATACTACTAAAATAATAGAACCAATCAGCACAAGAATTATAAAATTTCTATCGATATTATTTCGCATCTCTGCCAAACTATCTTTCAGCCATGCGATTTTTGATATTGGTTTCCATAACCAGAGAGTTGAGAAGGCTGCACCAACAACCATAACCTGGCCTACCAATGCGGGAAATCTTGCAATAGCATTAGGTATATAGAGTTGCGATTGACCATTCGATGTACTTGAAGCTTGGGTGGGAATTGTAGCTTCTCCTATGCCAAATACAAAAGCATTATCTACAACGTGGCCATCAGCAGCAGAAAGAACCTTGCTAGAAACTGTGTATACCCCATCTTTCAGATCACCGGGAAGAGTTACACTTAATGTCGTTTGATCACCGTTGATATAATGCACATCCTTGTTATCAACTTGCTTTCCACTTGCATCTATAACCATTAGTTTACTATAACGAATATCAACAGGTTCGCTAAAGTATACGTCAACTTTTGATGGCGACTTGGGTAGTGATTGCGAAGGAGAGGGATCACTTTTTATCGTGAAAGCATGAGCATAGGATTTAGGTATTCCATTTGGAAATAATATCAGTGATGACAAAGATATGGTAATGACTAACACAAATAGAATAGCCTGATTACGAGGGTGAGAAAATCTTTGGATCAAGTTATACCATCATAACCTATGTCATTAACGTATTTGATTTTTCCTATTTTTCTAGTACAACTATCGAACTTCAAGTAAAGGATAATAAATAATTAGATTCATTCCATACATTATATGCAAGTAAAAATGCAGTTTTTACTACCAATACTGGTCATCTTCACCTTAGTTTTAGTTTTTTCTCTTTACACTGTTAGACCTGCAGATGCCCATCTAACCAAGAAGTTTGGTAACCTTTCGGTAACAGTTGGTTGGAGTAATGAGCCTGCCCTTGTAGGAGAATTGAATAATGCCATTATCCAAGTAAACCAGACTAGCGGAAAAACAACAACCGGTGTCATAAACGCCTTGGCAAATATGAATATCCTGGCAAAGTATGGCGGAGTAACAAAATCAATTGACTTTGTGCCCTCTGAGCAAACTGACGGATTATATAATGGTAAAATGATTCCGACTAGGGTTGGGTCATATAGTCTTGTTATGAATGGCACTATACAAGGACAGAAAATTAATACTGAAATACCTCTTGATGAGGTTCAAGGAAAGCAGCAAATATCTTTTCCAGATAGTAGTGGTTCCAGTGATATAGCAGGAGGTGGAGGGGCTGCCACAGGGGCTGCAAGTAATAGTAACAATGTCGGACCTCAACTACAAGGAATCGTCAGTCAGCTGTCAAATGATATAGACTCAACCAAAAACAGCATAGACACAATGGCCAAAAATAATGCAGATACACAGAAGTCCATTCAGGATTTAAAGAACGCTGTTGATAGAACTTATATGATAGGAATGGCTGGAATAGGGGCAGGTATAGCTGGGATTGTCATAGCATCTGTAGCTCTTTCTCGTAAAGATATCCTTAAGGTTTCATCGTAATATTGCATTATCTTTAGCAATATAAGCAACTATCCTTCTACTCAGACAATTGCTAATAGAGCATTAGAAGTTTTAATGGGCAAAACAGTTAATGCATCTTCATCATTTGCTGTGCTAAAAACGAGGTACTGAAGTTGAAACGCCATATACACAACAATATTCAATCTAACTTAAAAGCAGCCATGATTAGGTACGTAAGTTTCACATACTTTTCTGAATAGTTTATGCACCGTTACTATGCGTCTAAAGATCTTCTACAATCTCAGTATAATTGTTTACCACTTTATCCATAAAGCTCTCTTTGTATTTGTATAGTACATCGGTCACTAATTCTCCATCTGTCAATTTATAGAGTTGTAGATATTGATGATATTGATGATGATGACTATATTGAACTGATACTATTCCTGCATCTTTAAGCCTTTTCAAATGCCAAGATATAGTGGATTGTGCTTTGTTTGTGTACTTTACAATTTCATTAAAAGTACATGGCTTATTATATTCAAGCATGCATAGTATTATTTGTCTTGCAGTGTAAATCCTGATATGTCCTATAATATTTGATTGTTCTGTTGGAATACTGTTAGGATAATATCGTGTGATGTTGCTCTTACTATTTCTGTCAACTATTATATGATTTGATTTCTCAAGAGATAATATATTGTACGTCAGAACACCATTGCTAAGACCAGCTAATCTTAGAAGTTCTCTGTATCGTACGCCCGACTGTCTACGAATATATTTCAGGAGCTTGCTTTGAATGTCATTTAGTACTTCCTTATTTAAAGCAGTATTACCAGGTTCTGCCATAATTTCCATTTTTACTTATTCACCTTCAATACCCCTATACCAAATAAAGTCAGCATTATCAAAAGAATAACATGCGATACTTCAATGTCTACTACCGGGATTATTACATCCTCAATATTTGCAGTTGCATGAAACAGATATAGAATTTCAATTACTGCTAGCAAAAAGAAACCGAGAGTCATGAACAAAATCCTTGTGCTATTAGTTCTTCTATATGAAATAATTGACACAACACTCAGAAAAAGAGCAAAAATTACGCTTACTATGTGCAGGAAAATATGGTAAATTAAAGAAGGACTCCTGATATGT
>JAFAQB010000302.1 GCA_019246625.1 Nitrososphaeraceae archaeon
TGTTTTGGTTTCAGTTACTGGTTTTTTCTTTATCACTATTTCTTCTTTAACATAGGGTTTCTTTGAAACTATTATTTCTTCCCTCATTAGTGGAATATTGATTTCTGTTTTGGTTTGAACTGGTTCTTCTGGTGATGTTGGTGGTGGTGATGGTTCTGATGTTGATGTTGATGATGTTGTTGACATAATCTTACTGGCAGGTCGTCTTTCGATAATCAGTTCGTCATGTGTTAATTGTACTTCGACAGTTTTTGTTTCCTTTATTGGTTCCTTTATTACCGTTGCTTCTTCCATGGATTCTTTTTTAGAGACATCTAGTCTATCTTCAATCACCTGAACACGTGTTTCATCATTATCTGCTTCTGTAACTTTAGATTCTTGTGTTGAAGAGAGCATTGTTGGTGTTGGTTCTTTTTTAGATGCACCTGATCTTCTTCCTGTTATTGTCTGTACAATATGTTTGGCGTCATCCTCAGATGGAGGTGTATTTTTCATGCAAATATCCTTTGCTTCTTGCTCTGTTATATTGAAATACAGTACTTCTCCATTGTTGTACCTTTCAACAAGATTTTTGGGAATGTAAAATTTTTCTTTATTTATTGTTCCTCGTTCAGTAACTACAAAAGGTTCAAACAATCCCTGAACCTTTCCAAGATCTGCATCATCTATGCTTCTTGTATCATGTTTTATTATAGTGTTCCAGTTTATCTCAGTATTAGTATTAGCATTGTTATTATTACTATCGCTTTCCACAATAAATGATATACTACATGGAATTTAACAATACGTCAAATCGCTTTTGTAGTATATAAAATGGATAAGTGCAGATTCACAGCATTGGTGATAAAGCACAGTTAACTTAATGACCTAAAACAATCATCTATTAACGCGTTTTATAAGTGCACTACAATGAGGCTTGGCTTCTGCCGATAAAGAAACTAAAGAGAGAGTAGCAAGTGCAGCTGGAGAAACATCACACCATGAAAGAGGATTACAAGCAGCGGATGAGAAAACAAAAGAGAATAGCGAGAGAAGGCTACAAAGCTTGAATTAGATTGTATTATCATATATCATAATCTTATTTTATTTTCTTTAGCCAGTATTTGGTTTTTAAGCAAGTTAATACATCATTCTGGAGCAGCAGCAGCAATACAGTCAAATTCATAACTACATTCTTGAAGAAAGCTGAGAGTTGATTATGTTATACCTAATTGTCATAGATTTTATGACACATTTTTATTAAATGATGGTATAACGATAAAAAACTTATTGTGATGAGTTTATGTGACAAAATCAAAATCTGAAATGACGGTTTGTTTTGGATTGTGCTGGGGGATATTACTAAGTGATTTATACTCCTTCCACTCCTCATCCTTGTTCTTGTTCTTATCATCTCCCCATATGGCATATGATAAACTACCATCTTTCTGTATAACATATTGGCAAAATTCCTAGATTTGGTCAGAAGGTTATTTAGTTGGATTACACTGCAAATGAAACTAATTTGCATTTAGTTTGATAATATACTATATAGCGTGCAAACTAAACATTTGTTAGTTCCGACATCCAGTATGGGCTTAATAGTACTGATTAGCAATACAGGTCTAGCCTTTGCAGTTATACATAAACCTCAATACAATGCAGGATACACAGTGATAAGTATGCTAAATCACTGACAGATAACCCACAGTGGTTTCAAGGTTACAGGGAGGGTGCTATTTGCACTCCACTGTCATAGATCTTTATCTATACAGAAGTCATTTATCCTCTTCTTTATAGCATTTTTTTAATTTCGTTTTCATATTCTGGGAAATAATCTCTTATTTGCTTCATATTAAATTCTCTCAATATTGAATCCCTGTTTTCTCTTTTCAAAAGAAATTGGAACGATTTCTTGACAAAATCTTCTGGACCAACAAGACTATTAGATGTTTTTTCGTAATATTCTTTATCCATGGTTACTTTGTATCTTGTTTGAGATCCACTACCATCACTTTCGGTTATTTCGACGTTATATACCCATGTATCATCACTAGCAGGTGATAACGTATTAACCGTGATTCTAACCATTTTTGCTTTTAAGTACATTTCAAACTTAAATTGATTTTGTAGGAGGAGGTGAAGAAAAGGGGTTTTGGACAGTATGAGAGAAGGAGTAGATGAGCGTGAAGAAGCTAAAAGAAGAATACTCAAAGAAAACCCACATAGACATAGAGTCTCGATTTTATACTTTCATTATCAGTAGAACGAAAAATACCTAAAGTTAGTGAATTAGAATTTATACATGGAACCCAAATGCAGTCAAAACTTTGAACGTCGTGAATCAAAAAGATTGTTGGTGCTTTCATTTGGGAAATATTGTCGGGTGGAAAAAATATTCCAGATTGGTATATACAACAATTCTCCGCTAATAAAAGTCAAATAGTAAAAAAGAGCATATGCTATGAGGAAACATATTTTGCCATATTTATTTACCTCTATTGAAACATATTTATTTAAAGTGTGAGCAAACAGATAAGAGAAAGTGAGTAATATGCAATATTGTATATTTTTTCAAACAGTATTAGATCAAGATATAGAGTATTAAAACGGGAACTCCGAATATCTAGAGATAGTTACATTCACTCGAGTTCGTTATTAATAATAGAGCATGGAGTGGATTATCCTACTTCTTCCAAGTTCTTTTAGTGATGTGTAGTGAGAATAAATTCCCATGCGGCATTCCTTAGCAGTAGTTAAATATCTTATAGAATATAGTACTACATGAGTTTAGGTAGCAAAAAAAAGGATAAAGATAAAGACGTAAATTCTGGCGGCGAAGCAAGCGCTAATTATATGATTGGAAAAGGGCGTGAAGTAGGAAGGAGCGATACAGAAGCAGTAGGAAGAGCAACAGCTAATAAAACAACAAGTAGTCAAGAAAGTGATACTATTCAAAGAGAAAAGGTAATATCTACATCATCAGCATCCTCGTCACCCCGACAGGATCAGCCGCCATCAGAATCAATATCAACAACAGCGACGATATCAACTAGTGAAGTACCACAGTACCAGTATCAGCAGCAGTATCAACTACAACAGCAGGATAGAGAGCAGCAACAATCTATTAACAGAGCATTAGATCAGACCAAAGACAATATTCAAAAGTCTACCGATGAAGCAAGAAGAGAGATTCCTCGTTATACACAGGCAGTTAACGATTACCAAGAGCAAACTATTCAATCCGCAAGAGAAATTGCAGACAACTATATAGAATCACAAAAAGAGATTATCAATTCTCTTCAATCAGCATGGATGCCGCATATAGAGAAAGCAAACATAATATTTACCTCAAACTGGATGTCTCCAAGATATTTGACAGGAATATATGCAAATATGGTTAGCAGTTTTGCCGACAATATGATCGCTGTAACTAGATTAGTAAACAACATGATGTTTGCAAACATGGATGCATACAAGACTTCGATGCAACAAGCAAAAGATAATGCAAGAGAATTATCTAGAATAGGGGTTAATAACGCAAGGACATTTGAGCAGACATCAAGAGATACTACTAGAATAGGTAATGACGATAATACGAGTACTACTTCCAGGATTTATGTTGAAAGAGAACAGGAAGGACTAGATCAAAGGCGCATTTAAGAACATATTATGAAATAATATATTTGCTCCTTCCTTTATTTTTATTATGCAAGAAAGGCAAATAGACTATAGATTCATCGAAATAAGATTATACAATTGTCCTATTTCCTGCCAAGTCATCTGTGAGTTGTCTATTCCCACCTTTTGGCAAGTTACAAAGAAGTTAGCATTAAAGCCATACTTGTCTAAAATTGGTTAGGCATAAATGTATTGGCTCTTGTATCCATCACCGAAAGTTAAAATTACCACCATATTATTAGCATAATTATTTAGGCCGGTATCTGGTCTGTCGAACAACTAGAATATGAAAGAATATTTGATTGAAAATTATTTTATACTGCAGCAGTCTTATCGACGAACATATTGTAAATAGAAGCTTTCAGTAGTAATAGTTCATTTACAATATTGTTCCATTTTACAGATGACACATATTATTCACCAAACGTTCTCTTTATTGAGGAGAATGCAGATTCAGCTATCCATCTCATACCGTATCCATGTTTTTTCTTCCATCGTTTCATGTCTCTGAAGCAGCCACCGGTATCATCACCACTGGTTCCTTGGACTGTTTCAGATGGTTGTGATTGCGACCCTTGTTGTTCTTGGTTAGGCGTAGAAAGATATGGAATCTGACTATAGGCTATAATAGGCAAGAGCCCTTGTAAAGGAAGTACTAATAACACCATCACAGGGGCAAGCATAATTAAAATTTCCAAACTAGGTAACTTTTAAACATAGTAAATTACTATACTATTTTGTAAAGCATTTTTTGAAATAATATTGTTAGGTTTCCATAATGAATTGCTAAAGTCTCCATACCAATTATTTCAACTCCATTAGCAATTTTTTGCAAGCATATTAGCATTGGTAAAAGGCTCCTTAATATAGAGATAATTGTTGCTTTGATTATATCCAATATCAGACATCTTTATAACTTTATACCCATTATCCTGTAGATATTTCATTTCAGCGGAAAATAAACCTACGTCAGTATCTGACTTGTTCGGTAGATATTTGAGATTACTATTGACTACAAAATAATGATAGACGATTATAGGTATTGCATTTATACATCCGTTTTTATTGTAATTCTCTTCTAGATTTACTTCCTGAATAAATTGAAGGAACATTTGTGAATTATCATATGAAATATTTGCATTTGGTTGAAGTGGTTTTGGACGATCGCTCCAATTTCTAATATCATACCTATTTTCAAATGTTAGTTTTCCTTTTTTGTTAAAGGGCATGCAATTATTCACCGTTTTTTTATAACCATTACAAT
>JAFAQB010000290.1 GCA_019246625.1 Nitrososphaeraceae archaeon
TTTGTATATAAGTGAATGCTACTTGATAGTTCGATTGCTTGTCTCACATCAGGGTTTAAAGATGAATATAGCTTCTTGCCTACTCGGATAAGCGTGTCAATAGGTTCCTCTTCAATCTGTTCAAATTTTAATGCTGATCTGAACCTAGTATTCTATGCTCAACAGATGCGGCATTATGCCTAATTCAAGAATACAATCAGTCATCGAGTGAATTTGGAGAGTTGCTTGGCTGAATCAATGACCCGATCCAAATCTGGGTCTGTTAGTCCAAGTATTACATGATTAACTCCTATCTCCTTTATTTTCCCGAGATCGCTGCCAATATCATCAATTGTTCCACTGAACAGAGACCTCTGTGCCCTGTTTTTTCGAGATTCTTTTACTTCAGGAAAGACTGCGGTGATAATTTCTAGATGGTGGTGGTGTCTGTCTTTCTCTTTTAAAGTCTTGATGCCGTTTGTAATGTAATCTAAAGAACCTGATGCAGTTGGCAGCCACCCATCAGCATATTTGGCAATCCTTGAAAATGTCTTCTGAGTAAACCCGCCCAGATAGATTGGGATACGCGGCTTTTGAATTGGTTTTGGACCTATTTTCGAAGCAGGTATATTATAATATCTTCCTTTGAACTCAACTACATCTTCAGTCCAGATCCGTGTTAATGCTTGAATAAACTCATCTGCTCTTGCTCCTCTATTTTCAAACGGAACATTAGAAGCCTGATATTCGTCTTTTGACCAACCAATGCCAAGGCCACAAATGCATCTTCCTTGTGATAAAACATCCAGAGTTGCAAATTGTTTTCCTAAAATAACGGGATTGTGAAATAACATATCTATCACACAAGTTCCTAATGCAATCTTGTCTGTTTTTGCCGCAACAAAAGTAAGTGTTTCCAGAGGATCAAGCGCATTTTGTAGAGTAGTTGAAAGATTACCATCGGGTGACCCTGGATATGGTGTTTGTGGATTGATAGGCCAGAGTAATCTCTCACCAACCCAAAGAGAATCGAATTGTTCTTGCTCGGCCATCGTTGCCAGCTGAATGATGTTTTCTTTTGTGGCCTGTGAGCCGAATTGTGGTAGGTATATGCCAGCCTTCATAACAATACCGCACATTCGGGGGATAAAACATTTTCACGCCCTGATTATGCATTATCCTATTTCTTTTTAGCGGCCTTTATTGGCTTCTTTGCTTTTGTCTTCTTAAGAAAACAAATCTGTCTGTCTTTGTCTTTGTATATTCTCCTCTAACAAAAACCTTTGCTGGTCTTGACTCCAGCTGCAAATCTTTAATTCGTACCGCTAACTATACACTAAAGATGGAAGAAGATCGAGATGTGGTTAGACCTGCCAGGATTTGTGAATGGAAAACAAAATGTAAACGTATATTACAACACTCTAAACATGTAAACATTTATTCCAAATTAACTTAATGGTTACGTAACTTAACCACATTTTAGTTAAGTTAAACATGCACATCACAATTTAACAACTTTTGTAAAACCATTTTCAATTTAGTAAAGCCATTTTGTTAAACTGTTTTATTTGGGAAAAGCCGCAAGGTCAGTGTTTGGATTGATAAGAACAACTCAGGCACGGCTACAATATTATATATTTTTAATCAATCATCTTCTGGTTTTAAATCACTGCCCAGTTTTGTAACCTCTCTCACACTTTTAATTTGTACATCGTCGCTTCTTGATACTAATTTTGAAACTGTTGGCTTTGCATCCTTACCTAAAATTATTGCTTCCTTGCCTTTTCTAGAAAGTACTATTGTCATGTCATTATCTGTTAGCTTCTCTGCAAATTCTTTTGGAATGTCTAACTTATCTAATAGTCCCGTTTCACTATCTGTTAGCTTCTCTGCAATTTCTTTTGCATTATGTAATTTATCTTTTAACTTTTCAATTCTTCCTCTTTTTTCTTCATTGTCTTCATTCTCGCTAGATGTAAAGAGTTTAAGGAATTCTGGATGCAAAATGTCAATATCAATCCTATTTGTACCTGCATTAATCTGTATTGCAGGTTCATTTTCCATATTCACATTAATTGTTCCACTTCTAATAGACTTTATTGATTTTACCAACAAATCAATTACATAGTCTTCAGCATTATCATTATCATCTTTATGATCTTTATGCATATCTATAGATTATTTGAGATATATCAGACATTGCTTCCTGTCTAATTTTCTGTTTTGTCCTTCTAATTGCTACCATGTTTATCTTCCTTCTTTTACGAATGCTGTTGATATTTTGAGACCACCATTAATTGTCAACTTTCCTCTAGCAATTTGTTCTCCTTTAGGACCTTCTGCATTTGGAAGACCTATTTCCAAATTATTAAAGTCATATGTAATTTGAGTATTCATTCCTGTTAGCTTGTCTATAATCTTCTCTACTATTGGTGGTCCTTGATCTGATATTTGCTGAGCTACTCTTCCTATTTTATCGTCACCAGTTTGAGTCAAGAGTAAAATCTTTAAGATATATTATACATTTAAGCATTATTATCTGATTCACACATTTATTTTGAAATGCCTTCTATGCTGCAGTCTTTTTTTGTACAAGGCCAGTTGGCATATTCTAACCGTTCATAAAACAATACTATGTGTTTGCCTTCCTCAATTCTCTTCTTATCTTTGGGCCCAAATATTATGTCAAATTTGATTCACACACCCTGGAGCACTATTAACTTCCACCATTATTGCAGCTGTTCATGCATTAAGAGAGAATCCCGATAAATACAACATTATTTTTGATAATACCAAGTACGACGGCAACACCAAGTGAAGCGCTACGAGAGATAGCAGGCTCATTCCTGAAGATCTTGTTAAACCAGATGATGGACAAGACAATGGTTGCTGCAGTCAAAGCTTTGAATCCTTTATTTTAGATGTTTATAACCGTTGTAAGGACATTGGATTATCGGCCGAGAGCATTTCTTTACATCTACAAGACCTAGTTGAATTTTCAAGAAATGCAGCAATGGTATTCGAGCTTAAAGCAGGAATTGCAGCAAAAATATTCTATAGATGTACAAGAGATTTCAAATTTTGCCAAACTTATAGATAATATAGATAAACATTATGGCTATGATGCAGGAAAAGTCATAAGAGTTTTCAGATTTAGATAAATTAAGAAAAGATCATGACTTTTTGGCATCAAATAAAATACCATCTTTACAAAAAATTGTTGCTAGACTTGAAGCAGAGCGTTCTATGCTTCAAATGCAAGTAGATATCAAGAATCAAACAATTTCAAAGTATAAACATTTGGAAGCTATGGGATTTGGTCTTCATGAGTTAACTTTCCTTTCAAATACCATTAGCCTTTGCAGGATACCAATCATCACCTTCTTCCTCCTCCCCTTACTATTCCTCAATTGCGCAACCACAGAAGCAGATCCTGCAACAGATTTGAAATTAAGTGCAGTGGTAAAGACAAACGTAATACAAGGTTATCTAGTCGTATATATCAGGCCTCACGGATCATTTGGAACACATGAGGCATGCGTATGGAAGCTTGCAGGTAGAGATGAAGATGAGATTAGAAGTGTTTTTGAAATAGGTGCTGCAGATGCAAAACATCCATCACCTTTTGCAAATTGGGATTACACACATCATGCATATCATAGATGTCCTACACATGTTTATTCTGATTATGGTAGAGTGACACCGGAGAAGTGGTATGGAATGAAAGCAGTAAGGATAGTAGCGCAAGCAGAAAGTTCTGTGACTTTTACTTATATGAAGACACTATAGTTGGTTGTAAACCAGCAAATAACTGGAGGCTTATAGCTCATGCTCATGATGCTGGTGATCCAGGTATCGCAATGAAGAGTACAAAGCCCATTTAGACAGACACCAACAAGAAGTAGTCTAACTGTTATGCTTTGCATAGGTTGACATAGAAAGTGAGAGATAGAGATTGGTTCTAAAAAATATGGGAGGCTGTTGTTGTAGTCTTTTTTCGTTATAGCATCTATTTACCCTAAGGTACCTGTTCGTGATAGTAGATTATCGTCTGATGTTTGTGATAATACAAATTGCATTTAGCCCTGGACCATCAAAGTAGATGTCTTCTGAAGATATCGCCAGCATGTGCGGGGAATACAAGAGGAATATGGATGAACTGGATCCTGAGAGTTCAGCCGAAATGGAAAATCTAATAGCTAGTGATGCTCTGAGTGAATGTACTCTTGCGACAATGGCAAGTTGGACTAAATCGGCAGTTGGTTATGCAGTTCAAATGAGCAGATTGGACATAGCACAAAGACTCAAAACATTGCATGAAGATTGTAAATAAAACAATTGACGACGTTGGCAGTGAGATATCTGGGCTTTACAATTGTGCTTTTGAGTTTAAGAATGCTGAAATGAACTTACAAGCAGTCGCAAAATTAGCCGAAAACACAGTAGATGAAGAATCAGTTCCTGTAGTAGAATCGCATATTGACAGGTTTGGCTCTGTCCTTAGAACCGCTATAATAAGAGCATATGGAATGCTTACATCAACTGCAAAGGATCTAAAAGATAAGATTATCAGTAACCTAAAAGATACAGCAAAAGACTTTAAATCAAAACTAAAGGATAGATTTATTGATGCATTTAATAAAGCAGCTGAATTTCTCTTTCGTATACTAAATGAATTTGCGACTAAAATATTTTCATTTATTGATATGATTAAGAAATTAGGCAAGACAAAAGGATATGGTCTTAAGTCTGTAAATATATCCTTTGATCCTCCTAGTTTTGATTCGTTTAAAATCTTGGGTTTTTCTGTTCCTATTCCAAAGGTTTCTTTACCTAAAATGGAAGTGGATTTTGAAATCTCATCAGGAATTAATGAGGAGAAAGAGAGACAAAACAAGGAAGAATTGCAACAAGAATCTGGTTCTACTAGAGAGGACTCAAGACAACCTAATGCGAATTTGTTAGAGCATTGTTTCAGTCATCACACAGTGATATAGTAAAGGGTGTTGATATTGATCAGGCAATGCTAAGGGTAGATGAAAACATTATGAATAACTTGTTTAATACTGCTTATGATAGCCCTTGCTAGAGACGTAAAAAAAGTCATAGACAATGTCGTAGGATCTTATAGTTTCCAAATAGAAAGAAACAGAATAATTCTGAATTTAAATGTAAATAATATTGCAAGTGCTAGAGGCTAGATAATTACACCGATATTCAGAACGAATTGTAATTTTGAGATAGGGATAGGGACTGCCTTTGAGACGTAATCCACTGAATGGATTAGGATAAAGGTATAAAATATTGATTTTGCTACTATACCTTATCAGTCTACATGACTAAATCCTTTCGATGTCTATTGGCCTTATCTCTAGTTATAACAACAACAATCTTAATTGGAATTACACAACATCTCTTTAGTGCTGCTTTAGCTCAACCCATGATAGTAAGAGATCCTAATCTAAAGGTAGATACGGTGTTCAAAGGATTAAGATCTCCAACAAGCATGGCATTTCTGGGACCAAATGATATTTTGGTCTTAGAGAAAGACGATGGCACAGTACAGAGGATTGTAAATGGTACAATGTTACCACAACCTTTGCTTCAAGTTCCTGTTGCTATAGAAAGTGAAAGGGGTATGTTAGGGATTGCTGTTGCAGTACATAAAAACGGCCCTACATATGTTTTCTTGTACTATACAGAGTCGGGGGGAGGAAAAACTGGTGATGACTTTACTTCAGGAATAGACCCGGCAGGTAATCGTCTTTATAGATATGAATTGGTAAATAATCGACTAGTAAATCCTAAACTTTTACTAAGCCTTCCAGCGACTCCTGGACCCAATCATGATGGTGGCAAAGTACTGATCGGTCCAGACAATAATGTATATGTCATTATTGGTGATCTCAGGTCTCGTAGAACTCAAGCCCAAAATATAGTGAATGGACCGCCAGCTGATGGTAGTGGTGGAATAATTAGAATCACACAAGACGGGCAAGCAGTAGCGGATAATCCT
>JAFAQB010000373.1 GCA_019246625.1 Nitrososphaeraceae archaeon
ATATAGACTTTTTTTGAAAGGTAAAACCCCTGTACAAGTGGGTATTGAGCTGAACTTAAGGCAGCCAGAAGTAACTACTCTTTATGGTGAATACTGCAAACTAGTTCAACTTGAAAGGTTATTCCAAGCTTATGAAGACCTTAATGGTGATATTGAGCCTTTCCTAGAGTTATATAGACTTACTAAAGCTGCAGGTATGAATGTACAACATGTCAATAAGCTCCTTACAATTGCCAATCACCATCTTCCATCAGTGCAAAGTAGATATGATGATCTCAAAAGACAAGTAGGCTCCTTGGAAGGACAAATACGGAATTCGACTATGATATTTCAAGACTTTACTGACCAGATATCGTATTTACATAAAACATCTGATTCTACTCGTCTTGAATGTGAAAAAGAAAAACAAGAACTAGAGTCTCTGCAGCAAAAAAGAATGAAACAAGAGGGTCTGATAAGACAGTTTGAAAATGACAATGAAGCATACAATAAAATCAGAAAAGATGCTAAAGAAAATGTAACTGATGCCTTAGCAAATAGAAAAGAGCTTTTAAGACTTGCTATCTTTTGTGTGATAGAATCCATAAGAATGGATCCAGACAAGTATTGTCCTCTGATTTATTACAATGATGATGCTAATGTATTTTCAGTACAGCCTACAATATCACCTATAGCAGCATATTACAATAGATCCTCTTACACATTTAAAGGAGCACAAGAGCATCAACAAAATTACCTAACAAAGGATTCCTTTAAGCATGGTTACATTGAAATGCTAATAGAGGAAGCAGAGAAACTTTTTACTGGTCTAGAGAAAATGCTGATAGATGAAGTTATTTATCAGTATATGTCTAAAACATCGACATCATCATTATCTATGTTACCATTAGAGGATAAGCATCAAACAACCCCATCTCCTTCCTAAAACGTATGTGTAACAACAATCTTCAGCAATCATGTTTATTGCTGGATGTATGTGCAAAAGCTAGGGGTATTCACGGAACCACCACTTACGTAGGGTGGCTATCATTGCTTCTTTAAAAGATAAGCCGTAATAATCTGGTAAATTGATAGGCAGCACATAGGGATTAAATTTCATAGCTTCTGAGTATCTGCCTAATCTGGCAAGAGCTGAACCTTTGTCACGTATTGCAGCAAGATGTTTAGGATTTATTTCCAAAGCTTTTTCATAACACTCTAGAGCTTCTTGGTATTTACCTGATGTGTAAAGCTCTAAACCTTTCTTATAGAATTCATCAGCCTTAGTAATATCAACAGACTCGGCTATAGGAGGATTTATGGCTATAGGAGGATGAGATAACTCGATGCCCATAGTGTTCTTCTTTCCTTCATGGTATTCAAAATGCTTTTTCTCAGAAAGAGTATTTTGTATTATTTGTTCTTCCCCAATTAATTTTTCAAAAGACTTTAAAGATTTGAAGATATCGGAAGTTGGCTCATTTGTTTTTGATAAAGTAGATATTACCTCATTTTTAAATTCAATGTAATATTTTTTAATATCCTGTTCCTTTATTTCACTCAGTTGTTGTTTTTCATCATCATAAATGTCTTTGATTTTTCTTACAAGCTTATTTATGTCCTCTCGAATTGTCGTTATCCTATCTTGTGCAATACAATAGGAATTGAATTCTTTTTCGAGAACCGGATAAAAAGATTTAAGTTCTTTTACATATTTGTTAATTGGAGGTAACGATTGTAAATCGTCTGACAGTCCTTTAAGATTTTTAAATTCTGTTCTGTTAAAAGTGACTTGTTTTAAGTCCCACACTATTCCCTCAAAATTTACATTATTTAACGTCGCATCATCAAAATTTATTTTTCCGTTGAACGTTGCATTTCTAAAGTTAGCGTCAGTAAGTTTAGCTCCAGAAAAGTCTATCTCTCCAAGAACTGCGCCTCTGAGATCTGTTTGAGTAAGGGTAGCGCCTGATAGATTAACTTCATTAAGATTTGCATCTGACAACTTAGTTTCACTAAGATCAGCCTTTGTGAGATCAGTTTTAGATAGATTTACTCTATTAAGTATTTTATGTGACAAATTGCTTGCATGAAAGTCTAAATGTTCATAATAGTTTTGTTCACATAAGCTGTTGAACAGCTCGACTTTACTATTAAGAAGTACATTCTTCAATTCATTCAGGTCAAGTGGTCTGGAATTTTTAGCAATTATAATTTTTTCGTGCGCTTTAAATACCCATTTTTGTGGTTTTTGATTTGGCATTCTCTCTTTCACTTGTTCAGAAGCATAATCAAAAAGCTCATCACATGAAATCATACCGTCCTTGTCGAGATCAGCTTTACCAGTATCCAGTCCATCTACTATGGCCCAAGTAAAGATTGATCTAGGTTCATTAACTTCCTGTGGATTTTTATCTTCCTCGAATGAATAAGAGATTGCATCACATGCAGTAAGCACTACTTTTCCATCGCCCTGTTGAAAATATTCATTTGTGTGTATTTCTTTATCACCCTTCACTGTATGCTCTTTCAAAAACGCACCACTATAACAACAGTCTATCACTAATATCTGACGTCTAGAATTACTTGTTTCCATAAACTCATTTACTGAATTGGATCGTATTGCAGTAGATTTTAGTTGCTTTATTTTTGTATTTTTAGCAGCATAGTAAAGGAGTCCATCTCCATCTTTTATACCATGACAAGAAAAATAAAGAAGCAACAAATCCTCTCTTAAGCGATCACTGAAGAATGTTTCAATTTCTTCACTGATCTCCCAATATGGTTTGTTTGGCATTATCTTTACATCTTCAAAATCACCAATGTCAGGATTTTTAAGAACATTTGCCAACTTCTTTGCATCCTTACCCGGAGAATGTAGCCTCTGAAAATACGGATCGTCATATTCTGAAGTAACTACAAGTAAAGCAAATCTCCTGCTATTCCTTGTAGACTTAGAGGTCGTAGTAGGCATAGTAGCAATGGCCATAATTATTTTATTTTCATCCTTTCAAACTTTTTCCGTATGTCTACTTATCCATGCATCAATTAGTTTTTCCTTTTCTTTGTCTGATATCGCTGTTACCTCTAGTTTATCTCCGTCTATTTCCAAAGAGATCTTATGGTTTTCATTTCGTGTAATCCATGAGCGTAAAGTGTTAACAAAAGTGGGAAATACATTCCTTACTACCGAAGATGAAGCCAAAGTTACAATCAAAGAACCTATGGTAAATATATCTATACCAACTTTGGAGCCCTTTGGAGCCTGGCCTTCTTTGGCTAGATCTACATCTTCTACCATATCTAGTTCTTTTAACTCATTTCGTAGATTATGTGTAATTCTTTCTAGTTCCTCCTTATCTTCATCTGTTAATAAAGGTTCAATCTTGATCAGGAATTGCCGATTTTTTTTATCTATAGACATTATTATAGCACCTTGTCAAAACTATGAGAACTAATGTATTTAATGTTAGAAACGTACAATATGAATAGTGCACACATTTACAGTCTATCTTTATAGACTTGGGTAAATAGGATTTGTTATCAATCATCCCGATAAATTTAGATGAGGCGATTTCAACCATTATTTATTGATAATACAAGAATATAGATAGATATATGTGTTTTTATAGTAATTACGTTTAAAATAATAAAAGTTTATTAAAATAATATTAATGCTAAGCCAAATCTTGCATTCAATTATCTAATCCTAAGCAAATACGCTTGACACAAAATCAAAAATTTTATTAAAAATAACTTTGTCGAGATAATGTTATTCTCTTCTAATTACCTATGTTACCACTTGAGCAGTAACAATAATGAAAGTGAGAGAAATAAATGATCAGATACATCGTTTGTGCAATTATTTCTTCTCTTTTAATCCAAACAACTATAACAGCAGCAACAGATCCGGACTATAACTTTGGCTTCACAGCAGGAACACAAGCAAATACAACTTACAATTCACAAAATATATGC
This sequence comes from Nitrososphaeraceae archaeon, assembly GCA_019246625.1. Lineage (GTDB taxonomy): Archaea > Thermoproteota > Nitrososphaeria > Nitrososphaerales > Nitrososphaeraceae > Nitrososphaera_A. Next base: position 3,958 of record JAFAQB010000373.1, read on the forward strand.
TCAGGTAAGAGCTATGGGTGCATTATGGGTTTTTATGATGGCTTCCAGCAGAGTTCACACAGGCAGCAAATTGCAGCAGGACTAACAGAGTACAATACAGGTTATGATCAAGGGTATAAAGACGGAATATCTAACGCAAACAGCGGCGACGATATAACTACAGACGAAATACCTGATATCTGCGTACATTTTACACAGCAGTGGTGCGCGGGATGGCAAGCTGGTTACAAAGCAGGCTTTTGGAGTGCATCAAATACATCTAGTAGGTAGACAAAATATAGCACAGACATTCATGTTACTATTATTATTTCTTCTTCCTGACCTCAATAAAAAGAGGTAGACTGTGTGAAAGACTGAAAACGGAATATTTCATATCGTGTTCCTCTTCTTTCCTTTTGACATCTGCTTTTTGAAGTTGTATAATGCATTGAAGGAAATAGCATTATTTCCAATTTATTGCCCCCTTCTATGGCAAGCCCGAGATTACTTGCTTTTTCACAATATATTGTTGCACATAGTTTGTTCTTTTATGTTCATTTTGTCAGTTTCATCTAATACTGCTCCTTCTGAGTCTCGATTTTCGGTAATACTTATATACATAAGCTATTACTTTTCTGCAATGAATTCGCAGACAAAAAAGATCGCAATTCTAACATCTTTAGCGATAACATTATCAGTTGCAGCAACTTTGAGAGCAGAAACTGCATGGGCTCAAACTGTTGGCCAGGGTAACGGCGGCGGATCTGCTAAAGACTCTGCTCCAGGACAGGAGAAGAAAATTGGTGGAGGATCATGTGCTGGCTGTTCGGCTAAAGACTTTGCTCCAGGACAGGAGAAGGAATTTCCTGCACCATGTTCTCTGTGTTCGGCTAAAGACTTTGCTCCAGGACAGGAGAAGAAACAAACTGGCGGCTAGAACAGCACAACAACATCTTTTTTGTTTGTATTACAGTAGAGTAAATTTTTTCTCTTCGTGTCATAGTTTTATAGACACCATTGCAAGTGATCTGATCATATAGAATTCCATCCAGATATTTCTAAGCGGCAATTTGGTGCTTATGTCCTATTTGTAAGAACAAATTGACGGAACATTCAGAATTGCAAGACAAAATATGTAATATGATAATAATAAAACAATTTTCAAATAACTGTCCGGGTTTTGATCTTCAGTTTAGACCTTTTTTGATAAAGAAGAAGAAAGCTAGATATTAATTCTCTTAATATCAGGACAATGTGTGCTTACTTATCTTTTCT
>JAFAQB010000405.1 GCA_019246625.1 Nitrososphaeraceae archaeon
CTAGTACTCCGAATATAGCAAAGCTAGCCAAACACGCTGCTGCCATAACCTATTATTAGATGTGTTATACAAAAATGTTCCTTATTTTCGCTTTTAGTTTTTCTAAATTTTTATGACAGCCATAACACAGACATTTCCCATTATCCAAACTCCATATTTCCTTACATGCTAAGGCTTGCTTTATAGTTGTAATATTATTTTCTTTGCATATAACATTGAATGATTTGGCATGATGTACCTCTAGTCTTAATGTCTTGTTGTCTTTGATACTTGCATTACATCTCTATGTGGCTTTTTCTTATCGTATTAGGGATAATAGTGCACTAATACTACCAATACTACCAAGTTAGAAACATCAGTAATTGTAGAAGTTTTTACATTATATTATTATCATATCTTATTATTGTTGCTTTCTTACTATTGGTAGTATTTTGTTTATAATTATGGAATCATGCTCTGCTTGTACATCAAATGATACCATGAGAATAGGATACCTTTCATTATCCTTTTCTAAAGTTATTGTTGCTCTCTTTACTTTTTCATACAAGGTAAACGAGTATACGGGCTTGCCAAGTTTTGATTCAAAATCTTTTCTTGTCTTCATTCTCAAAACTGCTTCTATGGCGAGCATTTCTATTTCTTGTTCTGAAAGTATAGGTGTAACTATATCATTTCTATATTTGCTGACAACTAATTTACCCATATTATTAGGAACACCTACAAATCTAATGGAATTGTCAGATGCTAGTATTTGATTACAAAGACTATGAAGTAGTTGTTGTTGATGATGCTCATTATTTTCGCCCTCCTCATCTTCTCCTTCTTTCATTTTTTATATGTACAAACACAATGGTATATGCAATATATTATACTATTTAATTGTCAAGATATATGATACCTATGGAATAAAATGACAATGAAATGCAGTTTAAGAAACTTTGCGCACTGAAATTAGAATTATTATTTATTTTATTATCTTATTCATATGCATAGCTATGGTGATTTAATGTCATTATTATTGCAATGAAGATGATTGTTTCTTTGTTGTTTGTCAGCGGGTCAGATAGGAGGCTGTAGAATCAATGCAATAAAATCTGAAAACGTCGTATTGCTAAATGGTGTTGCAATGAAGAGTCCAAAGTTCATATAGACAGATACCAAGAAGTAGTCTAACGCTTATGGGCGTAAGTATGTATCTCCAGAGAAGGAGTTCTTGTTGTACTGTGATTTTCTTAAATATAAAAGAGGCTTTGAGGTTGTTATGATGCAATCTCAATCCCGGATAATTCTTCGTTGCTAGATGGTTCATCTTCATTTGGTGCGCAAACATGGCCTGTTGTTGGTCTTTTTACCTCCTGCTGTACCAGTTTCACTGAGTTCGGTGCTTGGGGAAACCATATAAGTCAGATTGTAAAGACATTGATGCGGTCAGTAAAAAGTCAAATAATTTGACTACCATCACATACTTTCACATATAAAGTTGCTACTAGCAATCGCATAGAATTCATCATGCCTCCTATTCAGCTAGGCTACTTGGATGAATCGTGGTAAAGTGATGCTAATATTGGTAGAAATAGGAAGTACGGTATATGAATAATAATAACAATAATAATGGCAACAAGAGAAAAAAGAACAACAAAGAGAAGAAGGACAAATCAGCAGGTAATAAAGTGAAAAAACAACAAAAAACGAAGAGAAAAACTGATGTCGTGAATATGTCTACATCTATAGTAGATATTGAAGACACTCCTGACGTTGCTACTTGGAATAAGAATATTCACATTAAAGATGATGCTGCAGGCATAGTAGATGATATATTCCATGATGCAGAAGAAATACAAACAAAACTAACTACTGGTGTTGGCATCAGAGATAGGAATGCATCTAAAAAAGATTTGATTGCAGATCCAGCTAATAGAAAAGAGGTAGAAGAGGCAATTGAGTCTGGATCTACATTAACAGATGAAGCCACAGATTTGTCCTAGTAGTGTAACAACCATAGTCCATGGTTCAGCTGACACATGTAATATGTAAGGTGTATACAACAAGTGAATCCTCATAGATAAGGGCGGTTTCAATAGGTTTATTGACATACAATAATACAAGAATGATCGTAAGTGGACAGTAAGAGTAGCAGCAACCACGGTAAGCCATGATTAACCATGGCTAATCTGAGGATAGTTAATTTATCATATCAACCTTCTTTCCTTAAATACATCTGCTCTGTAGTTATCATTGTATCTAGGAATATCAATAACATGGCTATATTGAGAATAGGAGCTGAGTTGGACATATGCCCTTCAGTCTAGTTAAGGGTATAAAAAGTACCCACAGAAATCCTGCTAACAGGATTTTACACCTTATAGGATTGCCTATATACATTGCTGGAATTACGTTAATTGTCAGTTATTTTCTGAATCTTAACACTAATCCCATTACTGGTTTAATCTTATGGTTAGTAGCAGTTTGTTTGTTCTTGATAGGTCACAAGATAGAAGGAAACTTTAGAGCAATGACGCTGATAGTACTTTTCAAATATTTGAAATCAAAGAAACCAAAACTAATTCAGTATTAAATAATTCAGTATTAAACATCATGAAGCACTATGAATGAAGAAACACACAAAGTTCTAAATAGACTACAAAGAATGGCTGAAAAAGAATCCCTGCCATCCATAGGTCCAGTTAAGGGAAAAGTCATTGAAGATGTGATTCAAGATTATAAACCCGGAAGAATCCTTGAAATTGGAACACTATACGGATATTCTGCAATACTAATGGGTAGCATGTTACCAGAACAACAAGGACAGAATCAGGGCAAAGTTACAACTATTGAAATAGACTTAAGTTAATAGTATCTGGTAACATAAGTTAATAGTATATGTAAGCAAGAGGATATATGTCTGGTTTTATAATGCTGCTCTAGGTACATTGCCTTGCAATGTACTCACCGCACTATTATAATACACTGACGACTTGATTCTCTAATGGTTGGGAAATATAAACCCTCATTCCATGCTTGGAGCTTGTTATTATAACAATCCTTATACTCATAGATGTGAAAAAGATGTTATTCATCTTTTGACTCAATTGCTATAGTGTATCTGATAATATGCCTAATAACTTTACCTGTGGCTATCGTCACTACAGATGTATAACCTAGAACAAATTATATTTCAAACAAAAAGATTATCATCTATGAGCCGATCAAAAACCATCGAAGAAAAATAAAAAATCAAGTTGATCTCTTTACTCTGGAAATTTGCCATCAAGGACAATTGCCGCCACCGTGGAGGTCAGGAAGATGGGGGTTGCCAGAAGCCGCATCGAGTAAGGAGGAAAAGAACAAGAAGCAGAAAGATGATAATCATACTTACATGGCAGTAGTAGTAGTGGTAACGTCCAGCAGCTGGATAATCCGTAACTGCAGAAGATAAACAATATGTCAAGTACCAATAATAATGATTATGATTGTACAAAAAGAGAAAAAAAGTTTTACGGAATCTTTTACGTATGGTTTTTCTCTTGTATTAACGGCATACTGGTATGCCATTAAAAGTACATGTTTGATGTTGCGATTGCGATTGCGTATTTACATTATTGATATTATTTGTATTTGT
>JAFAQB010000407.1 GCA_019246625.1 Nitrososphaeraceae archaeon
ACAAAGTTTCTTTAAAATATTCAATATAATTTTGTCTTACTGTGTGATTATATGCAAACAATTCGACAAAATCAGAAGGTTCCATTATTACTTATTTTATACCTCTCTTACAATAACTTAACTAGAACTAAACTTCTCTTATGATCATTCCATGCTTTAGTCCTTGTATCTATATGCTCTCTTACAAATGTGTCGTCAACAATTTTCATAGTCTGATTGGGATTCTTCCATGAGCAAAATAGCATGCTCAATATTATAACAACAGCAACCTCATATGAGGTCTCCTATGTATATCTCATGCAGCAAGTTTTTCTAACCTAATAATTCCATCCGTAACTACTATATACTGAACATAATAATCACCATATTAGTTGAGAACTGGTTTTATATCGATAGAATATTTCATTATAGTAAAGTGTTTTTAGAAAACCCTCTCTGTAAATTACTTGGCATTCGCTATCCTATCATCCAAGCAGGTATGGCAGGACAAACAACTCCTGAATTAGTTGCAGCAGTATCTAATGCAGGTGGTCTTGGTATCCTGGGAGCAACGCGAATGACACCTGAGAATATTTTAGATGCAGTTAGAAAAATTAAGATGATTACTACGAAACCATATGGTGTTAATTTATGGTTGGGACCTCAAGATGGGAAGAAGGATCAAGATATATCCTCGGTACAGCAATTTTTGGATCAGAAATTTCGTAAAACACTTGGTCTTCCTTTAAAATCAGTATCATCATTACCAGAACGTGAAACGAAGGATTTGCTACCTCCATCAAAATTGTCTGGACAACTACAAATAATATTAGAAGAAAAAGTACCAATAGCAAGTTTTGCAATGGGTGATCCTGTAAAATATGTTGATCAGATTCATTCTACCGGTGCAAAGATAATATCAATGGTTACAAATGTAGAAGATGCAATTAGTGTGGCTAAGAATGGCTCGGATATTGTGATGGCACAAGGATCAGAAGCAGGCGGGCATAGATCTATATTTGACAACAATGGTGCACTTGATGAGGGTTATGAAAATATTCCACTAATTGGAACTATGGCTTTAGTTCCTCAAATCGTAGATGCTTTAAAAAAAGGCATACAAGCTAGATCTATCCCTGTTGTTGCAGCTGGCGGAATAGCAGATGGTCGAGGACTTCTTGCTGCCTTAGCATTGGGAGCATCAGGGATTGCAATTGGGACACGTTTTTTGGTATGCCGCGAGAGTGGTGCATTGCAAGGATATCGCGAACGCTTACTCTCTTCTAGTGAAACCAATACAGTTGTAACCAAAGCTTTCACAGGAGTTCCTGCTAGAGTATTAAATAATACTTTTGTAAAGGAATATGCAAAATCAGAATTAAAACCGCTTAGATGGCCTCTACAACGTTTCGTTGCTAATGATATCTATGAAAATGCTCAAACTAAGGATGATGCAAATTATTACCCTCTTTATTCAGGACAAGGTTTACGCATGCTTAAGAGAAATCAGAGTGCTGAAGAAGTAGTAAATGAGATAATGATACAAGCCAAGGAACGTTTATCGATATTAGAAAAACAGATGGAAAAGTAGATAGAACAAAGAAAAAAGAAGAATCTGGGATCGACTATAGAATATTATCTATGTAGGAGAGCTCAACTTCTTCTTTACTCCATATGGCTTCTGGCAATCCAACCATCTTTCTGAATATATTGGCAGTTCCATATAGGCCAAAACCAGGATAGTGATTATTAGCTGACGCTATTGCAAGATTGATGCTTTTTCTTCTTCCTCCTTCTTCCTTCACCGTTCTTTTAACTTTACTTAGTTCTTCCAAGAGAAATGTTCTCTATATCCAAACGAGATTTTTTTACATTATTAGCAAGCTGTTTTTTGATTTTCGTATTGTATTTTGTGCTTGCAGAACCTTCCAGCTAGCTACTGGATATGGCTGATATCTCTTAATGATATTCTTTGTTTCTTTGCAATCTCTCGAGTAGTCTTACCTTCATCGTATAGCTCTATGACTTTCCTTTCTCTTTCAGTGTTATTGTCAGTTGACAATATGTTTTGTCGTTACTATAACAAAGAATGTACGTGCCTAAAGCTTTTTCTCTGATACCGTATGATATCAGGCATTGTTACCTTGATACCTACATTCTTTCCCTGATTTCACTGTTACCATTGCATATTTTTACTGAGCTTGTACAAAGAGATAAGGGGTACCATAAAGGATATGCTATAAAATAAATCTGAAAATGTACTTTGCTAAATGGTATTACAATGAAGAGTCCAAGTCCACATAGACATACACAAAGAAGTAGTCTAATGGTTATGGGCGTGTATAGATAGAGAGAAAGAGAGAAAGAGTTGGAGTTGTTATATTTAAAAATATGAACTTAGTACATTGCAGATAAGTGGACCCTGATGTACATCTTTAGCTATACAATGCATTGGCTTGGAATTAATATAATTTGTAAACGTGTTTGTTTATAAGTATCGACCAAGACAACAGTCTCTATATGCAAAAAGAGAAAATTATAGTTTATGCGGACGAAGCCGGCCTAACGACAGTTACAAATACTACTATACAGTGTCATATAGGAACGCCAGTCAGATTAATGGATGGTGAAATGAACCATGAGTTCTAATGGCGACACTGATCATCGAACAAAAATACCGAAGATTCACATTCATAGTTCTGGAGAATCTGGTATTTTTGCTAACGCCTATCTTGTGGAGACTGAGAACGGTGTTGTAGCCATTGATTCAACTCTAACTGTAAGTGAGAGCAAATCCTTTAGGTCTCAACTAGATAACCTTGGTAAACCACTTATAGCTGTTATTTTAACTCATGCACATCCAGACCATGTGGCTGGTGTGACTAACTTGGTCCAGTCATCATCTACTAGTATTCCAGTTATTGCACTTGAATCAGTAGAACGCTTGATGAGATCTACTGAAGAATTAAAGCGCAGCATATGGGGTCCAATATATAAAGAGGAATGGATTAGCAAATGGACATATCCAAATCAACTCTTAAAAGATAAAGAAGAAGTAACATTTGATGAAATAACATATAGGGTACATGATTTTGGAGCTGGTGGTGATTCTGATGCAAATTCTATTTGGATTCTTGAGAAAGAGCCTAGGATCGCATTCGTTGGGGATCTCATGTTTAATGGCACTCATTCATACATAGCAGACAATCATCTCCAAGACTGGCTAAAGAACTTGGATAAAGCTCACGGTTTGCTCTCAGACATTTCGACAATTTACCCAGGTCATGGAAAGCCCGGATCTATGGAACTAATTGAATCACAGAAAAAGTACTTAATAGCTTATTCTGATGCTGTTAAAGAGCTTTCTAGCGGTAAACCAAAACTCACAGACGATACTAAAAAACAGCTTACAAGAAAAATGGAGGAGTTTCTTCCTAATGCTGGTCTGAGCTTCCTTATTGCTCATAGTTCAGACGCAGTTGCTGCAGAACTTGCATCGATCAAGTAGTAATCATTAAAACAAGAAAAAGTGAAAGAATAAAATGGACTTGCAGTTGTCAGGTAAACGAGTTTTGGTTACTGGTAGCACAAGTGGAATCGGTGAAGGAATAGTAAAAATACTTGCTCATGAAGGAGCAAACGTGATAGTTCACGGTCGTAACAAGCAGCAAGCAGATCGTATTGCAGAGGAAATCAATAAAAAAAGAAGTAGTATTAGTAGCAATGATAATGGTGGTAAGGCATATGTTGCAATAGGCGATCTCTCAAAAGATGAGGGTGCAAAAGAAGTCGTTAGAGAATCACTAAAATCAGTAGGTGATATAGATATTTTGATCAACAATGCTGCAGTATATGTCAATAGAGGCTGGACAGATGCTACACCAAACCAATGGGCTGAGCTATATAATTTCAATGTACTCATTGCTGTACGAATGATTCAACTTGTTATACCACGGATGAAAAACTTGGGATGGGGACGTATAATTCAGATGTCTACAGGCGAAGCTACTCAACCTTTTGCTTTTATGCCTGATTATGCAGCCACTAAAGCGGCTCTTGTGAATATTACTGTTAGCCTCTCAAAGGAGCTTGCTCAAACAGGAATTACTGTAAATACAATTAGTCCCGGCATTATCGTTACTCACAATGTAATACAATTCTACCGTCAAACAGCAATTGACAAAGGATGGGGTACAGATTGGAAGGAAATAGAAAAACACATACTAACAGAGGTGCTGAACAATCCAGTTGGCAGACTTGGCACAATAGAGGATGTAGCCAACCTTGTTGCGTTTGTCTCAAGTCCACTCGCATCTTACATTAACGGTGCTAACTTACGTGTAGACGGTGGGAGTACAATTACTATAAATTGACATGGTTTGATTGTATTTGTCTTCATGAGCAGCGCAATCAAGAAACGTTCTTATCAGCTTATTTTCCCATACCACCATAGCTGCTACTGAACTTCCAATTTCTGAATACTGGTAATCTATCCCAGAATCCTTTCAATGATTCAATTTCTTTCACTATTTCCTTTCTTTCACTATGCCGAGTGATCATAATTCAATCTTTTAAGAACTGAAGTAACAAAGAGTAGGGACCCTCTGACACTCATCGCTGGTTCTTCTGGATCATGCTGAAACTACTTCCCTATTTATGAAATTCTGAAAATCAGGGTTAAACCATCTTTCTGACTGAATTGATTTCCAATGTTCTTTTATTGTTCCTTGTTGGAAGCAGTTTCTCATCCATTGCAACCAACCAGACCATTCATTGTCGTTTAGCACTCTTCTTTTTCGCATATCATAAGCATATGAGCATATGTATAACACATAATAGGCAAACGGTATTTCTTCAGACCACCGTCCGGTCTGGGTATTGGTTATTACTCTTCCTAATGTTGGCCGTTCAACTAACATTTCGCCCATTCTATGTATTTTTTCTCCCAGATCATTTAGAACCTTTGTCTCCACGTCTATCGATAATCCCTGTATTTGTCTCTTTGAAAAATATAAGGTCAAAATGATTGTTCCTACGATTCCAATTGTTTGTGCCAAACTAAGGGCATCTGAAAATCCTATAAGTACCATAACTAAGCTAAAGAATTGTCACGAATTAAATGTATCAAGTGTATGTCATTATAAAAGTTCAATTGTGTGCACCCAACTCGCGTGAACTAACATTTCCTCCTCTGCATCCAGATGAAGGTCACTATATGAGAAGGGCTATGCAGGTATTGAAAGGTATGGGTCCACAAGAATCAACAAAAACTTATCCTTATCCATATGATCACCCTTATTTTGGACAGCTGTTTTTGGCAGCAGCATTAGATATGGTTGGCTATCCTCCTCCTCATATATTAAATCCTTCATCTTCTTTCTCTCATAGTAGTACTACTGTTGTTAGCCACAACTTAGTAAACTCAATTGAAATGCTTTACCTTGTTCCCATGGTACTCACGGGTCTACTTGCTATAGTTGACACCTTCCTTGTTTACAAAACAGCAGAGCGTCGCTATGGTAGAAATGTTGCAGTTATTGCGTCTGTTCTTTTTGCAGTAATGCCCTCTTTGTTATACAATAGATGGATATTGTTAGATAATATTCTGATGTTTTTTCTTTTATATAAAATCTGTGAAGTAGCCAGTACCATCAAGCTGCGAGAGAAGATCATTTAGTTCATATAGATTTTTCATTTATGCATTTGAATATAAAACAATTGTACTTTATATCTATGGTATAGAATTCTCTGGTTCTAGATGGTTCTTGCTTGACTTATTTCTCTTGCGTGTACGTATAATCAAAGATGAGATGAGTTATCGACATTGTTTCAGGACTAATTAAATCTGGTACAACTTGGGATATAATATTGGCAGCATCAGATACCTTTATGTCAATAGATGCAATAATGAGAGGGCTTTTAGAACAATATATTGACTATACAGTAATTGCAATACCCAACATTGTAAAGGTCTTCTTTGATCCTTCCAAGAAAGCACACTTACAAATACAAAACGAGAATGATTTTGTACAGGGGTAGCCTTAGCAAACATACAAAATGCATTTTTAACAACCTTTATTTCTACACAAGCAAGATATCCAAATGCAGAGGAGTTAACGGATATCAGCAATGTGGTTTTCAAACGAATACCGGATTTACAAGATGCAATTGTTAGCGCAGGTTAGTGAAGAAAAATAGTGTCTTTGCTAGACAAAATGGAAGATAGGCAATATCAGAATGTATCTGACGTTATTAAAGCAGCAGGTTTAGTTGAGTAGCGCCAACTACACAAGCAATTGCTGCAAAACCACCATTTCAAGATATATGTAATCAGTAGTCTATTAAACATTAAAAAACTATTTTTTCTAGTACACGTTAGGTTAGAAATGCAATTTCAAAGAAAAAAAATGATGTTACCTTCAATTATGGTGGTAGGAGTCTTGCTGACAGCATCGTTTGCATCTGGAGTCTTTATGCATAAAATAGTAGTAGCAGTTTATGCTCAGGATTCAAACAGTGGTAGGGGATTCGGAAACACAACCAACCTTTCACTTCCAAATGGTAAAAGTATTCCAATAAACTACTTGATAAATACGGGTAAGCTTCTAGGTCTAGTATTAGACAAGAGCAGGGCAACGCTTAGTGTGAATATTTCAGCGCCATCCGATAATGGAAATTTAACAATTCAAATACCAAGGGATGTAGTTGACAATAAAAAAGAAGGTAATGCAGATGCACCATTTAGAGTGCATGTAGATGGTAAAGATGCAACTTTTAAAGAGACAGCTAATGATAAAACAACAAGAACTTTATCAATTCAGTTTGGCAAGGATGCTAAAGCTATAGATATCATAGGTAGCAAGAGTACAGTTCAGTAATAATAATAAATGACATCTACTAGTAGCAGCAGCATAGAAGGACCAACCATATTGTGGACTATTGGAAGTAATAAGTAAAGGATATGAAGATGCTCTTTTACTTCTCACCGAGCAATAGATAAAATTATGACTGAGAAGGTTTTAAGCAACAAGACGTTGTAATATCTAGTACTTAGACAGGCTGTAGCAAAGTATAAGCGTCTATTTCCTCATGCTTCTGCTGCCATTCAGCTAAGCAATGACACCTGCAAGTATCCTATGAAAGGTGATACTATCCAACTTATCTATACAAACTCGCAGCATAACAATCCTCTTTGTAGGGTGGTACCTATAGCTGTAGAGAATACACAACAGAATATCTGTCCCAGTACGACAAGGAAAAATATAGAGAAATGATATTTGACACTGCAGAAACAGTCTTGGGGTTATTTGGCTTTGATAGGACTGTTTATAATAGTAGTAATATCAAAAAGAAGAAAGGAAGAAAATGGTATGATGGGTTAAGAGAAGAAAGAAGAAAGGATATACAAACTGAGATGTCAGAATAGCATAAGAGGAAAATAATTTAAAATGCTTCTCAATAAAAAATATAATACATACAATGTAGACAAAGCATTCGATTATTTTACTATTAAGGCAATGGTAATAGAATTCATTGAAAAGACTGTAAGGCAAGAGCTCAATCGAGATATAGGATGTATCAATCTACATAAAATAGACACATGTCAAGATAAGGAAGATGTTGTTATTGTCCACACCAATATTAAAACTGAAAATAAGAAACACAACAGAATATCTAAACTGGCGTATTGAAATCTTAAAGCGTGATAATTTCAAATATAGAATATGTAGTGCAAGTATCAAAGATAACAAGACATTAAGACTAGAGGTACATCATGCTAGATCAATCAATAATATATGTAAAGAAAATAATATTACAACTATAAAGCAAGCCTTAGCATGTAAGGAAATATGGAGTTTGGATAATGGAATATCCTTGTGTTATAGTTGTCATAAAAATATAGAAAAGATAAGAGCGAAAATAAGGAACATTTTTGTATAACATATCTGATAATAAGATCATGGCAGCAGCATGTTTGGCTAGCTTTGCTATCTTTGCAGGCGTGCTAGCGTCCTTATATGGATTAGGTTGGTATAAAAATAGAAAG
>JAFAQB010000136.1 GCA_019246625.1 Nitrososphaeraceae archaeon
ACAAGCTGAAAATATGAAAAAGCCGACTGTTTTACTACTTCATGGCTTCCCGTCTTCATCTCACATGTTCCGAAATCTAATTAAAGAACTTGCAGACGAATATAATATTATTGCTCCTGACTATCCAGGATTTGGAAACAGTGACCAACCTCCAATCGACCAGTTTGAATATACATTTGACAACTTAGCCAATGTAATAAACAATTTTGTTAAAGAAATAAAATTGGACAAATATAGTATTTATGTTCATGACTATGGCGCTCCAGTTGGATTCAGATTAGCAGTCAAACATCCTGAGCGAATACAAGCGATAATTACTCAGAATGGTAATGCCTACGAGGAAGGATTACTGCCTTCGTGGGATCCAATACGTACGTATTGGGAGCATCCCACCGAAGAAAATAAGGAAAAGTTAAGAAGCCTTCTCACTGCTGACTTTACAAAATATCAGTATGTGAACGGGACTCGTAATCCTGCTGTAATCAGTCCAGATTCATGGAATATCGATGATTCTGTATTGGATCGTCCAGGAAATAAAGAAATACAACTTGCATTATTTTATGACTACCAAAATAATCTGAGACAATATACTAAATGGCAGCAATATTTTAGAACATACCAGCCTCCAACATTAGTTGCATGGGGGAAAAATGATATATTCTTTGGACCGCAAGGTGCATTAGCATTTCAGAAGGATCTTAAAGATGTAGAAGTTCACTTATTAAACACTGGACATTTCCCATTAGAAGAGGATTTAGATGTTAGTGTCATCTTAATAAAACGATTTTTGAGTGAACGAATTATATTTTAATTTTATATGCCTTTATCCTTTTACAATATACAAATACCAGTACAACAGGTATCCTGTTTGAGCTCCTGTAGGCTGGATTTCATCGTTTATCAGCGCTATAAGAAAAATGATTTGCAGCACCTTCCTAACATCAAGCGAAGCTTGTATTTCTGGTGGGATAACTGCACTGCTTCCAGTACCCAATACAACGGCATCATTTGCAACTAAGATGCTTCTAATCGCACTGCTACTATTATAGTGTATGTATAAGGTTATCCTGAATCCACTTGGTATTTGCTTTTGCATTTCTCAGGAACTTCTTGGTCTGATTATGTATATCACCATGAAGATTAAGAAAGTCAAGAAACATTTTAAATCTACGTGGATATTGTCTGTGATAAGCTGCGGACATGTTTTTCCTTTCTCTATAGTATATGCAGCTGGCCTAAATAAAGGGACAAGATTGACGCGGGCTCGGAGGGATGTGAATCAAATTTGACACAACTTTAGGGCGCGAATAATGTAGATCTTCAGGCCCGAACAGTATCATTGCATTAGATAATTGAATGATTTAGCATGATGAAATTAATAACAAACCAAAGGATTATAGTTGGATTTTAATATAATAGATGAAGTCTGAACAAAAGTCTATTATTATTTCCAATAATCAGCATCATAGTAATCATTACTGTCTTTTTGACATATTATAGTATTAACAATATTCTAATTCCCAAACCACATCGTGTCAGCATCGCTGGATTTGATAAGTTTGGAGTAAAGGAAATTTACCCATCAAAAACAGGTGGAGAAGAATGGTTTATGAATATGCAAGATCCAAACAATGATCCAAGAACACTTAAGGCTCCACACATGACTCAAAATGCTGATGGATCATGGAAAGTGGCATTCAATAACAATAACAATGAACAAATAATTCCAATTCAAGATAGAGAAACTTGCTGCCAACATGAAGTTAGATATGGCATACTGACCTCTTCAGGTTATGATCAGAATAAAATAGTTATAGATCAAAAAGAGTTGGAGAAGAGAGGATATATGCAATCACCTAACGATTGGAAGAATATAGAGATGACTGGATATGTTAAATTATTAGCAACAACAGGATCAAGTTTTGCTATTAACAAAGGTGGATGGACATGGGAGGCAAGAGGTGCAAGACATACTGGAGATACATCTCCTGATGTTTGCTATGGC
>JAFAQB010000408.1 GCA_019246625.1 Nitrososphaeraceae archaeon
CCATAATGCCGCATTTCTTCTATATTGTTAAAAAACGGCTGAACTGCTGAAAAGAATAGCTGAAATTCTGGACTGCTACGAAATCCTTTCATATGCCCTTCAAATGAATCGCATTCTATTCGAAGGATATAATTTTCAAGCTTTTCGACACAATTTGATGGTTCGTAGTTGAGGCAATGCGAAGATCTTCTCAAAGATTCTTGGGCCTTCTCATATGCAAGCTCAAAGTCCTTTTGCTTTTCGTTAGAAGTATTGTATCTTATATATTTAATTTCTTTCATAAGTGTATAGATTATAGCGTATTCGATACTATTATGCAGAACGAATACAGCAGTTTGAAATGTTTATATCGTAATACGATGTATTACACTTAATTTCAAATGCCTAATGAGGAAAAAACGCTCATTAGATCAGTTCGGATTTCAAAAGCACTAGATACTCTGCTTCGAAAAGATGCCAAGACTAGACGAATTACAGTAAACGCACTCATATCTTCCATTATGACAAAGTATGCTGAATGGGATAGATACAATGAAAGATTTGGTGTAATTTCGATAAAACGAGATGCATTCAGATCTATTCTAGGAATGATTGAAGATGACAAGATTATAGATGTTTCAAAACAGATAGGTACCCAGGTTCCTAAACAATTCATATTATTCTGGTTTAAGAAAACTACCCTGGAAACATATCTTGAATATATGTCATTAGTATGCAGATATGCAGAATTTGCACAGTATGAAGTTGATACTGATGGAACTAACTATACTATGACTCTTATCCACGATCTTGATGAGAAATGGTCACTATTTTTGAAGAATTGGATTGAACAAGGTATGAAAACCACAATTGGGATTATTCCCCTCTTTGATGTAAGCAAAAATTCAGTTATCGTCAGATTTCGTGTAGCTTAGGATTATGATATGATGATGCTTGATAGATGGAATTAGCCAGGTAACAGAACCAATCAAGTACTGTTAGGATCTAATTAGGAGTTTGATATGCATCGACAACATTATCTGCGGTTGTTGCTATTACTAATAAGATAAGAATTCGTACTTCCATATTGAGCATAAGAAATCCTGTTGTCTGTGTCAGGGTTTGCTTATGACAGATATCAGTAGCCCTCCTTTTCCTCATTATTCTTGTCTAATCTAAGTGAAACAGAGTTTATACAGTATCTTTTTCCTGTTGGAGCTGGGCCATCACTAAATACATGTCCTAAATGTGATCCACATTGAGTGCATTTTACTTCTTTTCTTATCATTGCATGACTTAAATCTAACTTCCTTTCAATATTTTCAAATTTGACTGGTTGTGTAAAACTAGGCCATCCAGTACCAGAATCGAATTTATTGTCCGAACTGAATAGCTCATTTCCACAGCATACGCATCTGTATAATCCTTTTTCCTTAGAATTATAGTACTCTCCTGAGAAAGGAAGCTCTGTTCCTTTTCTTCTACATACCGTATTGCTCAGGTGTTAGTTGTTTCTTCCATTCTTCATCTGTCTTGCGGACTGTTTGTTGAACAACCATACTATTATATTATCACTTCTTACCGATATCTAATAACGTTAAATATAGCAGCTTCCACCGCCTCTCTTTTGATAATACTTTTGATGGTATCCCTCAGCTTTGTAAAATGTTGATGCTGGTACTATTTCAGTTACAATTCTTCTTCCAATAAGATTTCCAGAGCTTTCCAGTTCTTCTTTTGATCTTTTAGCAGCTAGCTCTTGTTCTGGTGTATGGTATGAAATCATTGAACGGTACTGAGAACCTATATCAGGTCCCTGTCTATTTTTAGTTGTGGGATTATGAATAGACCAAAATACCTTCAGCAGATCTTCATATGATACTTCGTTAGGATCAAACTGTACCTGTACTGCCTCTGCATGGCCAGTTTTGTCTGTGCAGACATCTCTATAAGTAGGATTGTTAAACCATCCTCCAGTATAACCTACCATAGTTGATTTTACACCTTTTATCCTATTGAAAACATCTTCGACTCCCCAGAAGCAGCCTGCGGCAAACGTTGCAACCTGCAGATTTTTTGTATTTACTTGAACAATATTTTCCTCGCTCATAGTAACCTATTATTGTTTTATTGTAATATGCCTTTTTCCAGATTGCTACCTAATTTATCTGGTGTATCAGACCAAATTTATCCCTACTGTGGTGTAGCAAAAATGAATAAAATACCAGCAATCATCATTAAGTTATAAAAAAGAACTGCAAACAGATAGAGCTGCTGCTACTAGCTCTTCCTCTTCCAGCAATATAGCAACAGGAAATGGAACAAAAATACAAGCAGGAGTAGGACAAGGTAACATATCTGAATCAATATTCTCTCCACAACGAATGCAAATCAAGCTAGGATATAATGTAACTTGGTATAACCCAACGCCGGTAGCAGAGCCACATACAATTAGCTTTGTTTTCGATAACAAAACCATGACAAGTATAATCACACCATTCGCTATACGGAATATTAAAGAACTCGTGCCTTTACCTCCTGGGTCTAATAGCCAACCAACCACAATCCCTGGTAAAAATATAGTACTATCCCTCAATAGCAGAGTATTCAATCCAGGAACATATAACTACATATGCATAATACATCCATGGATGAAAGGAACAGTTACAGTAAAGTAAAAAGCCGCCATCAGAAGCATTTATCTTCTCTTTTGTTTTATCCATATTTCAAAACATATTCACTGACAATACTATTCTAGCTACGTCTGCACTTGAAGATACTACTTTATTGAATTTTCTTGATTGTGTGTTCCAGATGCTGGTGATGTTGTAGTCGATGTTTGTGTAGAAGCAGCGACTTCTCTTCCCACTAGATCTGTTGTTGCATCTGCAGTATTCTTTGTTAATTCCTTTGCATTCCTACAGTCAGCATGAACTTTTTCTTCAGTGATGTAATCACAAGAAGTACATGTAAAAATTAACGGTTGTTTGCATAGTTCACAATAAGAAGACGGTTTAAGCTCGGAACCACACTTAATACAAAGTGTTTGGGCCATCCTAGTCATTTTCTAGCATCATTGCTAATATCACTTTTGCTGTAGTTTGTGTAAATGTTATAGTGAAGGGTTGGATGATGCTCTCATATCATCTGTTACCCTCGATAAAATAAACGTGCAATAACAATCAACGACGTCCTCACAAAATATATGATGGCAATGAAAATTTGTATCTATATTATAGCATTCGCAATAGTCATGGTATATCTGCCAGAATCAAGGTGAGAATCAGCGTAATAGTATTATATGGATAAAGGTTTGTCATATTGCAAATATCACTCTAAAGCGCAGAATCTCCACGTCTTTTAGTTTTTATATCTATTGCATCGTCTACTCCAGAAACGAAAATTTTTCCTTCAGTGTTATATGAATAGTTAAGGATCTGTTCAATTACGCTATCCACCATCGAATCGTTTACTATTGTCATAACTGTAACATTTGTATTAAATTCCTCTATCATTGTGCTAGTTCCCCGATCAAATTCTACTGAAATCGCTGGGGTTTTACCCAGACCCCTTGTATCATAATGCGTAAAGTGTAGGCCCATTTCCTTTAAAGCACCACTAATATGCGGAAGGCCGGAATGTGGGATTATTGCTTCAATTCTCTTCATTTATTATTATTCTCACCTCCTTTTTATGGTAGCGATATTCCGACTGGAAAATTTCAAACTATTACATGTAATGAGCCATTTTCCTTCTACCTTTCTAATAAATGACTTCAATTTGGTCACTGGTATTGGTTTCATCCTACCAATTATGATTTGTAGTTATAGATCTCTGCTTCAGCTATATTCAAAAAGACTTCACTTCCATTATATCCTTCTACTGATGATTTCGGTATTTTAAATTCATGTATTCCTCGCATTAGAGTGATAGAATCCCCGTCAGTCGCAATGACATTGCCTAAGTCTCCCATATCTTTGGACCGAACATTTTTGTGTATAATTCTGTCCCAATCTAATACTGGTTCTGACATATATTATACATGAACGAGGAAATATATAAAATTGTTAATCATACGAATTTTATGTATTATTATTATCTTATTAGTATAATTATTGATTATTTTAGACACAAAAAAGTATATAATAGAAATTTTTATACTATCATCCAAGCTTCAATTACCAAAACATGTACGCATTCATCGTTAAGACTCAAACTCCAGACAAATTATTAATGGATATCCAACTGACTAGATTTTAGCGGTTACCTATGCTCAACTTAACAGGACTCCAAAGAACTAGCGTTTTTGCAATAGTCCGATTTATTATTAAATTATAATCCCTGAATATTTTACAATGAATATACGAAGCTACAAGGAATCGATGGATTTAATCCTTTCGCAGATCCTGATCGCGTCTTCTAACGTTCGGTCTGCATGTCTAATTAATCCACTAGGGATTCTGAAACAATTCAAGCTTAGGGAGGATGTTAATCTTTTACTTAGCGTCACAGAGATGGGTGAATTAGTAAACTCCGTCAATATTGCAGTTTCGTCATTTTACAAGTTCTTTCCTAAGCTTGGATTTTTACGCCATTTGATCCTAGATTTTGAGAATCTACATGCTCTAATCTTTCCATTACCTGACAGAAATACATTATTCGTCACAATGGAAAAGAATGAGTATGATGTGCCTAGGATGGCTGCTTATATAATGAGACTATTGCAACAGAATGAGATGACATATATAAGATAGAAAAATTATTCTGCAATTCTGCCGAGACGCCATTTAAGCATGGATCAAACCGGAGCAACAATAATAACAATTCAGATCCAAGTATACAAAGAAAGTAAAACAAGCAATAGATAAGTACAGACTATATTTATTTTCGCTTCACCAAACGCGTTGAGAGCACCAAGTCTCTTTATCTTCTCTACTAGTTACAAAGGTCTTGACTGTGACACATAACATATTATATTGCACAGAATTTTGTTAGATACCAATGTTTGCAAGTTTTGTAAACTATATGCATGCAGTTTGTTACAAAAGGAGATACTTGCTAATCATCAATTCCTGTTCTTCCTTTTCTTCTGGCATTATTCTCCCAGAGTATTGCTTTGGTAAACATGAACTACGCGTAATGGCAATAAAAAAGAGACTCCTTTATTTTGATAAACCGATCGAAACTCTGAATTTTCTTACTTTTTAGACTGCGTGCCAACAGACAACGCTTCACACTCACAAGGAGAGTTGATTCTAATAAGTCGTCCGCATTTTTGGCATATGGTGATAGACAATTCTATAGTTGATGATTCCTCTACCTGGCTGGCATACATGATGACAGACATAACTATTATTGATCATCATAGTTTATATAATATAATAGTATATTGTACTATATGAAACATCTATTTTATATTTATTTGGACTGTAGGGCTCTGTTCACTTAGCATTAAACCTATAGCTAGAGATAGCATATTTTGTATCTGATTCTCTTCAAAAGAAATAGAACACCTAAAAAGCATATTTACTATGCATTGCACCTATACTTTTCAGGTCTATCATTAAGAAAGGTGTCACAACACATTTCCGTTTATAAAAAGAAAGGAACCATGTATCCATTTGGAATTGGATTCGGCAGCATTACAAGCTAGAAAAGATGTTCCATAGGAAAAGGAAAATTTACGAATTCATAATTGATGAAACTCTAATCAAAGTAGGAAATGAATTAGTTTGGGTATGATGGATTGCAACAATTGAACTAAAAGATAAGACAATTCTTGGAATACGCATATCTTATGAAAGAAGCATCCTTGTTGCAGAAGAACAATTCATACTGTCATTAGTAAGAACAACTATTGTAAAATATGGAAAACATTCAGTTTCAACTGATGGTAGTGGTACCTGGTATCTCAAGCTTGTAAACTTTTGAAATTAATAAAACATCACACTCATTTACCATATGAGAAAAGTATCATCATAGCAGCCATTTATAGATAAAATGCAATAACTGAGAGCACATAACAGATTTCTCTGAGTACGTCTTTGATCTTCATCACTTGGTTCCATCAGAAATATTTGATATTGCGTGTATAC
>JAFAQB010000232.1 GCA_019246625.1 Nitrososphaeraceae archaeon
AAAAACATTATTTGGATTGAATTCCTGTATCCAATACCATATGGCAATGTGGCTACGATCTATAAACGCTGCTAATGCCTTCGATGTACTTCTAAGGCTTAATCCGAGGAAATACAAGTACAATGCATATCTAATTATGAATGGTCTGGTTCTATTACGTTCAAACATTACACTATAATATTAAACTGATTGAGCTTTAGCAATTACCTTTTGCTTAACTTAACAGGGCCCATATTCTCGAGGCTTTGGATTTGAATTGGACAGATTGCAATCGAGCGGATCCCAACTGAGCCCACAGATAATATATTGTAGGATAATAATGGCATCTATATGTCTGTTGGAAGTAACATGTTGTATGTAGCTGAAGAACGGTTTATGCAAAAATTGGTCATAGAATAGGATAAGCATTTTTCTTTGCTGGTGTCAGTGCACTTTGTATTCTCAAGCATGTAGATCCTTAACATTGGAACCTAATTACATCCTCTATTTGAGAAAAGCATCATTATTATTATAGAAACAGCAATCCAATATGTTATAGTATTGGAGCTTTGGCGATTATTTTCTTTATATACAGACATATGTAAACTAGGATGTGAAATAGAAACACTACAACGGGTTTTATCTCAAATAGATAGATCAAAGCAGTAATAGCGTTATTGTGTTCTAAACAATGACAACATCATTATGTGTAATTCTTATTACCTTAATATACTACTGGCAAAGTACAAAACTTCAAGCATTGTTCTCAATAAGTTTAGTCGAGACCGAAAATGTGTTATTAAGTGTGCATTAAAGAAGCCTGGGCTCTTAACTTCTCACGATAATACCTATAGCTAGGTGTATCCTAGCATGTGTTTATTCAGTACATGAAATGCTACAGTCCAGCTATAATCAGTTATGGTTTATACGTATATTTTAGTCCTGGATCCTTTAGACTAGCGGCTAAATGTCTAGAATCAACAACAACAATTAGAAGAAGCCATGTAGCTATATGGAAGTGGGTTCAGAAATATTCTGATCGTACTGATGGATTGTAACACCTAGACATATTGTCAGGCATATTTGTTGACTAGGCTTTTATAGATAGATAGATAGTCAGGATTAGAGTATGGTTGGCATATGAACCTAATAATCTAAATACATATTTGATGATGCATCTTTCAAGAAAGAGAAAGAACTATTATTTTTGTATGTTATTATCAATTCTTCAGGCAGCTGAGGAATAGATATGATAGTAGAAAAATCAGTTACACAGATGGGTAGATGGTGGTATGATAATGATGTTTGCTTGTAAATGGCTCAGGTTAAAGCATCACATCACATGTATGATGATACTGGATTGAAGAAAGAACCTGATGGGAAGATTATTTGTACAACTGATAAAAGATAGAACAACAGAATGTTTTGATGATCATTTTCCATGTAGGAAATACAATTACAACAAGCAGCATGTTTGGAATTGGATGAAATTATTCATACTGTATCTACATATAGGTTAAGTACGGAATACAATTTATCACATTTCTAATAACAGATGAAGGTTAAGTTAATGGAGCCGAACCATGATTATACAACCTTTTATAGTACTATAAGACAATAGATATTGAAAGTATGGGTAACTCTAATATAAAAAATACTAGATTACCACATGCAGACCATGAAATGATGATGATTATATACGATTTATTGAAATATAAAATGTGAGGCAATGGATGAACAGCAAACGGTTTGGATATATAATAATCATTGCTGTTTTATCGACGTTTTTAGTCATTGGTTCAGCAACAGCAAGAACCATCGTGTCATACAATACTGCATATGCTGCTGCGGTAAATGCATCATCATCAGGAAGTAATTATGTAGAGCCATCTGTTACCACAAATCCTACTCATATTTCTTCCTCTTCATCAGCATGTAGTACAAGTGGGATTAAGATAGTTAATAAAAATCCGTTTACACCACTCAGAAACACTCCATCTACTATTACTAGCAGCAGTCCCCCTATTACACCTGGAGTCAAAAATGATATTACAAATCCACCGCACTGTGATAGAGCAGGATATCCTCTATGCTATGAATTGGGACAAGCAGTAGGTAGTGGTCAATGTCTTAGCGGTCATAGGAGGAACACCGCACCAGCTGATACTAGCAGCGGCAGTAGTCCAGCTCCAATAGATAATAACAGTGTTCCACCTATCGACAACAGCGGCAGTAAGACAGGTAATAACCAATTATCTCTATCTCATGATGGCAGCACCACCACCACCATAGATAACAGCCAATCATCACCATCCGATAATAGCATTAGTAGTACTGACAATTCAGGAAGCAGTACAGGTAACAGTGGATCTTCAAGTGACAATAGTGGAAGGAGTATAGGCAGCGGCTATAGTGGAGGTTCTAGTAATAGCGATGGTGGAGGAGATCATGGAGGCGGACATAGAGGTGGTAGCCAGTGATGATGACAGTTTAGATAGCTGCAGTGAAAACATGGAAATCCATTAAGATGGTCAATGGATCTCTTGACAACTCTTTAACATGGTTAAATAGAGTCGCATTTTCTTATGTTAGTACATACATGAAGCTATTTTATGATGGTATTTTTTGAAGCCCTTTATGGGGGATAGGAACGTTTTAAAAATATTAGTATTAGGTTAAACTCTAGATGTTGTATTAACAAAAGACTCTAAACGGGCAATCGAGTTTCTATTAATTATGATTAATGCACTTAAATGTATTTACAAACACATTTATCTACACTATAATGCTGCCGGAGTTGGCAACATTTCACACAAGGAGAGATACTTTCTACAACTCACAATCTTGCTGAATAATGATAATAATGTCTTGTCTTTATCAATCGCTCTTCCATCTGTGTGTAAGGGATATGCGTAATGTTATTTCCTTTTGGTAACTTTTTTGTATTTGTGAAAAGTCGACTTTATCTAGGCATCGATTCTGTTGACATGATGGCCTTTGAACTAGTACGGTATCTAGATTATCTCTTGTAGCATTCATGTCATGTGTATTTCGACTCGTTGGAAGATGTTTTTACTCTTCGATAGTGCCCATATATAAAAAGAATTCCTCAAGCTAAATGCTTCTCTCTTTTTGGGATATGCTCTTACAACTTCTAAGAGACATACACGTGCCACACTTTGTCAAGAGGCGCATCAAAAGCGCTTCCAATGTCTTCTATGAATACAATACGTATCCCTCTCTTTTGTAGTTGGTGTTATAGTTCTATCAGTACAAAAGTTATTTTAGAAGAGCATGTATCTAGATTCACACAGATTATACACTGACATTACCAAGTTGTTGTTGTTGGTTGGTTGGTTGTCCACTATCACTATTCCTTTCCATCTAAAGCTTTGCAGAGTTTAAATCTTTAGTCCTAAAAATAGGTAGATAGATATTTGCAAGCTGTCGTTCTCTAAAGTCAGAACATCGTCATCATATGAGTTTGTTTTTGAAGATATATTGGGTGTGAAGATATCAAAAGACTCTGGAATGGCAGCATTTTCTATGTTATCATTAGAAATTGCTAACCAACTAATCTATACGCAACACACAAACAGGATCTTTGTAATGAGAAAATAAAGCGGAGGAGAGGCTGCATTTAAAGAGATGATGTCGTCTTCATGGTCTAAATCATAATAAAACCAAGCGCTATGGTCATACTGCTTAAGCTAGAGCTGTGAAAAATGTATGAATATCCTTGATGCCTCTTCGCTTGTATAGGATCCATTATCTCAATTTTTAGAATATGAATTCATTGCTCAATAACAATCTTGCCACCGGAGTTCCGATGAAAGCAGCAGCTCTCGAGTTTTTCTCCAAGATATTGCAAGAATTATCACATGTGACAGTAGCTAAGAGAAGATCATGAAACCTGAAAAACTGTGGGATAAGTTTCTCTGGGTAGATATTTTATCAGGTTATCAATACTTCAGGGAAATGCACTTACTGACCGTCACTAACAACAGTGAAATCGACCCAGTGAGAAAGAACTATTGACTGACTGGTTATTGAAGTTATTTTGGAATTGCTGGTTAGAAAGATCACTTTAGAATCTATGCACATGTTCTGGATTGATTGGTTATTATATTTATGTTCTCCTTGGACATTAGACAGACTAATTAAAGACGCTTGGCTAGTAGTAGGTAATAGACTAAGATACCTACAAAAACAACCGCTACAATAATTGTCAGAGGGTCATAGAATTCATATTACCACATCACCAAAGGATAAAACTGGTTTTCTTATCAGCTAAATCTCCTGAACTTAATCTTATAGAAGTAAGATGGATGTGGCTGCAGAGAAATGCTATTAATAACAACACCCTCAAAAATGAACAGGAAATTGGAAAAATGGTCAGTGACTGGACAAAGCATTACAATCATACACATACCAAAACAATCACAGATACTTTACATAATGAACTTACCTATGCATATACATAACTGTTAACTTAACATGGCCGTTTACTTCAAGCAAAAGTTATTAACTATGCTATCTTTATATTTGATATGCCGTTTACAAGTCGAAAAATGAATGGCATTATTTTAATATGTGCTATGGTGGCTGTCATTATTGCGACAGCAACTAATCATGTTAATATATCTTTAGCAGATTTAAATTCAAATTCAACTTTAAAAACAACAAAAATGCCATCATCTAATAATACACATGCAGCAACAACTGCATCTCCCAGTCTTCCAACACCAAGGACAATAACAGGTAGCGAAATAACATCATCATCCTCAACTACTGACTACATAACATCACGATCACAACCACCATCCTCAACTACTGCAGCAGGTACCGTGTCGAATAATACACAGCAAGCAAATGTAAATCCTGCCCCTGCTAGAAATATTACCCTTGTTGGTCCTTCAAATATCATTGCTTTACCGATTACCAGTGAGCCAGAAGGAAATAGCAGTAATAGCACGTTTAGCCAAGGAGGAAATGGTAATAGTGCACTTATCCAATTGGGCAAGGTTCTAACTCGATGATAATTACAACTTTTGTTTATTTTACATTTTAAGATAAGAGAAAAAAGTGAAGAGAAGTATATGATTGTACGAAAGGCGCCACCACATACATACCTATGTCTCGCACTACTCTGTGAGATGAGTTTATAAAATCTATTATGACCCCCTATCGTAGGTGATCCAGAACGAGATGATGGAAAAGAAGAGGGGCAGAAGGTAGTAGCAACAGAGGCATATCATTATTATTTATAATGATGAATAAGAACAATTGTTAAAATAACAAATTATCCAATAGGGGATCGATTGGATTACATTTTACAACATCATGAGATAATGATGCCAGAGAATTACAACAATATCAATTATAACTAATTAGAATGGGAGATTTTGATCCTCGTAAAATATGCAAGGAACCTAACCAGGTTTGGGATATCCTTCAAAGTTAATCGTGTTCATGGCATGTATGTTTAACACAACACAAACCAGATTATATACTCTCATAAACTTATTATATTCTTCTATAAATTACCTTCTTATGCTTTCCATATAACTGATATTATCTAAGATACTATTATACCATCAGAGAAACAGAGAAGAAACTATAATGTCAGTTATGAAAAGGCTATTTGGGGAATGCCTTACATCAAGGCTGACAAGAACACAGAATAGGGAATTGTCATTCAAATGTATTGCTTACAATATACACAGACTAACAAATCTTATAATTATCGTGATGGTTTCTACATGGCCTATCTTCTCACATCTCTTTATTATAGAATGAATATATCAAATATACCGTAATCTCTATCATCGATATATAGTAAAAATTACTAGAAGATTATTTTCTATGGTGTATTTGATATATGTTATCGTCTTACTTCAGTGTTTAATTTATAGTAACAATTTTAGTTTAAATGATTTTCTAAACTATATATATCTAGCGATTATAAAAAAACTATGAAACTAATGGGTTTTATAAAATATGGAAGAATAAAGCCTCTGCTATTATCTACTTCTTCGATGCTTATGCTGATCTTTTCTGTAATTGCAATATACGTATTTCAACCAAGCTATGCTGAAGTAGCAAGAACTACGGAAGTTAAAGTGCAGTTAAATAAATTAATTGAGCAAGGAGACAGGCAAATTATACGTGTATCTGTACGCGATCAAGCAACTGGTCTTCCTGTATCAGGAGCCACTGTAAGATTGATCATAACCTACCCTGGCGGAACAACAGTAAGACAATTTAACTTGATTACCGATGCTAACGGACTTGCATCATTAACATTGCCAATTAGCAACAATGCTCCAACTGGAGTTTATGCATTAGATGCGCTTGTTACTGCAATAGGTTATTTTGATTCACCATTCAATACTATTAGTTTTACCGTAATGTCACATGTAAAGGCGACTAATTCACAGGATTATTCACGTGTCCAAAGTCATGGATCAGTTCACAACCACCATCTCAAGTGGTAGTCAAGTTAACAACTGACATCTTTTGCTATTAGTTTTCTATGATGTTGTTCAAATAATATTTCTTTTTGATCTTCTGTGAGCATATTAAAGTCTCTTACATTATAACCGCATAATAGTGATGCAGGTTTTATATCGGATGTTCTTGTTACAAATATCTCACAATCAATAATCTCTTTTATGTTGCTAAGGTGATTAAGCGACCCCATATCAGAAATAATGGATATTCCGTTCTTACTCTTCCTCTTTACCTGCTTTTCAATAATGTCAAGGAAGCTAAGAAAAGCTCCTGGTGATCCAAAGAATTTTTCTGTAGAAATCATTATAAGGGATTCGCTCTTCCTATATTTTTTTACGTCAAAATCGATCTCCTTTAAATAATTTATAATTGACATGACCGATTCATGATTTGCAAGAAGCAGCAGAACTATCTCATTTTTCTCTTCAATCCATATTTTGGAGCAGTGAGAATAAATTTTTCTTAAAGATATTAAATCGGGACAAATTAGAATGCTATGTTCTCCAGACTGCATCTGGCTTAATTGCTCCAGAACTTTAGAAACGTTACTCATTTAATATCATGCACACACCCTCTCTACTTAATCTAATACCTCTATAGTTGATTTCCCACAATTTACATTTAATCCTTTGTGTTAAAAATTTTTGCTCCTAACATATACAGAAACTAACTGTAGTACTTACAGAGAGGGGTAACAGTTTTAGATACTGACATAGGTTACAGTTTTCTGCTTGGCTTTATTTCCGTTATTGTATCTATTGAATGTTTGTAGGAACATCTCAGATGGTGTTAATCCATTTATACCCCC
>JAFAQB010000250.1 GCA_019246625.1 Nitrososphaeraceae archaeon
CTCAAATGTCAATAATGTATATGCAGCTTTGATTATAAAAGAAAAAATACTGGCAGCATAGTTGGGCAGATTCCTTATAAATTCTATGAATTTAGCGATATTACTTTCCGTTATCCATTTCAAAATGTTGGCAACTATGTGGTAACCTTCGAAGCTAAAATAAATGGAGATCCAAAATATCAGGATAACCCGTTGACATCAAGTTTTGATATCTCTGTGAGCAATCTTCGACAATTAATACCCTTTGACCAATTGATGCTCTATTATGTAACTCCGTCTACTGCAGCTCTGGCAGGTATCGTCATTTATATAATCTCAAGGAAAAGAACCAGCACCACCGCCACCAACAAAAAGCAAGCATCACAATGAGTCGCTTGGGCAGGCGGCGTCGGCATGTAAATACAACCAGCTTTGAAACACACCATACTTCACCTTTTTCCATTCACCTTTGATTCATTTATGACGTTAAAAGACTACCCACCAGTTTTGGAAACATTTTGCTGGGTAAGTATATTCACGAATTAAACATATAATTTTCTTAAAAATTGCGGTGATAGAAATAATAATAATAGGTCATACATCATTGTTAACGGTAAAGCTTAGCCTCTTACTACCAAAATTAACCAAATAGTATTATAATAAAATTCATGCTTAACATCTATGAAACTTTAATGAAAATGAATAGGCATATCTAGCGAACATTCAAAAGATTACTTGATGATATCCCAATCTTGGGCGGACAGCCTAGCCAGAAATAAATTGCCTCATGTTGCATTGTTATATGGCTAACCGTTCTTTGAAATATAATAATAATTAAAAACACATTATACTATAAACTAATAAATTCAGAACCTCTAGTTTGTGTATTAAATATTGCAACAGTTGCCTTATATCCAAAAAACCAGCCGTTTGCTGTTCCTGGATTGAGTACTATTGTTTTACCTGCAGATATTTTTTCTAATTTGTGTGTATGACCGCAAACTACAACATCATAATTTCCAGATTGAATCAGCGTTTGTTTCTTTTGTGGTTTAGTTCCATGGTAAACAGCAAACTTCGTGCCGCCAAGCTCGATCTCACAAAAATCACCTTTTAGTTCCCCGCCTATATTTTTAAACGCAGTGGTGAGCCCTAATACATCTACATCATTGTTTCCCAATACACCAATTAATTTTATGCCTTGAAAAAATTCAATTGACTTGGGGTTTACATAATCACCGGCGTGGATTACAAAATTTACGGCTCTATTGTTGAATATATTCACAGATTTCTCAATATTTTTTATATTATCATGTGTATCAGCTATTATACCGATCTCCATGTCAATGGATTAGAAATAATTATTCTTATTATTTCTAATCCATAGATACGGCAAGAAAGCAAGCAAAAAAAAACAAACAAACAACAAACTGGGCACTAACGTATTGCCATTCAAGCAATAAGCCAGGTGACTGACTAACTAGCTAACTAACGCAGGCTGTCTTGAAGATCCATATCTCCTTTATTTTTTAATCTATTCTTCCATATTTGACTTTTAAGCGCTTTGATTCTTAACATAGAACTAATCATAAATCCAAATAATGCGCCCCATATCATATGAAATATTACTGCACTTAATGCAATACCTCTAATGGACTGGTTTACATTATCTGATAACAGTGGCTTTTGCGATTGGACTGCTAGTATAGTAACAATGCGATCTATTGAGGGTTCAATTAACAGTGTTGTTATTGGAAGAAATAGGATCAACCATATCACGATGCCTGCTCCAACGCCAACTACTATCCCTTTGTATGGATTGAGTATGCTCATTTTTTTCCATTTTATTGCAATGGCTCCAACTATTGCTCCCAATATGCTCCCAGTCAGGATGTGAAGACCAAAACTAAGATACGCAGAACTAACAGCGTTGTTAAACCCTAAAGCAATACCCATAACCGAATAAAATGTTCCTATTTGGAGCCCCAATTCGAATTCTGATGCTGCAATAGCAGTGGATATAGACCAAGTTGCAACAAAGCCAGCTATCGCTCCAAATTTTGCCCCATTATACATCACCATCTTTTCTGTGACTGAATTTGTCATGATGGTATATACTATGGTCAAATTCAATATTTTTACTTTTATATCAATATATCTGTAACATCGACATAATTATGATACAGAAGTAAATAATTTTCGGGAAATCTAATTAAGAATTAAAAGTTATATATTAATAACTTGTAGATATATTAATATGTCACTTATCGATATAAATCAGAATGCTGATGACAATATTTCCGCTGACTTGCCGATAACAATATCAAAATGCCCCTTGTGTAATGGATCAGGGATTATTTTATGCGACAAGAGGAACACCAAGGTCGCATGTTTTTTCCCAACACCAATACAACCGGAGGAAAAATGCAGTTGCTGCGATGGTAAAGGTTGGGTAACCGAGATTCAGAGATCAAAAAGCAGGTTCTGCAAAATCAGATAACAATAATAATGTTCTAGTATTACAAATAGATCAAGCATACAGATATATCATCTGAATTTTTTTATATACTGTCTTGATTCTATATTATATATTATATGCTAGTCTTAATTTTCAATAGGTAAAAATTATCAAAGCTTAAAATAAAAAAGCAATGAAGACCATAAACATCGATGAGCAGACATACAGAAGGCTTACATCTATACTGGAAGACGTAATGCATTTCAAAAGGCGTGATATTAATTATGATGATATGATAAATGAACTAATTGATGTTTATCAGGAAAGCAAAGGTGGCCATATAGGTTCAGATGTAGCTGGTGGTTAGTCAGTCAGTTA
Organism: Nitrososphaeraceae archaeon; assembly: GCA_019246625.1. Classification (GTDB taxonomy): domain Archaea; phylum Thermoproteota; class Nitrososphaeria; order Nitrososphaerales; family Nitrososphaeraceae; genus Nitrososphaera_A. The sequence continues at coordinate 2,816 of JAFAQB010000250.1, forward strand.
TTGCTGCTGCAGCAGCCGCCTAGACATATTTAACGTATAGAAGCACTTGATTTAAACCCTAAGA
>JAFAQB010000313.1 GCA_019246625.1 Nitrososphaeraceae archaeon
ACGTCTGGGATTATTTCATTTAGATATAATCAAATATTCTATGTAAGGCTAACTGTTATTTACTTCTTCTCACATATATATCAAAGATGAGGGTTATTATTATAAATGACCTTATCTTCAGATCCTAAACGTTCTACTGATTCTAAGGAATATCGGTGTAGTATATGTGGCAGAGTATTTGATAGCATAGAAACATTGAAGTCTCATAAGAGAATGGACCACAGCCAGGAAGGTTATAAACCACCTGCAGGAGTAGGTTAATTGTTGTCAACACTACCACAATCATCTTCAACTTAGAGCCTATCTCAAAAATAGTAGATAGACATATAGCTTGAGAAGTTCTTTCTATATAGCTGTGAATAATCAGGACAAAACATCTTCCAGCAATTAGAAAAAATCCAGATGAATTATGGGATGAGATCAAGCTACTACTTCCACCAGAGAAAGCAAATAAGACTATAGGACGTCCTGCTATTCCATTTAGAAAAGTACTAGATGGTATTGTGTACATTTTAAGAACAGGATGTCAATGGAAGATGTTGCCAAAAGAATATGGTTCTGCTTACCATCACTTAGAAAAAAAGAAGATAGACAATATCAAAATGTTTCTGATGTGACTAAAAGTGCTGGACTGATTTACTAACAACAACAACTTTATGATTATGGTTTCTCTTTTCTTCTCTCAGAATTTGATCTAGAACAAAAGACAAATGTTAAGAACCGATGAAATAAAAATATATATCATAGCCAATCAGAGGTATGCATATTATTAGCGGGTCCTATATTAAGACGAGCAGAACCAGAGCAAGTGTGCATCTGGCTAGCATGTAGTAAACCTACAATGATCAAGGCTGAGATCTTTTTGCTAGCTGACTTTATGCAATCAAAGGATATAGAAGAACAACTTAAGAAAAGAAATATCAATAGCGATAGTGAAATTAAGAAGGCAATACCAATAGGACTAGGATCTACTCACACAATACGACTTGGAGAAAGACTACACGTTGGGATGGTAAGAGTTAGACCCAAAACACAAACACAAAAAGTAGATAACAATCGCCATTCTAACAGTACTGAAAAATTCACCTTCCCAACAGACACTCTCTTGGCATATGATATTGAGATATCATATTATGAGGATGATAATAATGATGATGCTTCTATTGGTGTTGATAATAATGATGTCATGAAAAAAACTCAAAGATTAAATGATCTTGGTCTGTTAAGTGGCGATAATAGCATTATATATAATAATAATCTGCATCACCTACATGGTGATACACCGCCATTACCTACGTTCTTCATTCCAGGAAGAGCGAGCAAATCACTCTTGAATATTATACATGGTTCTTGTCGTAAACTGCATGGGAAAGGTGAAGATTCTCTTTCCATAGCTGATAAATTGATAGCCGAATCGGTAAGAAACTTGAACAAAAGACCAAGCGTACTGTTTCTTACTGGCGATCAAATATATGCTGATGATGTAGCAGCACCACTTATTCAGCATTTAACTAATTTTGGTATCCATTTATCTGGTTGGGAAGAAAATATACATGGAATCGACCAAAAATTAACAAGTATAGGCGTAGGAGAGCGTCAAAAGTTAGTACAACAATACGCTAAATTCACTTCAGAGAACGCTGGCAACCATCTGCTTAGTTTTGGAGAGTTTGCAGCAATGTATTTAATCTCTTGGAATATAGAAAATTGGCCCAAGTCATATCCTCACATCAACACAATTCCACACAAGGTACAAAAGATATATGGCAAAGAAATTGAGCAATTGGAAAAATCAAAAAGATCCTTGCCTGCTGTACGTCGCGTTCTTGCAAACATTCCTACCTACATGATATTTGATGACCATGAATTAACAGATGATTGGAATATTACAAAAGAACTACACGATGCAGTTAGTTCTAGTGTGTGTGGAAAACAAATCATGGCTAATGGTTTTGCAGCATACTGGGCCTTTCAAGCCTGGGGTAATGATCCTACCATTTACGATCAGAAATTTGTAGCTAAAGTCACAGATTATTTGGCAAAACAAGGAAATGAGAGTATCTATGAAAGAAAAGAATTTGAAGAATTCTTGTTGAACTTTCACGCATGGTCTTTTTATGCTCCAACGAATCCCCCTACGATCTTCCTAGACTGCAGAACTCAACGTGGATATGACACTATATGTGGACCACCGCAATTGCTCAATGAAGAAGGCTTATTAGCATTGTATAAACTATTAAAGAATGCCAAATATGACACAAAAAAAGTCCTCTGATTCTTGTCTCTCCAACACCCGTATTTGGTTTTGAACTTGCAGAACAATTACAGGAATATTTAGCAAGAAGATCGTCTGTTTATAAGTGGGATTTAGAGACATGGTCTGCAAACGAAAATGGCTTCATACGTTTTCTAAGCTTTCTTATACAAGATATTGGAGTGCAGAATTGTATCTTTATATCTGGAGATGTCCATTACGGATTTACAGTAAGTGCATCTTTCGATCTTTTTGATAAAATAAAAAAAAATGGAAAAGAGGATCGTCGTCGTTTGTCTATAGCTCAACTTACAAGTAGCGCGCTAAAAACCACCAGCTTTTCAAAAGAGTTGATTTTAAATGAGCTCCTTGGAAGATTAAGCTAACTGCTTTCATCAGACATATCTATACGTGTAGGCTGGAATGTTGGCAATAGTACAACAGCAAAATCAGTAAGAACAACAGCAACAAAAAAATTATCATCATTTAAATTAATACAAATAAATCAACTGAAAGGAGGAATAATATACAGACTTATAAATAGAATTTTAAAACAACATGACCTAGATGCTATTGTAAAAGATACATCTCCTGATTGGATAGAAAATAGAGCTATCTTAAAACCATCTGGCTTTCATATACCATCTTTAGTTATAACAGATAACAACATAGGCCTTGCAAAAATTGCTTTTAATGATGATGGTAAAGTAAAGCATATAACTCACGAATTATTAGTTCGCAAAGAAAACAAGATC
>JAFAQB010000145.1 GCA_019246625.1 Nitrososphaeraceae archaeon
ACATCAAAATCAAGCAATATCTCTCCACGTCTAACCAATGATTCGTTATACCTATGCCAATTGAGCACAAACGATAAACACCCCATCTAAGCTAAATGAATATAGATCAAACTCTATTAACAGAAGAGTAAGCTATGCGACAAAGCATTTCTCAATCCATTCATAATATTTGGTAGTAAATTTAGTTCTTGTTCTTATGCGTTTACTTTTAATGCATATCAGTGGCCTATGATATCCCAGGCAATATGTGTGTGCATCAAATTGTACTATTTTATATTTTTACAGTCAAGTGGCAATAACTTCCAATTCCATCTTTAATAGATTAGAAGTCTTTAATGAAATTGGCTTATTGGCAAAGCAGTTTAAATTCAATTTAGGAAACAGCCTTTTGAACTCATCACGATATATTTCAAAGGCTGTCATAAAACAGACTTTGACTTTGTTATTTATTTTTGCCATTTCCTTGTATAATTCAAGACCATTCATTTTCGGCATACTAATATGAAGAAGTAGCAGATCATAATAACCGACCTTAGATGAAAGATCGAATTGCTTTAAGGTTTGCTTGTCTCAATCTGTGTCTTACTTTGAGTCCAGAAGTTAATGCGTATAACGACATTATTATTAAAAAGTTTCTGTCATAAATCTATGTCCAATTTTCTCAAATATTTTGATCTTGATTGTTGTGCCTAGAAAGAAATTGTTGTAATCAATATTTTTCTTTGTAAAGATCAGACGTATTAGTAGGTGTAGGGACCAATTTTAGCCCTAAATATGCAAGGTTCACGTGATGCTATTATGCATCTGACATGTAATTATCACTAGGATACTGAACCAACTTTCGAACATCATTTATTATCTTTCCATGATCAACTTCTATTTCAGTGGTTACTAAAAGGAGATTATCATCCTCTAATGGTATAGTTATACGTTTTATCTTTTCATATTCTGCCATAGCATATTTCCCCTTTCCAACCTTAGGAGCAAGAGCATTACGTAACCCCCATCTAGCTAATGCTTGCAGATTTGATTTTTTTGTTTCTTCTGGAGAGAGTAAATTCTTTACACCTTCACGTTGACCACCATACTTGATTTCACCAGTATCGTCACATATACCAGCAAAACGAATCTTTGGATCTAGATTTAGAATTTCTTTGCACAGCTTGTCATAATGTCCCATAGCTGAAATCATAAGGACAGATCGATTCTAATAAGGATTATTAGAATGGTAATGCTTATCCTTCTTCTACCAATAACACCCGATAAATATTCCTTTGTAGGGGAATTGCAATAGTGTCCCAATCAAAATGTGGTCGTTATTGTCTTAAACCTTTCAATCAGAATACACAATAACCAATTCACCAATTCAATGGATGATATTCTAAGAGAACTAGATGACGAGGAAATTCATATAGCAAATTTAATGAAGTATTTGAAACATACTCAAAATATACACAATTGTATAATGAAAACGCCAGTTAAGGCTGATTGGAAGTCCTTTAAATCTAGTGATGCTATACATTAGATTCTAAAACTGTAAAAAAGATTAGCCTTTTTTACGATGAAGTGAAAAGAAAGATTATCATGGCAACAAAGCTAAACAAACGAGCGTTTGAATATGCTAAAAACCTAATATCAAATGGAAAATGTGTACAAGACGAAAAAGACAAGTGGAGCGAGCACCAACCATCTGCTGAAAAAGAAAACAAATTCATTGAGGAACATGGTATTTCTGAATATGGTAAGTGGTATTTAGGCATAGAAGATGAAGAAGATGAAAACAGCAAGGGGCATTATAAATTTCCTTATGGCAATTTCGATATTGTTCACCGATGTGGTCTACTTGCTGCCGAAAGTAGAGCTGGGCAATACAAACACATTGATATTGAAAATGCAATCGCACACTTACATGGCATGCTCGACAAATAATATAATACAATTAACATCCACTAGGAGTACATGAAACTCCTTTATCATATCACCACGATAGATACATCCAATTTATAGACTAAAAAGGATATTGTGGCTTGCTACTTAATGCTCTACACCAAATGATATCTTTGCAGCTGCACAATATTCAGTAATATTACCACTAGTAGGGTCTACTTTTGCAGTCATATCTAGAATTTCAACACCATGTTATTTCACGTATAGTCTTTTTAGCCCCATTTACTGCTGCTGTGCTGCCTCTTCCCATCCCATCTCAGAGCTACTAATAGTTTCTATTATTTTGCCTACAATGGTCATTTAAGTGATCATATATGCTCTTTATTTCCAATAAATGATGTCATTACAGTAGAACAGAATATTTCTTACAATGAAAATGATTATATGATAACACTATTAAAAGTGTTTATCTGTGGTAATAAGGAAATTCTATTTAGGAAATTTCGGGCAGCGATTCTATTCAACCCATCTTTAAAGACTTTATGACATGTAATGACTATAGTTGATGTTCTTTAATTTTAGGAGCATGACTTTCTGACCATTTTCTTCCTTTAGCTGCAAGCAATTTAAAACCTAGGATAATTCTATTCTTTTCTTTGCCATAAATAACTGGCTTGCTCATTTTGCAGAATAACTCGTACGTTTCTTCATTTTAATGATGTGAGAATTAAAATCAAATAGAAAGGAAAGTATTTGGACTAAGCTGCTTGCTCGTCAATGTATTTTTTAAGACATGCACCGCAAACCTTGAATTTTCCTTCGTCTTCGCCACTACAAGTAACAATCTGCAAAAGTGCTATTCCAACACCACACAATTCGCAGTTGTAAAAGTTGTCGCCCATTAGAGGAAGGAAACGGCGATGCTGCTTGCTGTGTTGTTGAAACCCTAGTAAGTGTTGCTTTTCCTCCTCCTTCTTATGGTTACTCTCTTTACTTCTTTCTCGTTGTTCCATTGTTGCTACTATATTTGTTCACCTCCTCTTAGATTCACACAAGGTAAATGGTTTCATTATGATCTTAACAATAATAAAGTTGGGAGTTAACAATTGTTGATTCTATTCTATCATACATCAACGCGACACGTTAATCTAAACAATTTCTGGGAGCGAATATCATGATGGTGCAGACACTATTAAATCAGGACCACATCTTCAATTTATCATAAGCACGGTAAAATCATTTGTTAAACAGCAGCAATATTTCTTTGATATGCTCTAGAATAAAGCAATTCCAGCCAAAAAGAGGAACAAGGTACGAAAAGGGAATTTATGGATACATTACAGGATCCCAATGAAACACAAGAAATTCTTGTCAATTTATTTAAATCAGCCACTGAGGAAATTCCGGTAATCTTACCAACGATAACTAATACCGATTATCAGAATGAATATTTACTGCAAGCGTTAAAGAACAAAGTCAGGTGGGCCTGATTGGTTGTACTAGACATGCATTAGTACATTTGAACACACAGCTCAACATTATTTTAATGATCAAGACTAAAAGCCTGGTCTTCTTGTTCAAGTAGATTGAAATGAAACTTTTTGTTGTTATCTGCTGTAGTTGTAATTCCATGACTCAGCCCATGCCTTTTTAGAATAAAGCCAATATATCGAAATGACATCTTTGCTGTTTTTGAAAAATCACAATTCTCTTGTTCAGATTCTAAAGGCCATAGATCTATTGACAATAAATGGTGACAGGATGACGGTCCAAAAGCAGATTGAAAAACTAACAGAAAAAAAGCAAGGAAAATGAGTATACTCCTCATAGATTTCAGAGAAAATAAGTGAGAATACTCTAGAACAAAACACTTCAATCTGACTGGACTGAGATCACCTTTTAATAAAACTATCTTGATCACACTGTTAATCAATATACAATGGCCGAAATCGAGAAATCGTTCGTGCGAATATCTATAATAACAATAATCACAATAATGTTAATAATAAACAGTAAATCATTCTTTAAGCTAGCAAATGGTCAAGGTCAATTGTCTCCATGTGATAATGGGAGAATATCGGCATCTTCTAATAAGTCACTTCCAGTAATTCTTGTACATGGCTATAAAGAAGATTCATCGGTATGGTTTAAGTGGAAACTGCTGCTCGACCGTGACGGCATACCATTTTGCACAGTGACTTTTCACCCTGATGATGAGTGTGATAGTGCTGCTAATCATGCTAAAGAGCTAGTAAACATAGTTCAAGCAGTCAAGGAAATGACAGGACAAAATCACGTAAACATAGTTGGCCATAGCAAAGGTGGATTAGATGCAAGAGTCTACTTGGCAAATAGTGGTACCCATGATGTGGCAAACCTGATAATGATTGGAACACCTAATGCTGGTTCACCATTGGCAAATAATCTAGCTCTAATTGCACACTCTGATTGGTGCACTCCAGCATTATATAACTTTACAACATTTGCTGATGATCTCAATGTGAAAGCGAATTACAATACCAAATATTTTACTATCGCAGGTGATTGGGTACCTTCTCTTTCATCAGGTTCTTTGCCATTAAATTGTACAACTGAAATATACAATCCTACAACTGAAATTGTAGGATTCTCTATTCTTAGCGCAGAAGAGGGACCTAATGACGGAATAGTACCAGTATTAAGTGTTGAATCGTTACCGTATTCTACCAGCCTTGGACATACATCTGATTGTAATACAGATCTCTTAAGCCAGCCAGAATATAACCTTGCGAAGGATTTATTAATTTCTGGAAGGTAGTATTTAACTATTTTCTACTTTGATTTTTGACATTTTTCGTTCCAGCTGCAAATCACCTTTCCAATCTTTTACTTGCTATTCGTGTCGATAATAATAATAATAATAAAGTTAATCCGCGTATCTACTGAAGTGAATTTCTTAAGTAATAAAAGAGTCATTGTCCTAGGCTAGGTTAAAGTTAGGATTGCTAGCGTTAATCATTACGTTGTTTTTTTTTGAAGTATCTCGTCTAACCGATCAAATATTCGGTGGTCGATAAAGACTGAGCACCACACTGGCAGTGTTCTTCAGCACCTTATTCTTTAAACCTGATGTAACTTTTTGGAAATCTGCTTAACTCATTCCCAGTCTTTGAAAGATGGATAATAGTAGTTAGATTTTGAATAGATTGATACTATGATTGTTAACTACATCGTCTGACGTTGATTTCACCTGTTACCACGTCATTTTCACAAGTGGCTGGTTTGGATTTTCACAATCATAGTCTTCTGTTACTCCACTAACTCCATACCTAATAAAACAGCTTGCCAAGTTTGCTACATGTTAACAATAATAAAAAAACTAAATCGGATTTAATGTAAAAGCACTCTAGATATTGAACCAATCCAATCATTTGTTGCTCACAAATTTTATTATTTGTGCTTTTACTAATTTTGGAATAGACTTAACTAATTTAGGTTAGGTGCAATAATTACTGGAATGTAATGAATATGTGCGTGGCAATTTAAGCAATGTTACATTATATTCTTAATCTAACAATTAAAATCATTAAATAATAATAGACACCGTTGTCATTATACATCTTGTCTGAGAGGATCTTCGATCTTAAAATTTAGAAGTTCTCAGATGAAAAGGCCAAGGTAGTACAGGTAGCTGCAACTGAAAACACCTTAATTTTTGTATGGGGCGTCAAACCAGGACAAGAGGTCCAGGGCCATATACATCCATGGGGACAAGATACTTGGATTATGATACAGGGCGAACTTACATATTATCTTGGAAATGGCAAAACTATAAGAATTCATGCTGGTCAAATTGATGTTGCTTCAAAAAACGATATCCATGGCTGCATAAATGAAGCAATATAAAGACGATTTGAGAATACCATTCTAAACACAAGTGGTATCGTTGTCTTCAAGCTCGTTAATACTCTGAATGTATTATTATCGTTAATATGTTTCATTTTGTCTTCTTGCAAACATTATCTTTCAATATGCAAGTTCTTTGTCAATGATTGCTTTAAATGCTGGAAAAGGTTGTGGTCCTTCTATCTTTTGTGGATTTGAGCCGTCACTTTTAACTATTATAAATGAAGGTGTTTCTGTAAATCCAAAGGAATGTGCTAAAGCAATATCGTTTTCTATAACTGATTTGTACTTTTGGCTATCAAAACATGAATCAAATTTGTGCATGTCAAGTCCAGACATTTGGGATGCAAGTTTTTTCAAATTATCTCTGTTTGCCCATCCCGAATCAATTGGTCCTTGTTTTTCATATAGCAAATTATGAAACTGCCAGAATTTTCCTTGATCTTGGGTACACTGAGCTGCCAAAGCTGCAGGTAGTGAATCAAACCCACGATTTGGAAGATGCTTAAAGACTAGAGCAACTTTACCTGTCTGAAAATACGTTTTATTGATCATTGGTTCAGTATTTTTTACGTATCTGGCACACAAATGACATTGAAAATCACTAAAATCAATAACAGTGACAGGAGCAGAGTTAGTTCCTTGATATGGAGAACCTTGGCTTGTTAGCGTCGACAATGATAACATGTTAGAAGGAGAAGCTGCATTTGTAATTTGATGTTGTTGTTCTCCTGCTATGCCTTGTGTTTGACCATAAACATAGAAGGCCACATCATGTTGCTGCAAAACTGAAAGAGAAATTAGTGATGCTAACGCTGTAGCCAAAAATATAGCTGAAGATATAGTAGCAATAGGTATTCTAATATGCTTCATTATCGTTTTGTTTAACATATAATATTCACTACAAGGATTAAGATATATTGCCCCTAATATTAGACGCACTAAGAGCATTACTGGTTACTAATAGCTTACCAAGAATAGTAAGTTTTGCAGAGATCTTGCCCTATCTCCTTTCTCCACTTCAACCAATCCTAAATTTGCTAGACCTCTTGAATCCTTTGCTCCCTGCACATGATAGCTTGACAATGGCTTTCCATAACCAGATATAGCCTTTTTTGTCAATACCAGTCCTCATTTTTCATCAACTTACGCACAATATAATTGCCACAGTTAATGTAAACTCAGAAAGAGCTACAAGAAATCATAATATCAAAAATTCGAAAAATTGAAGGAATCAAATCCACATTAACTTTGGTCATAGTAAATCACACCAAACTAGGCCTTGATTGAATCAGTGAGGTAAATTTTTCAATCTTGAAGAGAGCTATTGATGAATCATTTAATGTTATAGACGAATGGTTACATTTGGTCTGTCGAGTTTATTTTTTAGATCTTTTAACCTATTTCTTAACGTTACTCCAGTGATTCCTGCTGCATTTGAAATATCCTCTTGTTTTATTTTTATACCAGTGTTCAAACAAGATATATAAAGAACTGTTGCTGCAAGTCCCATCGGGTCTTTTCCAGCAGATATTTCCTTTTCT
>JAFAQB010000349.1 GCA_019246625.1 Nitrososphaeraceae archaeon
AGAAGAGTCAATGACTGAAGGCGTGTAGAGTTGTTTACTAACCATTATCTGTTTAGCCATAGTATGTGCTTTTAATAAGGTATATTAGTAGTTATCCATACTTTTCTATATTAATGACAATGAATTGTCCATTGTGCGGCACAATGATGGTATGGTTAAATGGTTCTATTAGTCATGATCCTCCAATAAAATACTATATGTGTCGAATATGTAATATACACGTGACGAAACATCTTGATAGTTCTTATGAAATTACCAAAATAAAAGATGAGCAAAAGGCATTTCCAAACCTGCAAAAATAATTAATTCATAAACTTATCATGATATTTAGATATGCAAAAATGTATATCTAATGATTCTACTAAATTGCTTTACGGCAGAAAACGTTGTGTATTAACATATGATTTTTACTTATGAGCATATGACAATATTCGATGGTTGTGATACTAAAACTAGATGCTGTTCTTTTGTCAACGCATAGGAGAGTTTCAGGTTTTACAACTCCATTTTCAACAAGAATATCCATTACAGCTGAGATTACCTCAAATCAATACCTCAATCACAAAGGCTCCTAATCTTCTTGTATCTGTAGATGTTTTGAGATAGCTACGGTCTAGACATTAATGCTGTAAAGGAATCGCGCCGTCATTTTGATGCTGAGGTATGGCTGAGTCATCTCTTATACAGTGATTACGGATTTGTGTTATGTATTAGTTTTTAAAATTAAATTGCACACTCTACCTTACACGTAGTAATATCTTTTTCAAATTACTTCCAAACTTGAGGAGATATTTTAAGATGACAGTCTCGTGTTCAAATCGTTAACAGGATGGACAGTTTGACAAGAAGACATTAAACAATTATGAATCTTTACTACTTTGACGTTCTTTTATATTACTTTTATATAGATATATGCAGAGTCTTCAAGTCTGAGTAGAGATCGGTTAATATATCCATCGTTATAATTAATTGGAGTCAATGTTTATGTATATTATAGTAAAATAGAAGAAGCTAGGTTATTTTTAGTCAAGATCCTCCGATTGAATATATATGCAGTTTGCCAATATTCAACTTACACAACAATCAAAAGAAAAATTGGTTGAATCAGTTTACCTACTTATAAAAAATGACTTCGGCGGTCAAGCTACTACGATGCATATCGAAAAGGAAATGGAGTACATAAGTAGACGAAAGATAAGATATGCAATACGCCGCCTGACAAAAGAAGGTAAAATCAAACGAATTAGAGGGTTCGGACTAAAGGGAATAGAATATTATTATAAAATAATATAGTGAAATAATATGTTATTGACCAATTATAATATATTATTATAAGAGACAGAAAGAAGAACCGTCTAAAGCGTCAAATACATGAAATATCTTCCCTGATGTTATTCTAGACGTAGGTAAAAATTCAAAGTTATCTGAGAGAAGAAAACAAAATCTTAGGATTGCAAGTAAAAGTCGTCAACACATAAGCTCAAATATTCAGTCAATGTATCATGGGTGGAGATTTGGCTTAGCAACCACACCCATGTGAGGTAGCGATGAAAGTTCGTCCATCGATAAATTCTAAATGAAATTTTCGGATCATTCTTTAAGAGGTTACGATTTATACATTTGAGAGATAGTAACCAATAAGCCTTGGAATGTTGATTTACAGATCAAAGTAGATCAGAGAAAACAACTTAGAATATCGGAAAACAAACTTTTCATATGTATTGCTGATCCGGATAAGACAATAGTATCTTTCTATCATATTGTTATCGTACTTCTGAACTCTTCATTTACTAACTGCTATTTTTCTATTCTATTTTCTTATGGATATTACCAGCTTCCTTAAGAACTATTACATCCGCTACAAAGAAAGATGGTGTGATTGGATTGACCCAATTAGAAATAGATGAATGCATTCGTTGGATAAAACATTCCATTGATTTTGATAAAAATTTTAGTTATAATTACGCATCTGCTGAAGATTGGGAGTTTCTGGTTTTTGGTGCTAAGGATTATTATATGGATGTCAATTCACTCAAGAAAATAGAGAAAACCACAGGAATGGTTCTAATACAAATAAAATCCTACAACGGAATTGCAGAAGTATGGTTTGGTAGAAGAATAGAGATATCGTATAAAAACTACAATAACCATAAAAACCTTAGCAATAGAACGCAGTAAAAAATAAATTATAATTTGTATATCTAAAGGTATCATTATATCATAAAGAGGTGTCTGCAGATGGTTCTATTTTGAAGATGTTATATAATTGAGAGATAGCAAACATAAATTTAATTTGGAGTTACATTTCATCATCATCCATCTCATTGTCTAAGAAAATTCATTGAATTTTTAAGATTAATATTCCTGTGTGCTTATAAGAATCATGACGATTAATCGCATTGTTTTGGGTTTTAATCTTCAACTCCAAAGTCTGATTATGGTAAATAACATAGTAAAATGAACTCAATATCCCAACACAGACAGAAAGGCCTAAGGAAATACAAACTCAATGACATCCATCTACTTACTATAATAATAGAACGGTTTCTACAAAAGTAGAATTGAATTCTACACTGGCAAGAGCGAGCCAACACCTAACAATATTATAGAACTGCAGCAATTAGATTTGAAAATCATAGTGATATTATTAACATGAATTGCTAATTTTTAATAGTAATTTTGGAATATCGCCTAAGTTAGTTACTGTATACAATGGTTGCTCAAATTTATCAATTGGCTGTTGCGATTTAAAGATCGAATTTGTGATTCTAATCGTCTTCATCCCTAATTTATTTGCAGGGCCGATGTCTATATCAAGTCTATCGCCAACCATGATACAATCTTCTGGATGACACTCTGCAGTATCTACTGCAAGCTGGAATATTTTTGGATTAGGTTTCTTCATTTGAACATTGGATGAGAGTACTATGACTTTGAAAAATACACCAATGTTAGAATATTTCAATAAATGTAAAATGGGTACTCTTGATTGATTTGATATTATACCTAAGTCGTACTGTTTTGAGAGAATTTCTATTGTCTGCTCTACATCATCAAAAAAACCAAAAAGATTTCTTCCTCCTTCATCAAGTTCATATTCTAATTTATTCGCAATGATTTTATCATATCCTGTTTGGGATATTAATTTGCAAACTTCAGTAATTATTTCTCTAATACAACCATTGCCTATTCTGCGGTCTCTGATAACGCTATCCCTAACTGCTTGATAATTTCGAACATCAATTCGTGCTCCAAAACCGTTAAGCAATTCCAAGAATCTTTGGTCAAAATAATCAATAAAGCGCCATTCATTTACTAATGTTTGTCCTACATCAAAGAAAAGGAGTTGTCTTTTTCGATGCAAATTCATTTTTATCTGGAAGATTTTATTATAAGCAATTGTTTTATTTAGTATTTACTAGTATAGTAGGTTCTGTTAATTTAACCTCCGTCCATAATTAAGAATATCATAAACCTTATTCTATCCATATCCATGTGTACATATAGTACGAATATTTCAGCCAATTCTAGATATGCTGCCTGTCACAATCTGGCTTTCTGCAAGGGAAGTGATCGATCGTCAAAACATTCAGTCCTGTCCTAGATATGCTGATTGAACCTTTTCATAATATTCTTCTTCAATTCAGTACCATACATTTGATGAGGCAATCTTAACCATCTACAATCTGTATTATACCAATAGGCACCATCTGTAAAAATAGGCTTCCTGCCATAGCTGTTCCTTAACTGCTTGAAGAACTGATAGCAGACTAAAATTGTCCTTTCCCTAGATAGATGGATCATCAAACAGACAGCCAGGTTAGGCTCATAAGCTATCCATAGCCAATATACTAGACCATCTATATATGAGAGTTTCGTCAACAAATACTTGTCTGACTTTGTGTCTGTCTATTCTGAACCTATCGCCAAGGAGGTGTATCTCTGAACTCATTTCCATATAGCTACATGGCTTCTTTTTATGAGTGAAGACAAACATTAGTTGCTAACCTGAAGCTTCTAGAACTATAATAAAGGTACAAGCCATAACGGATTATAGATGGGTGTGCTCTAGCTCTGCTCATAGCAATTAAAGCTAGCACATGCCTAGCTATACGCATTATCTTAAGTTAATAGAAACTATAGTATTCAGAAGTCCTTATCATAGGAATGATCTACCTTAATATAGAATGAACGATACCAGAACTTCAAATTATTTCGTATAGTAAACTCTAGTCGGGGCGACATTTTTGTAATAGTCCAGCACTCCGTAACATCATCAATCGACACCAAAAAATAAATGCATCATTTTTTCAATTTCTCTTCATATTCAAACCTGTACCATGCCCTCGTCATTCCAGGAATGGCTTTTTAATGAGTAACATTAACTCGATATTATAGTCTATGGGAATCTTGTCTATATTATTATCATATGAGGCTGTCAGATTATTACTGTTTCATATACCAAAAAATTTATTTTATTTGTTAAGGCAACCAATTTAACTCTATTTGTTGCAAATCTTTTAACTATTCATGTAATATATAAATTTCTTTCAGCATCTTTTTATTATTGATGGATGCATCTTTTGTAATGGGCAAAGGTAAGATCATAGTAATCGAAGGATCAGACAAAGCTGGAAAAGGAACCCAGTCTCGACTACTTGTAGATGCTCTGAAATTGTCAGGTAAAGTTTGTGTTGTAATTGATTTCCCCGACTATACTACACCGATAGGAGCAGAGATAAGAGCATTTTTAGATGGCAAGCGTAATTATCCTAATGAACTAAAACATATGCTCTTTTCTGCAAACAGATGGGAAAAAAAAAGAGAAATAGAAAGCATGGTGAATAATGGCACAATAATAATAATAAATCGATATTACCAATCAAATCTTGCATACGGTATATCAAATGGTCTTAACATTAACTGGCTACTCAATTTAGATAAAGGCCTACCAAAAGAAGATCTGGTCATAGTACTTGAAGTAAGTTCTAAGATGTCGTACCAGAGGACTGCAGCAGAATATAATGATACATTTGAGAAGGATCAAAAGCTGATGGTAGATGTATATAAGAACTACCGTATTCTTGCGAGGAAATTCAAATGGAAGATAATAAATGGAGAAAAAAATAGAGAAGAGGTTCATCAAGACATAATGAAGATCATAAAAAGCCTAAAAGTCTGATTCTAATGTGTAAATCCACATTTGAATTAATACAAATGTGCTTAAGTTATGTGTATTTTAATAAATCATCTATAATACATTAAAGTTTTTTCCGGAACAAATTGCTTATCCTAATGACCATATGTCATACTTACAACCATATAAATTTAAGCTACATCACACTACACCACTATATTGAAAAAGAGTGCTCATAGAATTATTCAATAGACAAAGATATGAACGAAAGCTTCGACTTTTTTCCATGTCTGAGATCTCTGAACTAGAGCAGATCAAAATTAGTTTAATCTATTCATAGATATATGCAATGGCATGACTACGTGCTTAGGTGAGAGCTTCTGGATAACAACGTCGTAATGACAATAACATACCTATGTGATATCTGAGCATCATATACTGAATAATCATGACATTCATGTTGCCGAAGCAAAAGCAAAACCGAAGAAGATCATGCTAAGAAAAATCATCCGAAACTCTCAAAGATAATAAAATACATGTTTCAAAGTAGCGCTTCATATTACTACAACGTGGATATAAAATACTATTTTGCAAGTCTAGTTGCCCAAAGTTTAATTTCACCCATACAAACAATTACCATCAATAGTAATGAAGTTTGATGGTGAGATTACCGATCCTGTTCATCGGTATATTCGTTTCTCAGAAGTGGAGAAAGAACTCATAGATACTGCAGTCTTTCAACGCTTGAGAAGGATCAGGCAACTTGCGGGAGCCCACCTAGTTTATCCTGGTGCTCAGCATTCTAGATTCGAACATTCTCTAGGTACAATGTATATAGCAGGGTTTGCAGGAGAAACCCTCTTTGCCAAAGGATATCTTGATGATGAAGACAAAGTTCAAAAATTACGCTTGGCAGCATTGCTCCATGACATAGGCCATGGACCTTTTTCTCATTTATTTGAGGAGGTATTGGAATTAAGACACAGGATTAGTCATGAAAATATAGGTAAGCAAATTATTTCTAAAAGCGAGATCAGTGACGTTTTAAAGAAATATGGTCACAATCCGTCTGACATATGCAAGATATCATTTGGTGAATCCAAAATCAAGTTTTTCAATGAGATTATCGCTGGTGGACTATCGGCAGATCTGATGGATTATTTACCAAGAGATGGATTATTTACAGGAGTAGAGTACGGCAAAATTGATTATCACAGATTGGTAAGTTCGCTTGAAGTAGTATCTAATGGCCACCTAGCTATTAATCGATCTGCGCTATATTCATTTGAGTCAATGTTAATCTCAAGGTACGAAATGTTCAAGGCAGTCTATTTTCACAAGACTGTGAGATCAGCAGAAGTCATGTTATTAAATTCAATGGAATTGGCTGATGAACATCTAAATTTAACAGACACATCCATAGATAATTATCAAAATCTGACTGATGAAGTTACGCTAGAACGTATATGTTCACTTAAGAATGGCAATAAAATTGCAGTCAAATTAGCAACAGATTATAGGAGTAGGAAATTATTAAAATGTGTGTATGAGAAATTTGTTCATAAGCGTGATAGGTTATATAGCAAAATGGATAGGCAAACATTACATAATTTGGGAATACAGATAGCTGAGACAGCAGAAGTGAAAGAAAAATCTGTTTTTGTTGATGCATCAAGAGCTCCATCAATGCCACTGACTCCTACTAAAAAAGAAATAAATTCAGTATTACTTGTAGATAAAGACCGTGCATACGAAACACCTGTCTCTGAAATTCCTCTTATAGATTCCATAACTGGCTTTCTGGATATGTTGAGAGTATATACAACTGCTGAAAACAGAAATGCCGTAGAACAATCTATTAAAAAGGTCGTCGGCAATGAAGACTACGAATAAAAGTAGAATAATCCATAAGAATAGAATAGTTATCAAATTAAGTGGCAGTATATTTAGTTACGATGCACGCGAGATTTCAATCAAAAAATATGCTCAAATGCTAAGCCATATTGACAAAAAGATACAACCTGTGATTATCACAGGTGGTGGTGTAATTGCACGCCATTATATTAATCTGGCTCGAAACCTCGGCTCTGATGAAGCAAGTCTTGATATTATGGGAATCGAAGTGTCACGATTGAATGCAAAGTTGTTGATTGCAGCTCTGCAAGATCTGGCATATTCACAAGTTCCAATTGATCTTGAAAATGTAGCAATAGCAGTGGAAAGTGGTAAAATAGTGGTTGTAGGTGGTTTACATCCTGGCCAAAGTACTAATGCTACTTCTGCATTGATAGCTGAAAAAGTAAAGGCATCGACCTTTCTAAATGCTACCGATGTCAATGGTATTTATGATTCAGATCCAAATACTAACAAAAAAGCAAAATTATTCAAAGAAATAACAGTAAAGGAATGTATGGATATTCTTGGGAAGGAAAATTCTATGGCTGGGACATATGATCTTATGGACATTGTAGCTCTAAAAGTGATAGAACGTTCGAATATTCCTACCCGAATTTTGCGATCAGATGTAACGAATATCAAAAACGCAATTAATGACAAATATTCAATAGGTACTGAAATCATAGCAGTCAAGAAACAGTTTTGATATTGCCTTTAAATTCTGCCATTCCATCTTTTATCATCTTTTTATAAATTTGCTGTCCTTTTTCTAATGATAAGGGCTTTGATTGTGCCTTTGCATAGCCATCTTTATCACAGATAAATAACATTGCTTCATTAGGCCTGACCATTTTACCAATAAGCATTTCTTCTCCTACAGGCTCAAATCCTGTCTTTTGTTGCTTGATAGTATAAGTTAGCATTGCAAATCCTGCATACTCGAATAGCTTCATCTGAGCTTTTCTAGCTCTATCTTGACCCAAAATAGCTGCCTTATGATATTGCATAACTTTTAACAATTCTTACTTAAGGTAAGGATAGACCATAGACAATATTACTAATTGTTGACCAAAACCAACGACTTTAGGAACAGATATTATTGTT
>JAFAQB010000387.1 GCA_019246625.1 Nitrososphaeraceae archaeon
GTGTGAACAAAAGATATCTAATAGCTTGTGAGAATTTGCTTGGAGGTAGAATTCTTATGATAGATGAAGGGACAGAGAAAAGATGGCTCTTCGATACTCTAAGATATAATCTACAAAATTTTTCTGATGGGCTGCAACTAGAGGATAAGGACTTTGAGAGTTCCATTGACAAATACGTGTCTTTCTACTTCAAATCCGTAATAATTTGCTAGCACTTGTAGGTTTTGTTGCAACGATCGCTGTTAGTCTAGGAACAATCTCACTACTAAACAATCAGCAGCTTTTATGGATTCTCACTCCGGATTTCGTTGTTGGAATAGCTGCGTATTTGATAATCAACATTGTACTAATTCGAATACAGAAGGTGTTAAGTCCTATAAGGGAAGCTTACGATGTGACTGAAAATATCACTCAGCTATTAAAAGGATTTCTAGGACCTGTTCCTTTTTTTCTTGAAGTTGAAACTACTAATCAGCTGAAACTCATGAATGTTTACGTATCATTGGTTATGAATAGCCGGTTCATGTTAGCGAGCTCATATTCTCTAGCATCTAAATCGAAATTTTTGATTTTGCACCGGACTTCACTTTGTAATAGCGCTGCACAAAATAATAGAGCCATTCAATCTGCATATGACAAGATCTATAAAACCAAGAGACAAGAGCTGATTACTGATCCAATGATAACTAATATTGACAAAGAAATAATTCGGAACTTCGACCTATCCCCTCTTAAAGGATTTGAGACGTTATGGACAAATGAACATAATGCCATGGTGACGTAGTCAGAGAGCGGATAAGAGCATGCTGAAAATGATGACTCACGACCACTGTATTTTGGTGTAAACTTGATACTTATGCTTGAGGCTAGTAAATTTTTATGTCATAAAATCTGAAGGGGTGCTTTGAACCATTGTATTTAGAGGCTGCTACTACTAGTATTAGTAGTATGTAAGTACGAACTTTGCATTTGCTTCTCTTCCCCTTCATTGTTCCTCTGGAGAATTTGTTTATTTCTTTGTGAGCATTGTAAAGCAAGGTTCTCGTCCAATTCTAGATACATTTTTGGTAATACTAGCCATGGGGCTATCAGTTGCTGCTGTCATTCCTCTCTGGGTATAGGTTGGACATATTGGACCTTCTTTGTCATCTGAGATTTTAGCACAACAACAGAAGACCCTAAGACAACAATATGGTCCATGATATGAACCAATTATAACGGATCTAACAGTTCTTCAAATCTCCCCTCTCTTAGGAAATCGGTAAATGGAAGTAACACAATAGTAACAGCTCCACTCTGCTTTATTGATGTCCATATCATATAGTAATTGTACTAGTATCAGCAATAGTAGCAGTAAATAGATATGGAAATAGATTGACTATATATATGAATATTATTAGCAGTATAATAGATTAGATTCGCTTTCTTCTTTTATGAAACATTGTAGTCTTCTTGAATCGAATAAATTTCTTTTTGGCTCGAAATGAACTATGTTTTATTATGCTGTTCTGGGTACAATGCAAGGCAATGTACTCATCGAAATATTATAATTAAATGTCCGCAATAGTCTATCATGAAGAAGCTACATGTTACTCGCCATTCTCCTGCTTACTGGCGCGTCACAATTGACAATCCACCATTGAATCTAATAGACCCTGAGGTACTCCATGAATTGCAAGACCTTATCAATCAGTTTGAAGTTGCTAATGAACTGAAGGTCGTTGTGTTTGATAGTACTAACCCGGACTACTACATAGCACACGTCGATATCAGTCATATCTCTACTGATGTTGGACCCACGGGTCTTAGACTTTTACCAGATTTCATGCAACGTTTATCACGTCTTCCTATCATCACTATCGCATCCATCCGCGGCAGAGCAAGAGGTATTGGCGCCGAATTCGTAGAAGGCCTGGATGTACGTTTTGGGAGCCGCGAGAAGATGATCTTAGGACAGCCTGAGGTTGGTTCTGCACTTATCCCAGGAGCCGGCGGTTCTGTGTATCTGCCGCTGCTTGTAGGGCGAGCCCGTGCGTTGGAGATCATAGCTAGCAGCGAGGATTATGACGCCGATACCGCAGAACGTTATGGATGGATCAACCGAGCAATTCCTGATGCTGAATTGGACGACTTTGTTGACAGGTTTGCCCGTAGGATTGCATCCTTTGAAAAGAAAGCACTCATAGAAGCAAAGAGACTAGTCAACCGATCATCCCTCCTTCCCGACGATGCTCGTCTTGCTGCTGCTGGCGAAACGTTTATCCGAATGCAAACCTGGCCTGAAACCCGTTCACGCATTGACAAGATTGTTGATCGGGGTTTTCAAAAACCTGGAGACTTTGAGCTTAGGCTTGGTCATCACCTAGGTATAGAATAACTCTTCATCCAATATCTTCACGTTAACCTTAGTGCACGCTCGGCAACTCCTAAGAAGTCATAGCTTACTTACTCATTCTCATAGATCACTTGCTGAACAAGGACTGAATCCAAGTAAGCTCGAACCTCTACGATCAAACCATCAACAAACCGTGTCATCCAGCAGTTTCTTTGAGCATATGGTCTTCCATTCAGAGCAATAGAGGTAGAAGCCGTCTCTACAATATCAGTATCACCTGAAACGCAAATGTGATCTGCTCCCATACGGCTGATCCTCCTTTTAGAATCCTGCCTAAGCACACAGAGGTGGTAAAGTTAATACTATTACTGGAAGTGTTAGAGATATATAGGTAATAATATCTGGTAAAGAAAATAACCATGAGTTAAGTCTAAGAAATGGTGCATCGAGACGAGATATTTTCATACCAGGAGCTATAGCAGGTATTGCAGCTGGAGGTCTAGATGCAGGTATAGTAGCTGGCTTAGAAGTTTTCAGAGCATATTCCTTTGAAAGTGAATTTTGGAAATGGCTTGATCAAATAGTACAGGAAATTGGAAAGGAAAAGCATCAGTTAGTAAACCAAGAGTTATTGACGCCTCTGAAAGGAGTTACAAGTAAAAGGAATAAAATAATAATAATATAGAATGGAAGATAGATAGATCCTAGTTCCTTCAAAAGCATTAAGAACTGCGAATGACTCCTCTTATTTTCTGAACATCCTGCCCTGACTTCTTCTCTAGACATCATGTAGTTTAAACCAAATTTATTTAGATTTGATATTTGTCTTAGTTTTTATGCACTATATAGTAGTATCACTAATATAGCTATGCTTCAATATCACATTTGAGTCTCATGGTTACAAATGTTGTGGAAAAGAATGAGACAATCAAACAGCATCAAAGTGAAAGTATCACCTTTAGATTAGATAGCAATATTTTAAATAAACTGCATCATGAAGCTGATCAAAAAGATATCAGTGTCAATACGTTAGTAAGTCATATCATAAGAAGGCATATTGAATGGCATTCTAATGCAGCAAAAGCTGGATTTGTTACTGTAAGGAGAGGATTGCTAATTAGCCTCATAAACAGACTACCACAGAAAGAGATATCCACCATTGCAGGAGATATAGCAAAGAATGAAACCAAAGATTTTGTACTGCTTCTAAGAAATGAATACAATGTTGAATCAGCTCTAGATGTGGTTGAAACATGGATTAAAATTTCAGGCTATCCATATAGACATGAAGTCAATTATACACAGCACTCGTATGTGATACAACATGATATGGGAAAGAATTGGTCTCTTTATATGGCAGAACTATATAGATTTTTGTTTGAAGAATTTGGATTAAAAAGAGTAGAGTTTGATTTAAACGATAATACATTGGCTTTCGTTGTCGATACTGAAAAATGAGACCGATATGATAATACTATGATGTGACTTGCTAATAAATGTGAAATTTCCTCCTTTTCAGTCTATGTAATCTAATTGTATGTATGTATTTGAAACAAGTCCTGATAGTGTACCAAGGCTTGATAATTATCTTCAGTTTAAAGATTTTATGATGACTGCATTGCAATTATTTTCTAAATTTAATTGCAAAGAACTCCTGCTCTATAAATATGTAAATGCTTCTAATTATCTTTGATGTTAGCCTCAAGTCCTTTTACGATTTCGTCTGTCATACTGATGACAAAATTAGCCAAAATGAATGAACATTTGATAATACCACTATTGACGGTTAGTAATAACGACTATGTCGTATAGTACCTATCGTTATGATGAGAATGACCGAAAACTAGAAGAAACTTCAAAACGACTTCATGAAAACTTCGATGATTTTATCAAACGACATAAACAAGAAATGATACAACTATATCAAAATGAATTCAATTCAGCCCTAAGATTAACTGAAGAATGCACTAAAAGAAGGGATATTATGGAGGCAAACTTACATCTTCAAAGAGCTAGACATGCAAGAGATCTTATAAAATTGGAAAAAGAGGATCTAGACAATTTTTAATTTTATGGTATACATAACTATGCGATAAGACAAGATGAAGATTGATTGATTGATTGTAACGTGTTTTTGTATGTATGCGCGGATTATAATTTTGATGGTTAAATTGACACACATAAATGAATGAACTAACTAACTCATTCCTACACTGCCGGCCGACCGATCTAGTGCCTCATTATATTATATTCACGATAGCCGACTTCAGATAATAAAAGATGAGCTGCTGTGCTATTTCTGCATAGCTTAAGCCTTTAGCTCTCATTTGTACTACTTTGGACCTACTCCATTCCAACTGTTCAGTTTTGTACTCAAATTCTAGAAGTATCCTTCATAAATTACAATGGTCATCCTTACATGTCTGAGACAACCGAAGAAAGCTGACTTAATTGGATTGCTGTACTTGATAGAATAGAAGGACTGAAACCACGTGCAGTTGTTGCAGGCCATAAGAACCCTGCAAATGACGATAATCCTCAACATATTGGAGCAACACGAAAATACATTCGTGATTTTAATAGTTTGAATCATCAAACGACAACCATACTGGACCTCTATTACAAGATGCTGGCACTGTACCCAGATCGCGCCAACCCTGGTTCACTTAGTTCGGCACGCGCAGTCAAACAGTAAGTGGTAATCCTACTAATAAAACTAGTAAATGATAAACTATTCTGAACTAAAAGAACCTATATGGTTCCAAAGAAGAATTACTGGCCAGGTATCCAAATCACATATTCTAAACCATCTTCCTTTGTCTTTTCCTTGACCATCTTACGTATTATTAATAATCCTATTCTGTTGATATACCTATCCTAATGGGTGTAATTAGCTAGTCATAGTTTCTGACTGGCAATATGTATTCCTATTCCTGGAGTACTTTATGAACAAACGAAATCGCAGTTGATCCTCCGCCCACTGCGGACGCAACCCGCTTGATACTTCCACCACGCACGTCACCAACAGCGAAAACATTTGGCAAACTGGTTTCAAGCAAATGTGGTTGACGTGTAAGAGGCCAACCTGCTGTGTTAAGATTTTCTGGCAATAGATCAAGGCCTGTCTTTATGAAACCTTTATCGTCGAGTGCAACGCAGCCATCAAGCCAACTGGTGTTTGGATCGGCACCTGTCATGACAAATAGGTGTCTTATCTTATGCTCATCCGTCTGTCTTGTTTGATTGTTCTGCCAGCGAACGGATTCTAGATGATCGCTCCCTTCGACCCCTATGATCTCAGTGTACGGCCGTAATACTATCGTAGCGGTTTCTTCGATCCGACGAATCAGGTAGCGCGACATGCTCTCGGCTAAACCGGCTGACCTGACGAGCATGTGCACGCGCTTCGTAGTTTCAGCCAGAAACACGGCTGCCTGACCAGCTGAGTTTCCTCCGCCAACTACAATCACCTCTTCTCCGCCACATAACTGCGATTCCAGAAAGGTCGCACCATAGTAGACGCCTGCGCCTTCAAACCGCGACAAGTTTTTGCATGGCGGCCTTCGATACTCAGCTCCGGTTGCTATCACAATTGTGCGTGCAGGAATTCGGGTTCCGCTCTCAAGTTCAACAATGTACGGTTTACTGTCGCAGATAAGTCGTGTGGCCTTAGCAATGAGTATGTCTGTACCGAACTTTTGAGCCTGGACATACGCCCTGCCTGCCAGGTCCTGACCTGAGATCCCGGTAGGAAATCCCAAGTAATTTTCG
>JAFAQB010000055.1 GCA_019246625.1 Nitrososphaeraceae archaeon
TGACTATTGTCTTTGGTTTGGTACTTGATCCAAGAGGTGCTTGAGGAGTAGTATTTTTGATGTAGCAAATGAGTTAGATACGCGTGGTACAAATGATCCTGCTGTCAAAGCAGGAGGTCTTACGTTTGAGGTCTATCCAAAGCCAAGCGTAGTAGTGTGAGAAAATGAAGACAATTCTAAGAGGATCTTGCAATAGTATTGGCTAATAATCGTTATGCTGGTTTTGGTCCAGGAAACTGTCAACATAGTTAGAAGGACGATAGGCTTACAAGAAGTTAAGTCGTGAGAAAAGAATAGAAAGATCAAAACCAAGAGGACAAATCACATACATGCTAATAGCGTTCAACTTCCAAAGCAAAGCACCTTTCAGTAGAGCTACCTGGAAAGAACGCAGATCAACGCTTGGAGCAATGGGTGAGTGAAACAGAGAAACCAAAACGTTTAGAATTCAGAATTGACAGAATAATCATGGATCCATATTATGTAAAGACGCATCCTTTCCCTTTAAAACATCCAAATGCATGTATTATAAATTCTACAGGTATTAAGGAGGGAGATTATGAGACAATATCTGCTGGTTATTGGTGTAAATTGTCTCTACCAAAAAGAGATCAGCCATATACAATCAAATTTGGTGGAACCACCGACATCAATACTGACAATGGCCCTACAGAATTTCATACAGAAGTAACATATGAGGTTACTGTGGCTTAGAGCCTAACTATATGTGAACAGCTACCCAAATCCAAGCTAGACGGTAAAATATCCATGTTTGTAGGCATGGATCTACTCATTGAAAATGTAAATTTTATAAAAATAAGGTTAATTTTCGTTAACGTAAAGTGTTTGTTATACTACATGAAACTACAATGCATTGAGTCAAAATGAAAATTAGTGTTTTTACTTTATTGTAATATGGTATATTGCCTCTGAGGCAAAGTTTGTGGTACCTGTGGTTGTGAAATCTACTAACGATCCACTCGAATGGATAGTGTGGCTTCCAGGTGGCAAAGGTTGTAAGAAGACCCAATACCCATCAGATATCGCAGGAGTTGTTTGTGGTTGCAATCCAAGAGCATTGTTTGGTGGCAATGTTACTGTGAACAGAGGCGATTGTAATCTAACTGGGTTTATCTGAGCTCCATCAACAGTTAACGAAGTGGTAGTTACCTTATCTTGATCAGCCTTAGCACAAGCGCGTAATTCAGGTTCAGTCTTAAGGTGGTGCTCTGCATATGAACAAATAACATCTATTATATTGATTAGTATAGCCTTTCCTGCAGGTATGGTACATGTACGCTCATTTGTACCTCCATATGTGCCAGTTAGAAACCAAACAGTGCCAGTCTGTTTTAGAGCACAATTTTTGCCTGTCGTATCTGCAGCTGGATTGTCTGGCTTTGGTATTGATAAAAGCCATTTCCACCACTCAGCGGTCCATTCTCCATATGTCTTACCATATGGCTTAGAGTCAGCTGTAAACACACCAATATTGGCAGCATAAGAAAATTTCATAATTGAAGGCACGAGAGTTCCTACTACAAGCAATGATATAACAGATAAATTTGCTGCATGAGCATAGAATTTTTTAAGAGAATGGCTCATGTGCTTATCATTGAAAGGTGTGTTATAAAATTTGCTTTATATCGCGAATATTTTTTAGATCTATTAATACTTATTACTGCTATGTTGGCCGTGTTAAGTTAGTCAAATGCCTTTATTATATCGTGAAATTAATGTGTATTATAAAACGACATTGAAGATCGGGTTACTAATAAAATGAATGCAACTACCATCACCATCATAGTAGTAATTGCTGCATTAATGGTAGATACGTTCTTTCTTAAGGTTTATGATTTATTCGGTAAAGATCCAACTTCCGTTTTGAGAAGTTTTGTTTTTCTCGGTATATCATTGATTTATTGTGTTGGGCAGTACATAGTTCTAAAATTTGTTAAGCTTGAAAGTAGAGAGATCAGAATACTAAAAACACAACGTCAGATAGCAGTATTACATAATATTGTAAAGATAGTTCAGTACATATTAACTGCAATTCTTGTTTATGTGATATTGCAAATTGTGATAACTTTGCAATATAGTACTGTGTTTATATCAATTGCTACTACCATCAGCTGTATATTAGGCTGCTGCATGTTGGTCATACTTACCCAGCGCTTCTTCTTGTGGTTTAAGACTAACAAAGACCACGTAGTATTATTATATGGCCTTTCCTCTGCAGCATTGTCAATAACCTCTGTAGTATTATTCGTTTTTGTGGACATAATACTATCTTCTACGAAACCAGACAGCATTATGCCAAAAGTGGGAGGCACAGGACTCTATATTGCACCAGGGACAACAACCAGCTTACTTGATTATATTTATGTCATATTTTCTATCTTATCTTTTGCACTAACATGGCTTGCAACAAGCATGTTGCTCCGTCACCACTCAAAAAAGATAGGACAGGTCAAATATATGATTTTGATTGCAATCCCTTTAGTATATTTTTCCAGTCAATTTTTTGGTTTATTTTTGAACGTGTTTACGCCTTTACTCCGGTCGGATCCTGTTTTCTACGGAATCCTGCTTACAGGAGTCTTTGCATTTAGTAAGCTTGCAGGTGGAATCTTTTTTGGAATTGCATTCTGGATGGCAGCAAGAAGAATTAGTCGTGACAGTATTGTAAGAAAGTATATGATTATATCTGCATATGGTCTTGTTCTACTTTTTATTACCATTCAAATTAATGGAATTATTGTGACCTCTTATCCACCATTTGGACTTGTCACAGTATCGTTTTTGGGATTATCTACATATCTAATACTAATCGGTATTTATTCTTCAGCTGTCTCTGTATCTGAAGACTCAAAATTACGTCAATCGCTTCGGAGTATTGCTTTAAAGGATTCAGAATTACTTGGCAGTATTGGAACGGCTCAAATGGAGCAACAGATAATAAAAAAAGTAGTAACGTTTACAAAACAAAATCAAGCCAGGATGGTAGAAGAAAGCGGAATTGAACCTTCTCTTACAGAAGAAGATATGAAAATTTATTTAGAAGAAGTAATTTCGGAGGTAAGTAAGAGTAAACAGGGATAATGAATACAAATATTGTTACAAGTCGTATAGGTGTTGATTCTTCAAAAGACGTTAGCAACTCTATTACCTGAGAAATGCTTAGCATAACCGCAGTTGCTAAATGAAGACCAACATAATATCAAGCTAGGCATTAGATAGTAAGACTCATTTCTGGATAACTGTTTATAATTTTCCGGATTAAGAGTCCTTTTCTTTCAAGTCAGATGTATAAAATACAATTGTCCAAATAAAAGTAGTTAACACCTTCTTCTTACATATAACAAATACCCTAGATGCTTAAGATAAATGTCGCTCCTTAATATTATCATAATTGATCTAACTGATAAAATATATAGATGTATGTTCCGGGG
>JAFAQB010000056.1 GCA_019246625.1 Nitrososphaeraceae archaeon
TGTGATTTACAGACCATATAATGCATTGGTACCAAATACTGAAGGATCTGGTCAAAATTATCCAATATCATTTCATAATACTGGGATTAAAGATGGCTGCATATGCTATAGTATTAAAAATGGCAATTGCAAGACTGGAATAAAATACTTTAAGAATTCCAACTATTATATTTGAAACAGCTTTTTCCAGTATAGCGATCGTTAGTATAGATGAGTTTGATAGTTTTGATATAGGAATGGTTCACTAAAAAAGAGACAAATGGGAAAGACATATGCATCCACAACTGACGAAGAGGAAACACACATTATAAAAACATGGTTATAATTGATGGTTATTTGGTGGGAAAAGTTACAAGAAGATTGGAAAACACCAAAAAATTTTGGCGCATAGGTTTACATAATTTACGTATACTACAAAATGAACCTACCCAAGCATTAATACAATAATGTTGTGGCGATCGTATTTATCTTGTGTTCTTTGACATTACATTAGCGACTATAATGCATCCTCGGTGTCCGAGCCTCAGCATATGTTTTGATAGATCTCAAGAATGATAAACATTACTATGCATTAATCAAATGACTGTCTGTGTATTCTTCCTATATTATAGAAGTAGCGACGAGAAGGACTTGAACGAAACAATGGTAGTAAAGTTGTCATAATAGAATACAAAAGCATATGAAACAAGTTGAGATATGATCTTCACAATAACATGCAACAAGAAAAAGTGGCGATTGTGACGGGCAGCTCAAGTGGTATAGGATATGAAACATCTATATTACTATCAAAAAATGGATTTCATACATATGCTGCAGTAAGAAACCTTGATAAATCGAAATCATTAATTGATATAGCAAAAAAAGATGATCTTTTAATTGACGTAGTAGAACTTGATGTTAGTAACGATAAATCAGTGAAAGACGCGATTAATAGAGTACTATCTGAAAATAAAAGAATTGATGTGGTAGTCAACAATGCTGGTTATGCTCTCGTAGGTTCGTTTGAAGATCTATCCATGGATGAAATAAAAAGTCAGTTTGAAACTAATTTCTTTGGAGCAATAAGGGTTATTCAGGCAGTATTACCTACAATGAGAAATCAAAGAAATGGAAGAATTGTAAATGTATCTTCTATGGGTGGTAGAATAGCCATTCCTCTTGATTCAGCTTACCATGGAACCAAGTTTGCCTTAGAAGGACTATCTGAATCTTTGCAGTATGAAGTAGAACAATTTGGTATAAAAATAATTATAATAGAACCAGGCGCTATAAAATCCAACTTTTTTAATAATTTAAAGATGGCATCAAAAGCTCAAAGACCAGATTCTCCCTATATACAAATGATGCAGAAATTAAATGCTGGATTTTCATTCATGTTAGAAAATGCTCCTCATCCTGTAGAAGTAGCCAAAGTTATACTGGCTGCAGCTTCATCAGAAGATCCACAACTTAGGTATACAGTAGGCGATGATGCTGCAATGATAGTGCAAGCAAAAAGAACCATGTCTGATAGAGAGTTTGGGAATTTAATGAGGAAGCAGTTTCTATCTCAATAATAACGATCCTTGGTTTATAAGAATCATGGCAAAGATGCATCCAAGTAGGCACGAAAACAATTCCTTCATTGTCCTTTCACTGCTGCAGCCATTGTCTTATCCACCAACTGGTCTGACAAGATCTTAAAGAAGAACTTGCTACCTCCCGTAGCGCTTCAAGATATTCATTATTGTTGTCGTCGTATTCGTTATCGCCAAAATAATGACATATTTAGAGTCTTTGTTCCTTTGCAATGTCACGAGTAGTCTTGCCTTGATTGTTGTATAGCTCTAAAACTTTGTAGTCTTTCGGTGTTATCGTCACTTGACAATGTAGTATGTTACTATAATAAAGAACCGTGCTTCTAAAGCTTTTTCTCTGATACCACCTGATATCAGTGATTGTTATCCTGATACCCACAATCTCTCCTTGATTTCACCTGTTACCACAGGATACTTTTACAGGATGTGTACACGAGACATTAAGGATGGGCCATATGGACAGAATTTTTATGCCATAAAATCTGAAAGGTGCTTTGCTTTGGAAGTTGAACGCTATTAGCATGTATGTGATTTGTCCTCTTGGTTTTGATCTTTCTATTCTTTTCTCACAACTTAACTTCTTGTAAGCCTATCGTCCTTCTAACTATGTTGACAGTTTCCTGGACCAAAACCAGCATAACGATTATTAGCCAATACTATTGCAAGATCCTCTTAGAATTGTCTTCATTTTCTCACACTACTACCCTTGGCTTTGGATAGACCTCAAACGTAAGACCTCCTGCTTTGACAGCAGGATCATTTGTACCACGCGTATCTAACTCATTTGCTACATCAAAAATACTACTCCTCAAGCACCTCTTGGATCAAGTACCAAACCAAAGACAATAGTCA
>JAFAQB010000079.1 GCA_019246625.1 Nitrososphaeraceae archaeon
GAAAAACAGTGGATTCTTGAATTTCTTAAAACTCGATATATTGTATTTGCTAGTCTAACATACTTCGATTCCTTCAATATCCATAGTCTGCTATGCTTCTAGAAAGCTTTGACGGAATCCATCAAAAGCATGTTTTCTACAAAGCCAGGATAAACAGAATAATATATTTATTTAAAAACAAGTTCGACAGCAATGGTTTTTCTCTTATAGTCAATATAGCTATGATAACTTGTTTTATCAATTACTTATTCGGTGAATGACAGGTATTCTGCTTCCAGCAAACTTGCCTTCAATGACTCAATTGACGTAGTAGACATATACGCTAACTTCCGTATACCCATACTGAGATATGCTTAATCGAAAATAAATGTAAATAGAATTTTCACTACTGCAAGGGAACACTCTTTAGTAACTTAAGAGGCATGTTATTAATTACTATCTCTCTATTATGTTCACCTTCTTTCTCTTTCTAAACATGTTCAGAATTATTCTCATAATCCTCTTTTTCAGACTCAATATTTATCATCATATTATTGATGGAATTAGAATTAAAAGATAGTTACAATTTTTACTTAATATTCTATAAGTGATAGTATATTAGCGTCAACGATGGATACCAACAGCGTTTGTAGATAAATTATCATACATCATAGCTATATGTATAAATATGATCAGTTAGGAAAAATCATTTTTCTTGAAATCTTTTGTTCTTAAATGTATATGACAATATTTTCAATTCTCATCTACATCCAAAATCTTACCTTTCGTATTTACGTGGTTTTCAAGATGAGTTTTTGTTGGTTAATATCTCTTTTAATCTGCTGTTTAGTAGCTTCCTTTAATGTATAATGTCCATATTAGAAAAACCTGCTATCCACATTCAACTTGGGTCTAGATTAAGATATTAAAAGATTCATTTGCTTATTTGTAGGAAAACTCTTGGTGATATAAGGCAAGACAATGATGTTTAACATTAAAGAATAACATCTTTTGCTGTTTACTTATGGTCTTGTCTACGATGTTGGTCTAATTCTGATTCAGTCTTGAATTTGTTTCCACAAGTGTTACATTTGAATTTCTTCCTTGTAAATATATTGAATTTCATGTTATTATTGGACTTAATATTTGTTTTATCTTATATATTGATTATGAATAAGTTAGAGTTTATTTTCGGGATATATAACACACTAATAAAATTAAAATAGAAAGCAGCCAGCAGGGTAAAAACTAGGGGAATTCCCATTTTTATCTACAGCAATAGTTCGATAGTATTGCTCTTTAAGTTCCAACACATGCAAAATCCAATGTTTGTATAATCACTGGTTAATTGTATTCTTCTTGTTGCTATCTCACTCATCAATCATTAATTACTTTACCTATGCACGTCAATCGCTATAATGTTCTAAATAACAAAATATGTATATTTTTTATTAACTTTAGAGGTTAATATGTATATATAATATGAATAACAGTACATATGACGGAGCAACGGAAACAAATTCTAAAGAATCCTCAGATGATAACCGTGAAGAAGAACAAACAACACTTCCAGCTGAAACATCTCGAGACGATCCTACAAAACAAGAAGATGATGAGGATATTCCTGATAAAAAGAAAGTTATTGTTGTTACACCAACATCAAGCAACACTGAAGAGAAAACTACTACTACCAATACTACTCAGCAACCATCATCATCAGATGAAAAACAAGAACAATCATCAGTTCCTGCTAAAGCAAAGGAAGTAGGACAAACACTCAAAGAGAAGGTCAAATCTGCTGGTATGAAGACGATAACAAAAACAGAAGAAAAAACAAAGCGAATTAAAGATAAATCTGAACAAACTGCAGGTGTTGGTCCAGAGAAAAATGCACATGATATTCAGGCTCTTGATAGTACACGTTTAGAAAAGCTTGCTAAGGTATTTGAAGATACAATGAGTAAAATAGATCAGGAGCCTAATTATGGGGAGCAGGAAAGGCAATTAAAAGGTTATAAAAAGCTCTTAGAAGAACAGATTAATGTAATTGATTCAAGGCTAAAGATGGCAAAGCGCCTTAAAAAAAGTAGTCGATGATAAATAGAGATACGAAATAAGTATCATAATACCTTAAGGTAAAAGTTAAACCTGCTAAGTTAAGTATCAAATTATTCATCTACAAATCTGGTCCTAATCGTGAAGAAATGGATGATGTTTTGTACACATAAATTAAGATACTTAACTTAGTATCTATTAAGTTAAAGTGCGAGTCTATTTACTCCTCTTATTATTACCGACCTTTCGGTCTCTTGTTCTTCCTTTTTGTCACAGCACTATTTACATCATCTATAGTATTTGTTTTTTGTTTTTTAGTAGGAATTTCAGCAGAAGGAATCTCTGTGTAACTAGGTTCAGTAGTCGCAGCAGATGATCGTGGTGATGGTTCAGATGTTATCTGCTCAATAGGTGATTCTTTCATTTGGACTTCATTTCTTAGAGGTTTTGTCCTTAACCCTTTTTTGGTAATAGTAGTATTAGTAGTAGTAGAAGCAGTAATTACTTCAGGTAATTGTGGTTCTGGCGGAGGTAGTAGTGGTAATTCAGGTTCTCTGGAAACTTTTGGTTGTTCTTTTCCAACAAGAGATGATCGCTGCCTGGTAACAACTGGCTTTTGTACAGAGCTTTTTAATTTGGTAGCTAGATCTCTTCTTGCAATAAGAAGTCCACGCTGCTGTTCGATTAATTTCAAAAATCCTGTATAAATCTGTTCTTGTTCTGTATATGTTCTGGTTCTTATTTCAGACAAGATGTCTTCAAAAGAGTTTGTAAATTGTGTTGCTAAATCTCCCATTTTTGATATCTTTTCTGCATCTTTGTGCGCCTGTTTCTCAGCTCCAATTTCTCGTCTTTCTTTAATCTTTTCTTTGGCCACTTTAGCTCCTGAGATTATTATATGTTTAAGATCATTTGCTGCTATCTTCATCTTTTCGACGATTTCTTCTTCGCCTACTTCTACTCTTGAAAGGCGATTGGTTTTTGATATTTTTTTCGACTGATGATTCTCGTCTTTCTTCTTTTCTTTAGCTGCTACTACAATCATTTTCTCTTCTGTTTTTGATTCTCTTTCTTGCTTTTCTTCTTCTTTTTTAGATGCACTTGATCTTCTATTTTCTGTTATTGTTTGTACAATATGTTTGGCTTCATCCTCAGATGGAGGTGTATTTTTCATGCAAAAATCCTTTGCTTCCTGCTCTGTTATATTAAAATATAGTACTTCTTCTCCATTGTTGTACCTTTCAATAAAATTTTTGGGAATGTAAAATTTTTCTTTATTTATTGTTCCTCGCTCAGTAACTACAAATGGTTCGAACAATCCTTGAACCTTTCCAAGATCTGCATCATCTATGCTTCTACTATTCTGCTTTATTATGTTGTTCCAGTTTATAGCGGTATTATTAGCATTGTTAGCAGTATTATTATTACTATTGCTTCCCACAATAAATAATATACTACATCGAATTTAACAATACGTCAAATTGCTTTTATAGTATATAAAATGGATAAGTCCAGAATCACAGTATTCGTGAAGAAGTACAGTTATCTTGAGAGCCTACAACAATCACATCTTTTAACATGTTTTACAAGTGCACTACAATGACAAACGAAAACAAAGATAGCCAAAGATGACTGACGTACGTCGATAAAGAAACTAAAGAAAGAGTAGCACGTGCAGGTGGAGAAGCATCACACCATGAAAGAGGATTACAAGCAGCGGATGAGAAAACAAAAGAAAGAGTAGCAAGAGAAGACGGTAAAGCTCGAATTAGATTGTATTATCATACCATAATCTCTTCTCATTTTCTTTAGCCGGTATTGGTTTTGAAGCAAGTTAATCCATTATTCATCAGCAGCAATACAGGTTAAATTCATAACTACATTCTTGAAGAAAGGAAAGAATTGATGGTAGTATATCTAACTGATAGATTTTATAACATATTTTTTATTAACTGATGGTTAACACCATATCATAATGCTTAACTATGCTCTTGTAATCGTAATCATGATCCTAGAAGTCGAATAGTAAGATCAGCAACCTTTATCATAATTTTATTTATTGATGAATGCTGTTCTTTACGGAGATTTTTGAATATAAACTCTGTGGTATTTGACAATAATATTGCTATTGTTATAGACTGAAGCCTGCTAGTTTAGCTAGATTTTAGAGGGAATTTATAGACACTTAAATATCTTATAGAACATGGTAATGTATGGATACCACTAATAAAGAAAACAGCGATGACACTTACGAGTCTTCCACAGGAGGAGAAGCAAGTGCTGATTATATTATTAGAGGAGCAGGCGGAGATACAACAACAACTGAAGGTGGTGGCGGCATTACAGACAAGATTAAAGATAAAATAAAAGGAACTAAAGACAAGGTTTCCAGTACTGCAGACAGAGCAGCCGATACCACTAAAAAAGGTATCTCTTCTACCACCACAACTACTAACCAACAAGACAGAGAATATGAAGAAGGTGAAGCTGGTACAAGATTTGACAGAAAGAAAGATCCTACTAAAGAATATGACGAAAAAGAACCAATGTCTCCAGCAAAAATAAAACAGCATGAACCAACTGCTGTTCGAAGAGACTTTACTGATCAAAAGATTATGGAATCAGGACGCGAAAGGGAAAGTAGCGATGATGGGCATACTAGAGAAAAATCAAAGACTATTTATGATGAAGACAAACAAGGAGCAGCAAGAGAACAAGAAACTACCGTTCCACTAACAGAAGAGAGGTTAGGTGTATCAAAAACAGCATCTTCCCGGGAAGCTACTATTACAAAAGAACCAGTAACTGAAACAAAGACTGTAGAAGTGCCAGTAACACATGAAGAAAT
>JAFAQB010000092.1 GCA_019246625.1 Nitrososphaeraceae archaeon
AACCCTGATGAGGAATTATCGGCAGATTATTTATTTATACTCTCCATTTTTTCGTATCATAGGAAAGAAGAGGGTTCCTGTAATCATGAGTGTCGCTGCTATTACGATGATATTGATAGTCGTACTGTTGTGTGGTTCATATACGCACTAGCTTAGTTCAGTTTATAATTATATTCGCGATATGTTGAATATTATCTTATTTTAATTCTGCTTAAAACAATCAACTATATATAATACTGTAGTAAGTAACAAAGAAACTACTTATTGATTATTTAGTAAGAGACAAACGTGAAAAGATAAAGGAGCGAAGAATTAGCACTGATAGATCTCTGTTCTCATAACCTAGTATTTACAATTCCTTGAGCGTACTTTTGACTTCGAAGTATTTTATTTCTTATCGGTATTCTTTAAATGTAGCAACGACTGCTGCAACCAGTATTTCTCCTTGTACAAGTTAGATACTTTTCTGCTGAAGCATCAAAACTCTGCTGAAGAGTATTGAGAATATCAGTTAACTTCATTTTTTGTTGTTGAATAGCCTGGCAATCTCTCTCTGATTCTTGTTTTAGACGCTGCATATTCAATGTTTTGTGTTCGATAGCTTGCATTTCATTTTGAAGTCCGGACCTTAAATTGAAGAGTTTGATACTCTCCTTGAAGTTCTTCGATTTTAACAACACCCAACTTTACATTATCAGGATTCAGGCGTCTTTTCTTGTTCAATGCTTCAAACAGTTTCAAAAAGCTATCAAAACAATATGCTAACTTTGCATATAGTTTATACAATCCTATATTCTCGAGCTTTATCTTCAAGAATTCTTTAGAGAACTTGCTTGCTTCTTTTTGTATTAAGCCTAGCTCAATTGATACTTCTACTTAGCGTTCTTCCTTCAGTAAAAAGTTTCTAAGTTTGTGTGATTGTCGCTATTCCATGACTTAAGTCCTACCTTTTGTAGTATATAGGTCGTTTATTACTTGTACTAGCATTTAATAAGATTAGATGAACGTAAATAAACTTGTTCATTCTATAGAAATTAAAGGGTACCTCTGATGATTGTTAGCAGCGAGAGATTGAAACATGCAATCCTTGCTGTATTGGCTGATACTGATTTACATAAAATATTAGATACAGCCATGTATAGTTCAAAATCAGTTACTGAAATTATACGAGAAACTAATGTATCTCACACTACTGCCTATAGAAAAATAAAATGGCTAGTTGATGAAAAGTTGCTTGCGGTAGATAAAATTGAGATCACAGATGAAGGCAAGAAATTTAGTTTGTTTCGTACTGTCTTAAAGTCATTTAATGTCAAATATGAGTACAAAAATGTAATTGTAGAAGCTGAACGGAATTTTGATACCTTAAAAAGGACTACAGAAAGACTATTTTCTCTAGATGAACAATAATAATATGGATCAAAAGGGGGCCAAAGATATTTATCTAAACTGCAGGTTGCTTCATTTCAAACTAGTACTGCTATTATTACCACTGCCAACACCTGACTCTTCCTCAACCATCATTTTACCACTTCTTTCTGAATAGTAGAACCTAAGCCACAATATAATACTAAAAAGGCTCATAGATATAACATGTATTTGTAATCCAACATTTCCTTTCAACACTGAAAATAGTTCTTTGTTGAAGTCAAATCAAATGAAAGTCAGTTGTCTGACCATCAAAAGCAACTTTTCTCTGATTAAAGAAGTCTACACAGATAGATATTTTAAAAATAAGGATTCCAAACGTAATCTCTAAAGTCAATTTGGAAGAATTTGGTATGACATACGCCGCCTGACAAATTTATAATTGGTGACTATACATGTGATGAAACAATGATATCAACTTCTTTGATACGCTTTTTTGATCAGAGATAAAACATAAGGTATTTCGACTTTACCTGAAGTAACTGTAGCGCCTACTTCTATAAAACATCTCTTAGGCTTAGGCGCTGATGCTCCAGCGCCTAGGTTATCCCAGAATTCAAGGTTAAAATCCTGGTGTTCAATGCTGACAATATAGTAGAGTTTAGAAGTAATTGTATATTATGTGCTAAAAAATACAAACTTATGGTAATGCCATCCCGCCGCTAACAGCGCGTTTGTAATTGTTGATAAAGTATTTTGTGATACTACCTAAAGCTTATTCAAAGTTTATGTTAAGGATTTGCTGGTATGTCCAGTACTGCATTTGCTTACTCAAAAAATATATCGATATACGAATACGCTCCTCTACCATATTTATGAAGTGGATCGATCTCTATTATTGAAATCTCCATCGAAATATTCACCTTCATCATCTCCGTCATGTAGTGATTCTTCTGTTATCATTTCTTTATCATTGTCATCTTCCTTGTTTAGACATTCTTGTTAAAGCATTTTGAAGAAAAAAATTTAAGCTGACAGTCCTATATTATGGAATCAACTAACCCTTAGAGCTTGTACAAATAACCTTTTAAATATTGAAAAAATCTTATAAAGAAAATAAATCCGAATATATTTTGTCATTACCATACTAAATCTCTAATTTTACTTGTAATGAAATCACAAGTTCTTAATCAATATGACTGCCATGAAATGGGAGTACGCACGAGAACGCTATAGTGATTATTGTGATATTGCTCAGCTATCCTATATCTTCAGCACATATTGAATACAGCCTTCCGCCTGTGGGCTTTGATCCATAGACCTTTTTCTTATTCTCTTTTTTCCAAGTTTGTCTCCTTAAAATCGTCTAATCTATGAGGTTAGGAGACTGATGAGTATTATTGCAGATGAGTGCTCTTGATTGCAGATGAGTCTTACATGCTTATTTTGCAGATAAATGAACCTATCAGAAGAGGTTCTGACAATAATAATGCAAGATTCAGTCACTATCAACATATGTTCTACGTGTAAAAGAAGCGATATGGTAGTAACAGATACACAATCTGGAGAAATCATTTGTAGTAATTGTGGCATGGTAATTTCAGATAAAACACAAGATATAAACAGACCAGAAAGGCGTGCCTTTAGTCCAGAAGAAGCAAAGGACAGAATGAGATCAAGATCTCCTTCTTCTCTGGCTAGATACGATATGGGGCTTGCAACAGTTATTGGCGATACTAACACAGATGCTAGTGG
The DNA here is from genome assembly GCA_019246625.1 of Nitrososphaeraceae archaeon. Taxonomy (GTDB): domain Archaea; phylum Thermoproteota; class Nitrososphaeria; order Nitrososphaerales; family Nitrososphaeraceae; genus Nitrososphaera_A. The sequence goes on from JAFAQB010000092.1 coordinate 3,124, forward strand.
ACAATATATAGATGCAGCAATGCGGACCAGGATGCATAGATTAAGGATATGGGATTCAAGGGCCCGTATTTATACTTCTGGCAGAAATCTTGTGCATGCTTTAGATGAACTTGATATATTGAAAGATAAACTTGGATTGTCAGGTGCGGTAGTAGAGAAGGCCGCATACATATATAGAAAGGCTCTGGATAGAAGATTAGTTCGTGGAAGAACAACTTTGGGAATAATGGCTGCTGCCACGTATGCTGGATGTAGAGAAATGGAAACGCCATGGACACTTAAAGATATTGCTATAGCTAGTAACCTTAAACGTAAAGATATTGCAAGAAATTATAGAATGTTGTTATTTGAACTTGATTTAAAAATTCCTAATGCTGATCCACTGAAATGTATTTCCAAGGTTGCAAACAAAGCAAACCTGACTGAAAATACCAAACGACATGCAATAAGTATTATGAATCAGGTCGCATCAAAGGGACTTTCTGCTGGGAAAGATCCTATGGGAATGGCCGCATCAATTGTTTATATATCATGTTTAAAGACAGGCGAAGATAGAACTCAAACTCAAATCGCAAACGTATCAGGAGTAACGGATGTCACCGTTCGAAATAGGTTAAAAGAACTAAAAAACAGACTTCATCTTCATTAAAATAGTAAAATGGTATACCTTTTCTGTCCCCGTTTTAACAATTTAATCCTGGGCCTATTGCCATCACGACAATTTTGACTGCAGATAAAGTCATATTATACGTCAAATTTGAGGTTTTGCGAACCAAGTGTCTGCTATATATATAGTAGTACTCTGAGTCCAAAATACCGGAAAATGACGAAAAAATTGACGAGATTGAACATCATTTCGTTAAGTTTGGATAGTGAAAAATATGCTGATTCCTTGTGAAAAAATCCCTTTGAATAAATGAATGTTAATATATTTGGAGAAGATAGTAGGTTAACCCGGTTGGGCCTATGGTGTTTAGATTAAACTAATATATTTGAAATATAAGGTATCCGTCTTTTCCTACATATATGAGGTAAAGGAATATTTTGCTAATGGCGAAGGTCTCTTTCGTTCTGTGATATGAAGGATATTTGCTTGCATTGCCTATCCTTTAACCAGCTGGCTACCTTGGGCCATACTTCCTTATGAGCTCTCTGTCCTATTATCAATCCTACATGTCCAGATGGAGATTTTATCATACTTTTATCTCTAGACCCGACAGCA
>JAFAQB010000094.1 GCA_019246625.1 Nitrososphaeraceae archaeon
TATTCTTCTGGCACTAATATTAAGATGTTCAGGCATTCCCAGCATTCCCAAAACTCAACAGTACTACTACAACAGCAGTACAGCAGCAGCAAAGCACTCCCACGCCAGCAGCATCTCCGTAACATATATGCTTGCTAGCTCCAAGCCTGGTTCCAATATTCCAGAACTAGTCTAGCCAGCTCATGACGCCCACCATCTGATACGAGCCCAAATTAACTGACTTAGCCATATTCTCGCCCTCACTTTGCAACCACCCTACATTATGATTTGACTCTCTGCAACAAGATAATAATAATATCTTGTTTTAGTGCATGAATTTCATTTCTTTTTAAACTACTCTTTACTATATTTATTTAGTTTTCATTTTTAACAAGGAGCAATATTAGGTAAGAGCACAAATTTCAGCAATATGTCTTTTTGACTAAAAAACATGCTCAAAATTTGATAGGTGCATGTTTGGATATATTTATATATATTATAGAGATGCTACCGACTGTTAGTTAAGATTACAATACTCTTAGCTCTACCTTAAGCTGACTGTCATGTAAGCAAAACAACAACCAGAGAAAGATAGGCGCTTTAGACCAAGCGCCTACCTTGAGGTGAGCGGATCTGACTCCTGGCTAGTGTAGGATCAGGAACTGATTAAACTTGCTAAGGTTCACGATAAATTTATCTTTGCTCGTTCGATATCTCTTGGAGGCTAATGCACTTTGTATTTTTAGCGTTTAATGCTTTCCCAATCGGAAAATTTTCACTGATGCCTCTCTTGTCATACCTGAGTGCTGCAAAGCCTCTATCAGTTAGAAATTGAGCTATCTGTCAAAGCGGCGTAAGTGGTTTAGGACCATTCTTGAGAATGAATCCCTATGTTCCATTCTTATCATTAGCACCAGAGCCAGAAATAAGCAAGACTCCAGGAAATGGTCCTTTGCCAACAGCAGGATAAGTAAGCTGTGCGTTAGTCTTTAACCCCATTACCCAAGTCTATTACTGGATTTCTATATTTTATTGTGTACAAAGTGTTGAGCTAGTACAACATGTTGCTCAGTGGAAATAGTAGTAAACATCGATACTGACACCAAATTGAGTGTACTCGTGGAGAAAGGTAGAAGAAAGGAAAGGAATAATGAAGAAAATGATGTGGCAAATGTGCTCAAATATGCTAATGAACTACCAGACCTTCATAAGTCCTGGATTTAGTCGATTATAATATTCTAACCGTTGATGTTTTTTCAAGTGAACCATGAAATTGCAATAATAGATGATTCACTTAATATTATATAATATAAGGCTGGCTAATTAAACAGAAAATAACATGTCGTGGGATCATAAAGTTGCTGTCGTTACAGGTAGCTCTAGTGGAATAGGCTATGAGACAGCTTTGACACTGGCTAGAAATGGATTTCTAACATATGCTACAATGCGCAACCTATCAAAAAGTGATAACATTAAATCAGTAACAAATAAAGAGAAATTGCCTATCCGTACAAATCAACTTGATGTTACGGATGATGGATCTGTTAATAACGCTATACGTACAATAGTCTCTGAAGCTGGTAGAATAGATGTTCTAGTCAATAATGCTGGTTATGGACTGGTTGGTGCCTTTGAAGATCTTTCAATACAAGAAATAAAAGATCTTTATGAAACAAATGTATTTGGAGTAGTGAGAGTAACGCAAAAAGTTCTTCCTACAATGAGACGACAACAGTCAGGTATTATTGTAAATGTGAGCTCAGGGGCTGGGATTTTTGGTTATCCAGGTGGTTCATCTTATGTTAGCACTAAGTTTGCACTTGAAGGTTTATCTGAATCTATTTCATATGAATTAGAACCCTTTGGGATAAAAGTTGTTTTAATAGAACCAGGATTCATTAAGACTAATTTTGCAAATTCAATGGTTGTTGCCAAAAGAGCGCAAAATCCAAGCTCACCATATTCACAAATGATGCAAAAAATATCAGCAAATTCAAACCAGATGGCAAACAATGGCTCTCCTGTCGGGGTTGTTTCAAAAATTATCTTGGAAGCTGTTACAAGCAAAAATCCAAATCTTCGGTACCTAGCAGGCAAAGATGTAGAGACTTGGGCTGCAAACAAAAAGACCATGAGCGATGGTGAGTTCTATAACACGATAAAGAATCTCGCACGATGATGACAACAAGATCTTGTGATCTTGTCTATCACTTAACTCTATATAGTCTTAAGGATACAATCTTATGATATCTGTTAAGTCAATGTTGCTGCTTTTTGCAAGTAATGGTTCTACTAGAGCTTAAAAAAGATATTACTTTGAACCTTGAATATCAATCTCAAGGATTATGACCATCGTATAAGCCAATGAGTACTACTATATCGTCGTCTCCCAGTTCCCATTAAACTCACAAACTGTTCCTGCAATATGTCACACAATGCTTTGTTTTCTTATCCTTTATCTTCCCTACATTTATTAGAAAATAACCTTTGCTTGCACCTTTGAGCCCTCCTCTTATCTTTGCCTTGGCTTTAAAGTTCAACCTTTCTATTTTATCATACTCACTTTAATACTTCCTTCAAGTAAAATGAAGGGCTTTAAAATAAATAAAAAGGTCTGGAGAAATAAAAGATATGCAGCCTTTTGTTCTCCTGATTGTGATAGCATCTGCAGCAATATCAATTTCCATATTAGTGTCATATATGGCAACAAATACGTCATTTTTTCCGGTAAGAAATTTGGTGCAGACAGAGAAGAATATTTTATCTTCTTCACCCACTTCTTCTTTATTTGGGAGCCCTACCAGCTCTAGTGAGATTAGGGACGCTAGAGCAGACGTTAAGCCAATTCAGATCTATAGGACAAAAATAATTCCTGAGATTAAGGATTATTACGATATTCTTTCAGCAAGAGTACAGAAGGTCAATGATAGATTGATTTTTTCTATGGATCTAGCTGGCGATGCTAACAAAAATGAGAAATATGAAACAGCGTATATTTGGCTGTTATATTATAATACTAGCAATACAGGTCGCAGTTCACCTGGGCATGAACAACGAATCTACACATTGATTGTACCTAACTTTGCTCCAGATTCAAACTTTCCTTTAAAAGGTTGGTATATGGTCGTATTCAATAATACTGCAAATAGATACGTCCTTCCTCTAGCAAGAATATCAGATATGCCGAAAGATAAGGTACAGGTCTTTATCGATCCAAGTTTGATAGGTAATCCTTCATCATTCAATTACATGACTTGTGTAATGGTAAGGGTAAATTCTACTTTCTTAAATAAAGCACCTGATTATCTAATGGACTCAGCCCCTGATAATGACAGGTTTTGGCGGGAATGGTTCACTAGATAGATTGTATATTGCCTATGCCAATCGATATGTTTGTGCTCTTGTTAGATATAAACCATCTATTGTATAGAACGGCTCTATAGAACATACTGTTAGCTTACTGACTTATTTTGTGGTAGTTTTTCTCTGAATGTTTGCCTAGTACTACTCTCATTACTACTCCACCTGTTTGCAATTATAGATGTCCATATGGAGTTTACAGGGACAACCAATTCGCAAGGATCTGCATAAGCCCAAAGAATTCCAATGGCTGCGATACCGTCATGCTCAGAGAAGAATTTTTAGTTAGGTTTGCAATCATATTGCTGTTCAAAGTAAGCTTTTGACCAATATCCACGACTCACAATAGAAATTGTGAGTCTTTATAAAATGACGTAGACTAAACGTAAGATCTCCTCTACTAT
>JAFAQB010000103.1 GCA_019246625.1 Nitrososphaeraceae archaeon
AGTAATAATGGAAGTGTCTTAACAAAGTTCACCATTATATCATTCATTGAATGAAAAGTATAGCTTAATGGTTCTGCAAATGTTATTGGAAGCATAGGATATCCAAAGATATAGAATATTGATCCTATTATTGCACCTGAAATTATAGCAGATACTTCTGTGTTCACTATGTGTGATGATCTGCTAATTATTGCCGGCCTGTTTAAGATTATATCTGAGAGTACCGCGGGTATTATGAGCATCAGATACCATGGGAGTAAAGGAGTTAGTTGTTTAGATGGTAATATGTTTGCAAATGAGTTCATTCCTAGTAATAACGCGGTAACTGCACTTGCTGCGCCGAATTTTCCGATAGTTCTAGATGCCGTTATGAAAACTAGAGAGCAGATTAGCGGTAATGAAATAATAGCGATTAGTGATTCGCAAGTTGGATTTAGGTTAAAATTAAAGTGTACTCCATTAGAGAGAGGTAAAGCAAACATATAGACATACCATATCATCGTTAGCCACATCACCGCAAATGCTGGAACCATTGAAGCTTTAATCAACCGCCTTTCTCTTAGTGTTGGGAAATATACAATTATCCTTGCAAACCCTAGCACCAGGGCGATAGAATTTATTAGCATACCCGTAACTAAAATTAAGTGAGTTGGACTTAGCAATCCATCCACTCCAAATATCTGATGCCATACATAGTCAGATGGGCCGGCAATCAGTGATACTGCAGACCCTAGTATAAGCAATTTCAAAGCTGTGGAAAATGACATGCTACGAATGTTTTTATTCTTTAACAATAAGTTTGCGCTAATTGCAGCTGCTATACATAACAAACCTACGCCAGTATAAAGCATAGTATGTGAAGGCGTAAAGAAGGTTTCAGGACGTCTTAACAAATGAGACGTAACATCCCAACTGGCTCCTTCTGTCTGTATAAAAGCTCCTGCTGTTGCTATAATCAATACCATCAATGAGACATGCATAGGATGACATCTCATGAGCCCGTTAATCCAGTTATTGAACATGAATCTAGGTTGAATAAGACTATTAAAGATATTAATATAGATAACGAACAACTCACCACACGCTAATTAGCATTTCATTAACGAGATATTTCCTATTTTTGAATTAGTGATTGGAGAGAGGCAGCAATATTAGCCACTAGACAGGTTCACGGAGGGTTAGGCAGAGGGCTAGTCGAATGACTGGAAGACAAGCGGGTCGATTTACATCCCATCTTCGACATCTCATTTTGTGGATATAGTCAAAATAGAACCAGTGTAATCAAGTATTGGTTGTTCTGTATGTGCAACATATTGATCAAGTTGCACAACATTAATAAGCAAGCCGGAGGCTATATTGTTGAACAACATGATTGGACAATTAAAATCTCAGCTCTTTCCAAACAGCCTCGATGAACTTGAATATATGGAGCAATCGTCAATCAAATACTTGCCTTCCAGCCCAAAAGAAGTGGTGTCTACCAGTTCGTTGTCTTCAACGATTCTAAAGGAGATTTGTTATTGATTGGGCGACCTTATTGTCAGAGATTTGTATAAAACTATTTCCCATGCACAAAAAACACATCTGGTACAATCAAAAGAAATCGCTACCAGCTGTGTTTGTCCTTATTTGTTTAAAATGAGTTATCCCTTTGGTGTAGTTGGAGGAGAAAGAGATTATGTAATCGCCAACACTGTTCATGATGCGATCAGCTTGGCTTCACCGACTGCAATTTTGGAAAATTGGCAGCAAGGGAAAACGCAAAATGACTTTGAACGGATTGCAAAATCGATAGATAAAGATTCAGAGGATATTCTACAAAAGGCAATAGCCAACTCAAAATCAAGAGTCAAAATGGAGGGAAAAACTCCTCTATTAGAGACATTTGATTTTGAGGTACAGGATCGTTTCCATGGTCTTTTGATCGGTCTTGCCAAGCGTGTAATGAAAAAATATCCACAACCTAAGCGAGCGGTGACAGAGATCACCATCACGAACGTAGCAGAGGTACAAGAAGGCAGGATTGATGCTATTTTTGAATTCAAAGATGACAGGTATGGCCTTGTAGAATGGAAAACAAATGATGTAAAAAGAGCCTCAGGTAGTGGAGTGGATCGTTGGCAGCTAATTGCAAACTTTCTATTGACCAATTATCGTTATACTGGTGATGAGAACAATTGGAATAGATGCTTGTTTGGTTCGGTAATATATTATGAGGGAGCTTATTTTCCGCGTCTTCCTCTGAGCGAAGAGTGGCTTAGCAAGGTAAAGAAAGATAGAAAATTTGCTCATGAAATTCTGTGTGGCGAACGACCACATGCACAAAAGCCTCCGTTCTGTCCTGTGTGTGACAGAGATGGGGAATCTCGTTCCGACTGTCGTTTTTATCGCGAGGATTCAAAGCAAGCACTCCTGGGAAATTTACCTGTTGATTATGCCAACATCAGACGGTTATTATTAAGAAGAAGATACCTTGTTTTAGATGAACGTGCTGAAACTCACAAACACAAGTTTGTAATTAATACTATAATTGATAGATTAGGAGAAGCCAATGCGCTACAAGAGCTTGAAAAAACAGGTGTAATAAATTCTGGATACAGGATACACTCAATTAATGCTAATTCAGTCACTCTTGTAAAAAAATATTACAACGATGATGAGGCCACGCTAACGCTACTTGAACCACGTAAAATAGTCAGAATAATCGGTAAAGAAGACAACGGGATTCCCCTTCTAGCCTGTGTAAATGAAAAAGGGTTCGTAAGGGAAGTAGATGATACAAAATTGATTGTAGATTTTGATGGAAATACAATCGCCGAACGTGCCAAAACACAGCTACGGAACCTTCCAATCATAATCATTCCAGATGAAATTAATCTTACACGTAGAGTTCTCGAGCCAATGCATAGATTCCACAGACTTGCTGCAGATATAATGCTACCTCCGGAATTCTTTTTAGGTGTTCAGAATAATGAATCTGGGTTTTGATTCGGAGCAGCTTAGGGTCTTAAATTGGCGTGCAACCAATAGAGATATTGCAGCTGTGGTAGGCCCACCTGGTTGCGGCAAGACGACGGTTGGAAGTGCCTTAGCTGTGAAGATGATAGCTGAAACTCTTGCCACAAAAGTTTTGCTTGTAGCCTATACTAATGCTGCTGCCAATGAGTTTTGTCTGGAGCTCTGCGATATTCTAGGTTCAAAGGTAGCAAAAAGCCTGTGTCTTAGAACTGGGAATCCAACAGGAGTAGATCCATCAATACCCATACCATTTAGTAGATCTGCCAATGAGATCAAAGAGAAGAGGATTATAATATCTACAAACTTGTCTCTCAAGAAATTACCCGCTTTAAGCTTTGACAATATGATTATAGATGAAGCTGGAGTTGAAAGGTTAGAACATTTACTGTGGCCTTTTTGGTTTGGAGTCAATAAATCCCAAGTGGAAGAATACAAAAGTAGATACGATACCCGAGGAGATGGAGATGGAGATGGAAATACACAAATCCCTTTTAAAATCAATGATCTTATAGAGCTGATATCACAATGTGGCACTGTTGCAACAGTGGTTGGCGATCCAAAGCAATCAAGGCCCATAAGTCCAATGCGCGTGGACTATAGTGCAATTGAATGGGTGATAAAGAAATCGACGTGTGATACATTGCGTATTTCACATCGTCTCCCAGATCTCCTGTCTGGGCTAGTTAACGAATTCGCAGGATACGATGGATTGAGATCTGCTCCAGAAATAAGCTCAAGGAGGCTAGTATTAGAATGCTCTCCAGATATAGAATATCGCGAAATTATTCAACCTGACGAGGTCACGACCTGGGTTGATATCAATGGTGAAGAGCAGCCTATTGGCCCATCATCATGGGCAAATAATATGGAAGCAAAAGCATGTGCAAAGATTTGCAGTCATTTAGTTCGCATAACGCGGAGTAAATCGATTGCGATTATCACAAGGTTCAAAGCTCAGAAACTGACCATAATGAGATATTTGCAAAGAATGGGTTATAGGGATATTAAAGTAACCACTACAACTGGTGCGTTAGGAACTCAAGCTGACATAGTTCTTTTCTCTTTGACTAGGAACAACCCAGAACGAAACGTAGGCGCTGCCGGAACGCTACAAGATCTGAACGTGGCCATATCTAGATCAAAAGAAAAGCTCATAATATTAGGCAACTTCGATATGATGTCAAATGGTTGGAGCGGTGGTGGCGGTGGTGCTTCAGCAGGTAACAAATATCAGTATAAAAGCTCAGCAAGAAAGCTGGCTAGATTAATCGATTTGAAATATGGAAGGGTGGTCGATGCACCGCAAATGATAATTTGCTAATGGTCATAGATTATTGCACGCGCACGTCTTCTTAATATACATTAGGCAACAACCCAATTGGTCAACAACAGAGGAAATCAAGCACGTCTGTTAAACAACATAGCCGTGATACATGATATAAAGGGAGAGTACGAACAAGCGCTAAATCTGTACAATCAAAGCTTAGAGATAAAGAGGCAGGTGGGAGATCGGCATGCGAATGTGAATACTTTGAACAGAATAGCAGTTGCTATTCTCAGCGAAGACGGATATGAATATGATCAATGTAATACAAGCTTTATGCTATACTAGAAAAACTTAATTTACGACCAGAGCATCAGAGATCGCTTGACATATTACGTAATATTAAAGGTAAGTTAGGAAGCGATGATGCCTTTCAAAAGCTTCTGGAGAAGATAGAAAGACAATTGAGTCGACAACCACGATAGGATAAATCTTATGAAAAAATTTACATTATCTCTCCCTTAGATAAGGTGCTTCAGAAAATACAATCTTGGAATAGCGTCATGTATGGATTAAGAGAAGCAAAGGGCCCCTGATATGGTGTTATTTTCCGTTACCATCAAGAATAACCCCTATAACGATTCCTCTGCTAAGTACTAATAGCAGTGTCTTTTTTTGGTATCTATATTATCTCAATATACGATATCCGTTAGCAGCGCTATCTCTTTGATAATAATATAACATTTTGATCATCTTCTGCTTCTGTCATATAATTAACTCTGAATGTTGTATTACTCGTTTTCATCAAAACCTCATCTGTTTTTATTATTCCTTCAGTATCGATAGACACTAGTTCATGTTCATGCGCACAAAGACTTCTCCTGCCGTTGTTAACGATGAATCACAACTAGACAAAGAAGGTGAACATATTTGTAAAGAGAGCAAGTTCATGATAGATAAGTGCAAAAATTGTGAGAAGAATTGGTATAGATAAGTGTAAAAATATGTTCACGCCTATCTTCTGCTTCTCTACTCGAAGCAAACTGAAATCCAGTTGAAACAATGGAAATAATCAGACCGATCGTTAAAGGTAATCCTGATGTAAAGGCAAAATTACCAAAAGAAGCAAGGAAAGCATTGTAAACAACGTTGAAACTTGCCGCAGATATAGTCTTATTTCCTGAGGTAAGTATAACAGAGTAATTTCCTGTCTGGAGTAGACCATTGCCTTTCAATTCTTTCGGAAACATAAACTTCTGATAGTAATTAATTGAAGTGAAATCGTACGTAGTGTTAACGCCAATGGGATTGAAAACAAAAACTTTAATATTTTCGTTCTTCGGTACCTGGTTTGTAGATGTGACCAATATTTCTACTGATTGGTCTGCTGATATTGTAATGGGTTTTATAGATAAGAAATAAGGATATTTAAACTTGGAAACTGTCTTACCAAGCTGGTTGTTTATAAAATAAACTGTAATAAATAATAATGCAATAACTCCCATTCCTATGTAAAAATAGTATATAGTTTTCATTTTACTTGGGTTCCTGCTGATAAATATGTTTTTATTTTGAGCATTTTTCCTAAATTCTAGTGCATATACAACAATTGTCGGCACCTATATTTTATGAGCAAAAGTACTAGATTCATAAGGTTGTATATCGAGAATAACCCACCTTGTTTGAATAGCATTCACTGGATGATATGATGCAAGCATTTTTGTACCATTAATTGCTTCGATAATAGATCCACTCTAGCTGAGAGAGAGTTAGAGTCAGGCCTTATCGTTATCGTTTTAGGTGTTTTTAGATTAAAATAAGAGTTTTAATTAGTCTTAATTTTGAATACTCTAAACACTGCTATAACTTTAGTGTCCTAGCTCTCTCCATTATCCTTAAATGATCAGCTTCTGGTTCTATAGTTATGTAAAGAAGATGCTCATCACCTAATGGCATTGTAATACGTTTAATCTTTTCATATTCAGCCAATACGTATTTTCCTTTCCCTATCTTTGGTGCAAGAGTGCTACGTGTTTTCCATGAGTTTACAGCTAGTTCAAGTGATTTTTTACTTTCTTCTGATGAAAGCTAATTTTGTACTCCTTCTCTATGAACTGAATGCATTATTTTACCATTTGAATCGCAAATAGTTACCAGTCTTATCTTGGGATCGCTATTCATGATATCTTCATAAATACGCTTATAGTCCATTACTGTCTGATACATTAAGCTAATTTAATAAGATTATTGGCATCGATTTTGCCGGGTTGTTGGTCTACGATACTCTGAAAGCTCAAGAGTATGGATTGACCTACGTGCTGTCATGTCATATCTCCCAGTTCTTCCCTAGTGCTCTCGCTTTTCTATTGTACTACAGTTCCTTTTGATGATCACATTCCATGCATCTAACAAATAGAGCACATTCACCATGGTAGTGGGTGTTATAATCATAGCGCAACCATTAACGGCAATTATTTACAACTGAAAGTTTAGCGCATCTCTTCTTTATTCGGTTCCCATAAAGCACATATTCCATGTGGTGCTATTTCATCAGAGCTTTGACCATATACATCTGGCCCTTCATCTGTTACTATAGCACAATGATTTGGCTTCATAAAATATATACAATTATAGCAGAAATATCCTGTATGATGATCTGAATCTTTGAATTCTTCCATTTCCATATATCTAGCTGTGACTTTTGCTAGCTTCTTTAGTTTTGTTGCATCTTGTGGTATATTTTGAGAGTCTTTTGACATACATATTCGATCACCTAGTATGTTATAGAGATTGTTATCTCAGGTTCTGTAAACTTATAGGGACATCATCATTTTTCCTGTTGCTGTAAACAGTCGAGACATACTTGATTAGTTCTCAACTACTAGAAGTTAGTTACCAGTAGGTATGAATGATAGAAAGAAGGCTTGTCAAAAAACCATATCAAATGATGATAACATTCTAGAACAGTTGTTAGAAATAAGGCAATATTGGCTTGGTAAACTATTGGGATCCATGGAAAGAAAAAAACCAACTATTTCTGGTTGATGTCTAGTTTGTCTTTTATAGTTTTTATATCGTTTTCTATGTCATCGATTTTGGTAATAATTGACTTATCTGTTCATCAAAGTCCTTCCTTATTTTAAAAAGTTGGAGCTCAAGTAAAACGTCACTTTTCATACTACTAGAACTCTAGTAAGAGGTTTGATAGGCATAATCTCTGCTGCAGTATAATTATCAAGTGTCTCCTTGAATAGCTTGTACATCTCTTCTGATTCACCTTGGGCTGCCTCCATCCTCTGCCGAAGTTCTTTATCTTTTTGCATTATTTTCTTAACAAATACATCGTCTGATGTATGGAGAGACATTTTATCTAAGTGCAGTTGCTAAATAACGGCTTTCATACATGCCTGTAAGGTCACATTACAGATAGAAAAGGAGCGTTTGTTAGACAACTCATAATAATAATAATAATAATAATAATAATCAGTTAAAACTAAGCTTTGATAATTATTAAAATACAAATAAGTTTCTCTAAAATCAAATTATGTAATAATGGTTGATTGGAGGGAATCGCTACCTCAAATAATCGCTGCGATTATAGCCAGTAGTCTTATTGCAACTGCCTTGTCAACAATTAACTCTCTTATCTTTAAGCCGAGTATAGTATATATGATTCCAGGAAATCAACAAAATGTCTAGGGATATATTGATAAAAACAAAAGATATTGTCCAAGAGTCAGGATATGAACTGGTATACGCAGATACAGAATAGAAAATTAGCTAGAAAGGTAGAAGATGAAGATCATGTTACTAAAGAAGCATTTGCTGAACAATTAGCCTAGCTTGATATCTATTAAT
>JAFAQB010000377.1 GCA_019246625.1 Nitrososphaeraceae archaeon
TAGAGTTGACCGATAATGAATTTAATCAGATCGAAGCGGAGCTTGCAAAAATCGAAATTCAGGGAAATCGAACAGACGAGGATATTGCAAAATTGAGGGACATGATATGAAATACAAGTGAATATATATGAAAGAGGCTATGCCGCAGGACAAACTGCTTGTTCGAGACGCAGTATTACGAATACTGGTCCAGATTTACTGGACAACACTACCCATCTATATAGCATCTGCAAACCCATCTACAATATTAGGGTTCATACCTCTTTCCTTCAATGTCTTGTGCAGTTTCAAAAAGCTTGGAAGGTTGGGTTCTATTTGTTGATAGAGTTCATATAACCTATGCTGCCGCTTTAATTTCCAAAATTCTCTGAAGAATTTGTCTACTTGCTTTTCTCTAAGACCTAATTCGATTGCCACTGCAAAAGTTATACAATGCCTATTGAAAAACTATTTTAGCTCTTGGACTTTTCTTTATCTTTTGCTTTTCTTGATGATTTCTCTGATTTTGTTCTTGAGTCTAAAACTTGGTTTACAATTGGTTTTAGCTGTTCAACATTTTCTGCGTGGGTTGTCTTCCTTAATATGTCTATAGGTATTCCACGAGCTCTTGCTATAGCAATATTAGCGAGTCCTGCTTCTTTTAGTTCACTTAGTGAATATCCTCTACCGATTCTGATTAATTCTACATCTCGACTCTTTCGCTTAACGATCGACTTTTTTTCCATCTGCATCTTTGGTTTTAAGGAGTAATGTACTTATTAAATACGTAACCACATGAATCTCCTCTACCTTTGCTTATTTTGTGATGAAATAATCAACCATGCCCAGACCACACATAGATAATATGTATTTCAAGAAAACACCATCACAATATCATACTATTGTCTAGTTCTAGTATTATTGATATTGTCAGGGCTTTGAAGAATCTCTCACTCAGGGAAATTCAAGAACCTATTCGACTATAATCCATGCCCAAGCAAAATATAACATGGCAGCTGACATTTGAAACACTCTCTGGGATAATCAGGACAGAGATACACCACCACTTATGGTTTGGCAACGTGCGTGTCTATCTCCGAGAAACCTTGGTTACCAGCGGTTATAAGCTCTATATACAACATTGCAACAATATTATCAGTTATTACTCATATTCTTTACAACTACATTCTATACATTCTAAGAATTGTTTTCTTTTAGTAAAATGATGCTGGCCTAGCCTATGTTTGCATTTTTTGTTATCGCACATTATTCCATGACCCATAATTGTTCCTTTATTATGGTACGGTACTTAATAATTACGGTATATTACTACATAATAATATTTTGCTTGACTGAAAACAAGGGCTTCACTCTCCTCTCACTACTGCCGCAACCATTGTCTTATCTATCATCCGGTATAACAAGATCTTCAGGAACGAGCTTGCTACCTCTACAAGCGCGTGAAGATATTCATTGTTGTCGTCGTACTTGGTATTCTGCTGCGAACAACAATGGATCTCTTGCCTGCCTACAAGTGTCATAGATATATGGACAATTTCCCTTGAGTGAGGCTCCTCCTTCTTCCTCTCTTCCTCCTGAAACAACAGAAGTACTGTATGGTAATGATAATATCCAAAGAAGAGTGGTGGAAGCCTATTCATGGATAAAAGACAAACTTGATGGGTGTATTGATCATAGTGAAGTAGCTATGCATATTGAATATGACGCAATATACAATTTTCATGTTCAACTAAAGAAGAAAGGTGTAAGATTAAGAGCCATCACAGAAGTTACTCCCAATAATATTTATTATGTAAAAAAACTGATGGAACATAGTGAAGTAAGACATCTGCCAGGAGTTAAAAGCAATTTTGGTATAGTTGATAGAAAAGTGTGTCTGCTTCATTCAGCATCACATGAGAACCAACCATTGTCACATGCAATAATCACAAATGCTAAAGCACTTGTACAAGCACAATGCTTCCTATTTGACACTCTTTGGAATAATGCAATTCCAGCTCAAGAAAAGATAAGGGAAATTGAAGAAGGTGTAAAGCCAACATTTACTGAAACATCAAGAGATCCTCATCAAATACAAAGACTTGTCTTTGACCTCGTAAATTCAGCCAAGCAAGAAATCCTGATGTTGTTATTTCCTAATACTACTATCGGCGATACATTTTTAGAAGGAAAGGAACAAGAACGTATACAAAAAATAATACAGTTATTGGAAAAGGCAGTAACTCAAAATGGAATAAGAATTAGAATTCTTGCCTCTAAGAATATATACAAACAAATAGAAAAATTAATTGCAATACAACGAAAAAATATAACCAAGGGAAGGCAGGATGTAGAAAGACGACAAGAAGGTAGAAGAGGATTAGTAAGAGTAGGAAAACAAGAAGGAAGATTTGAAATTCATTTAGTTGATAGCACTCAGCAACAGCAACAGCAACGTTTACAAAATAAAGTCTCATTTTTGGTTGTGGATTCAAAATTATCCTTGGTAGAAGAGGAACCAAAAGCCCATACTAAAGACAATAATAATTCAAATGAAAAAATATCATTGGCTACCTTTTCTAATAGCGAATCAACCATATTAGCTTATATTTCAATATTTGAAACGTTATGGACTCAAAGTGAGTTAGAGATAAAAGTGTAAAAAGATACTAGTCTAGTCTAGACATATAGAGTCACAACTATCTAGGCTACAAACAATACATCTTCATTCTTATTTCACATCTGCTTTCACTACAGCTGCAACCATTGTCTTGTCTACCATCTGCCTTGACAAGATCTTCAGGAATGAGATTGCTACCTCCAAAAGTCCACGTTGGTGGTGATCCAGTTGGCACTCCATCCAATTCTATAATGAGATCAAGCGCTAAAATTCCATTTGGTTATAATCGAACTGAGAATCCAGTAGCAAACTCTGCCATAATGAAAATGATAATAAATTGGGATATTGCCTGCATAGCAACTACTTTAACATATCTTTTCATCAACTTCTGGATCTTTGACATGTCCGGTTCATTCCTTCTCAACTCAAAGTAGACTCGAAGGTTAGTAGGCAGCAATATACCTAGGCCTTGTATCAGCATTGCAGCTACAATAATCAAGACTGCAAATATCCAATATACTGTAGGGGGCTGCAGAGTGATTAAACCTAGCCTAGAAGCAAGATAGTAGCCTGCAGTTGTTGTCACAGCCGCAACTGTTGGCATGTAAAAGATCATTTTTGGCATAAGCCAAAAAATAACTTCTTTACGTGTAGAAAGGCTAACATTTCTTAAAATGGGCCCAAGTAGAAAAGCCATGAAAATATCAGTCCCAGTCCAAAGCATAGAAGTAAATACATGCACATAATTGAGGAGAAGAAAATTAGCAGTCAGAATTGCCACTATTAAGGCAACTATTGGTATAGTGATCCATATGTTAGCACGTATGGATATTGTTGGGATTCTAGTTTGCTGCATATATACGTCTACTTCTTGTCCTTGTCGGATATATATGACGATAGCTATTAATCCAGACAAGTTTGGCAAGCTAATTACTTCACTTAGGACTGCTGTTGATAATGACTGTGTATTAGATAGGGAAGCAACATCATATAACGACATATTTGACGCCTTTAAAGATGAAAGGAAATAGTAGATTGATCCCCCCAGCTATCATTTTAGATACTTTCAGATTTAATTCTGAGCAGATCCAGAATTCTAAATTATTACAGACATCTTTTGTCTTTTACCAGAAGCAGTGCCAATACATTAATGTAAGACTTTTTAGCATTACGATGATGTCTTTGTTGTAATTGGTCAAGTTAGACGAGAAGTCTCGGATAGAAGCGGAACAGATAATAAAAAACGAAATATCTGTTGTAAGCGACAATCCTTCTATCATAAAGGGTAATGGCTGCGCTGCTTGTCATGTATTATTCAAAGTCAAAGAGCTCATGCATGTGAGCGAGCAGGATGCGGCCGACTTACTTTCAGAAGTCCTACTCTACAACAGGCCTCTCAACGATGAGTTCATTTCAATGGTAGAGGAGATACATATGAAAGCGCGTATGATGGGTGATGTATTCGCAATCAAGACAAGAGAGGCCAAAGACAGGTACATCGATTCTAATTTCAAGAATACACTCAGCGAGTTGACTAGTGACGCGTCTGTATATGGAACAGAGATAGTGATAAGAAGGCTGATCTTATCTAATATCGCTCTCAATATCGCTCAAAATTTAGGAGTTGACTATCATGCAGCCATGGAGGAACTCTACTATTACATGAGAAAGAAAGACATACAGACGCATGAAGAGCTAATGCAGTCAATAAGGTCTTTGCTGACTAAGAGAGGTATTGAGAAGCCATAATGCTGATGACATTTACTACATGAACATATCATGACATATCTACAGACTTTCCAGGATCAGAATCAGGTACCGATGTTTCATTGGCTGCAGGAAATTATGCTGTTACAGAAACTAAACCACTAAATTTTCCTACAAGACATCAATATGCCGCTAGTTATTCTTCAGACTGTGTAGGTATAATAAACAATGGATCATAGGGGGTGTTCGGATATCCAACCGTTGTGACAGCAAGCCTCATTTTGGTTGGGATGCAACCTGGCACATTAGTAGACATATTTTCTACTTTTCCTCCCTCTTATGCGCTCAAGAAAGTAAACCAATTTGTTTATACAAACACGGCTTTATCGTCTTGTCCTTTACCTTGCACGCTGTAAAGTGTCATACTGTTTCTAGTATTAGAAATGTGGTTGCAAATCCCATAGCCAAATAGGCTAAATCTCCAAATATCATAGAATGAATATCTGCAAATTTAATATTATTACATTAGGAAGCACATTTTATTACAAATCATAACTGTATTTAAAACTTCAAAGACCCTTTTACTCAACCCTATATTCAAGGCTTTGACAATATAGAGTTAGTATGGAGTCGAACCTTAAAGAACAAAGGTCTGGATTACAAGAAATAAGAAATGTCTTTAGAGGCCTGGAGACGTTGTACCAAACATACCTCCCAAAAATAGACCCAGTTCTACTTCATGATCTGTTGGTACGTGAGCTAGAAAAGTCTGAACGTGCACCATTTTACATGGTTGAAGTGTTTACAAAGCAAGGTACAGATTCAGATTGGTGCAAAGATCATATATGGAATACTACTGGGTTTGTTCCTGCAGTATATGATAATGGTACTCATTATGTAACAAACATGAGATTAACGCTTGAAGCTCTCAAAAAACTACAAGATTTTGACTTTGTTATAGAAGTTACAGGTGATTATACTGGTACTCTAACAGGGAGAGGAGCATCACATGAATCCACTAGGGCAGAATATCTAAAGTGTTAACATCCTTTATTATGGTACCGTACTTAATAGTTACTGGTACTCATAGTAAGACATGGAAATAGGGAGTTAGTGCGTGTTAGTATATGAAAGCATTTCTTTATTTGCCACTCTTGGTAGATGGTGTTCTTCTTAGCTGCATTCCACAGCAAGGACAGAATAAACCATTATGGTAAAAATAGGTCTCACACCTTCTACAATATTTCTTGCCATCAATATACTGATTATAATCAAAGCTAGGTTTACATCCTAACCTTTCGCATATGTTACGACATACCATTAGGGGAATAGCATTTAGTAAGAAATCGGGTCTTTAAAAAGAATGGATCACTACTAGGAGAGAGAGGATAATGTCTTTGCAGCAATATTAGCTTTTTATTTGCAACCTTGGAAATACATTTCAGTAACTTTATGACTGACTACATCACTCCTGACAGAAAGCATTCTG
>JAFAQB010000378.1 GCA_019246625.1 Nitrososphaeraceae archaeon
GAGAATGCTGTTGTAGTTTATCAGAATAATCTAAGGTATAATGTAGCCTCTCTGTAACAAATTTGGGTTTTTCAATAGTAAAGATATCAAAGAATACACCTTTCGATCATATAATAGTTCTATTCAAACTGTTTATCGC
Source organism: Nitrososphaeraceae archaeon (assembly GCA_019246625.1). GTDB lineage: Archaea > Thermoproteota > Nitrososphaeria > Nitrososphaerales > Nitrososphaeraceae > Nitrososphaera_A. Next base: position 140 of record JAFAQB010000378.1, read on the forward strand.
TATACGATAGAAGAATATTCACCTGACTTTCAATCTTATAATAATTCTATTCAAACCCAAACCCTTTTAAGATTCAATTTCGTAAAAACCATCTTTCAATCCTATAATAGTTTTATTCAAACTAGATCTTGGAGTATGTGGGTATGTTAACAATCCGTTAACACGATGTTAACAATCCGTTAACATCGATTTTTCTAATACATTTCTAATACAATCACAGCAATTCCTTACAACCCGACTAAAATCCAAAAATTAAATTGTACAAAATATGTATGTATGTATTGCGACTACAAAAGATAACAATAATAATACGAATGTACCATGTTTTAGTGGCGTTAGTTAATCTATTTTATGTGACATTTGACAGCGGATAGAGATTTGTAACAGCAGCTATTAATGTTGCTCAGATATTAGGTTGTTTGACAATTGACCTATTTTGATGAGATTCTGATGGAGTAGATACTGTAACACTATAGGAATTCCCTCAAATGTTCTCTATTAATTTCCAAAACTCTTTTCTTCTTTTTCCCACTACAACCATGTGTTTGCATGAACCACTTGTCTCTTGTCTTTTTTGCAGTTATGACATAGAAACGTATCAGAACGTCTTAACCTGAATATTGTTTTTTGCTACTGCTGAATCATTGGTGGTTGTTTGCTTAGATACAATACTGCCCACTCATTTTTGTATCTATTTGGATTCATTTGCCGAGGTGGTAGTCTTTATATTTTGATGTCTCTTTCTTAACCACGAATGATTGATGCCAAAGAGCAATGTATAACCACATTTTAGACATTCTTGCGAGCTCTGACAACCGTAAATGTCAATAACTTTTCTATTGAGAAGTTCATTACCGCATTCCGAACAAAAATACTGTAAACTCTGACCAAACATAGCAGGGGGATTTCTCAATATTATATAGCACCTAATAAATGCCATAAATATTGAACTACAATACTGGGTCCTCCAACAGAACTAGTACTTGGAATAGATGTTTCTCGTTATGCGTAGAACCCTTTACAGGAGGTATAAAAGACAATGAACTAGTTGTTTTGGAGAGATTTAACTCCACCTATTCCAGAACCATCATCTTTCAGTATCATAAGAATTAAAGTAGTTTAAGACAACATAGTCTCACCAGCATATTGGCATTAAGCGCAGTAAACTTTATCGTATGGTTATGATGATATCCGTGCATGATTTCTGGCTTGATCTACCATCATATATATACACTTGAATATCAAATTGCGTTCTCCGTCATGTTGATATTTTGAGAGAACAAAGAGCAATTTATCTGCAAATCTTTTTGATACTTGATTAATGCCGGTGATATCTGATACTACAAGGTCATGTTTCAACTGTTTTTCAAGTAAGTCCTTATGTTCTATTTTATAGAAATCAGCGTACCTTCCAATGTTATCCTTAGAAGCCTTATCCTCTATAGCAATATGTGCCAACTCTCTTACATCTGCCTTGATATCGTTTGTAGCGCTTACTGTAGTAGCCATAATGGTAGAACGTTGTTGCAAATGATAAATATAATTGTCAGAAATCAGTTTAACTCCACCTAGAAAATATTGACTAAAGCAAGATTTGTAAAGACTATGTTATGGCGCTCCATCAACCTTAATCCGTCTTTGATTTGGTAAAATATCGCTAGTGAGTGCGATAGTAGCCATAGTTACCCTCAACTTATTATTTCTGAGTGGTAGGGAAAAAACAGTCGATGCTTCTGCCCAATTACTAGGACATACACTAATAAGCCATTATTTCTCCTTTACGTGTTCTATGGCTCTCTTGTCGATGCCCAAAATTGGATCTTGGAAATTAGAAGACCTTGTTAAGGATCCGACTGGAAAAGAATTTCAAGATTTTCTGGAATCCATTACAACCAAGGTAGGGCAACTTGAAAGCAGGCGAGGAGAACTTAATAACAGTATTTCAGCAGTAGAATTCGAAAATTTTCTTCACTCTATTGAAGAAATATCAGAAAAGGTCAGTATAGCTAGTGGTTATGCCCATTTGAGCTATGCAGCTGATACGTCTTCAAATGAACGGGCTGCACTTGAAATAAGAATGGCAACATTCGGATCCGATATTGCCAACAGACTTCTCTTCTTTGATTTATGGTTCAAAAAAGAACTTGATGAAGAAAATGCACAACGTTTGATAGAGTCATTATCTCCTGTCTACCGAGAACATCTTAAACATCTACGGCTACTTGCGAAGTATACATTAACAGAACCTGAAGAGAGGATAATTAATACCCTCGAAGTTACAGGGACTGGTGCTCTTATCAAGATCTATGATAGATTGACTAGTGGTTTTGAATTTGTCTTGAAACTTAAAAGAGGCAGAAAGTCAATCACAAAGACATTCAATAATGTGGAAAAACTGCTCACTCTTACACGTAGTATAAAGACGGGGGAAAGAGAGGCGGCATACAAATCTCTTTTGGAAGTTTACAAGAAAAATAGTGGTGTATTAGGTGAAATTTATCAGAACCGTGTAATTGAATGGCGCGATGAATGCTTGAATATGCGTGGCTTTAAATCACCAATTTCAGTCACAAATACACAGAATAACTTAGACGATACAACTGTGGATACTCTTCTCGGTGTATGTAAACGTAATTCGACAGTTTTCCAAGAATATTTTAAACAAAAGGCAAAGATGCTTGGTGTGAAGAAATTGCAGAGATACCATCTATATGCTCCTTTAACAATAAAGGCATCTCATCAGAAAAGGTTTACCTATGGCGAAGCAGTTGATACGGTACTACAAACGTTTGAAGACTTCGATCCGAAATTCAGAGAATTAGCTGAGAAAATTTTTAATGAGCAGCATATAGATTCGGAAATAAGAAAGAGTAAGCTAGGCGGTGCTTTCTGTTCTTCGATATCGCCAAAAATCACTCCATATGTGTTATTGAATTTTGATGGTAAATCTAGAGATGTCTCTACTATTGCCCATGAATTTGGACATGCAATTCATAGTATGACAGCATCTGATAAGCCACTGACTGTGTGGCATGCTCCCCTCCCATTAGCTGAGACTGCATCAGTATTTGCAGAAATGCTTCTCAATGATAAGCTGTCTGAAAGGTTAACTAGGGTGGAACGAAGGATATTACTTGCGCAACAAATAGATGACCTGTATGCAACTATAATGCGACAAGCATACTTTACTCTCTTTGAAATTGATGCACATAGAGTTGTGGCCGAACGGAATGCTACGATAGATATGCTCTCAGAGTTATATCTGAACAATCTGAAAGAACAGTTTGGAGATTCAGTAAATGTTACTGAGGATTTTCAATGGGAATGGCTTTACATACCGCATTTTTATCATACTCCATTCTATTGCTATGCATATTCATTTGGAAATCTATTGGTTGTCTCGTTATACCAGCAGTACAAGTCAGAAGGAAAGTCATTTATTCCAAAATATCTTAATATATTGTCGGCAGGAGGTTCGCAAAAGCCCGAATACTTGCTTAAGGAGTCGGGGATTGACATCTCAAAGGATGAGTTCTGGCAACAAGGATTTGATCTAGTTGCTGATAAAATACAAGAGTTAAAGAAGATGAATTAATAGGCCTATGCTAGGATATTGACATGTTGATAAACAATAAATTTATTTAAACAGCAAGTCAGCTAAGAATAATCTTTTTCGTCAAACTTGATGCAGCGATTATGACTAAACAACAACAAATGCAGTTGACGTTGTTGATTTATCTCTGTTTTGGCAAACATGTTTCCAAGATGGTTCTCAATTTTTACCAACCCTAACCCACCGTCAAATGTATGCATTGAGGTAATGTCGCTCCAAGTTACCATTACCTTGAATTCATCCTCCTTCCCATTACTTGCTCATTATAACAGTGAGCGTCTAGTTTTTCCTCTACAGCTTCAACAAAAGTTTTTTCGAATATTCTTGTCGCTCCAGCTCTTCCTTTAGATCCTTTGTATATTTCTGGCCAACATGTGGCTAAAACAGTCTAAATTCACAGCTATTTTGTTTTCGGTACCATTACTGCTACTGCTGCTATCCAAGTTATACTTCTAGCCTCCTATCTGAAGAGCCAGAATCCTTACTTGCCTTCTCCGCCTCTACTATTGGCTTGTGTGTATATCTAATATTCTCTAACTCATCTTCTGAACGATGTACAGCTGCGGCATGCTGTATTTTGTCTCTGAGGGTCAATTTATTTTCACCGTGTGACATGGTCATTTCCAATCTGTCACATGTTGAAAGTATTTTGTATCCAGACTTAACCATTATTTTTCTTGGTTGGGTTTTGTGCTCTCATTGTTTGACATATAGTAGAAAATTAAGAAGGATATCTCTTACGCAATATTACCTTCGCAGGTATTATTACTATCCAAAAGTAATATGCAGCTTTCAAGTCAATAAAGGAAACCAAAATAGATAAGAAGTATACGATGGTAGGAATAATTGCTCCTAGTAAAATACTATGTATTTCTCTTTGGGTCAGATCCTTATCTATCAATTTATTCTTTGTAGCATGCAGCCAAGTTATTGTTAGCAATCCACCTGCTATAGTTAAAACTAGTGCATATAGTATAAATAAAATACGATAGCCAAAACCTATTTGCATATTAGTAGCAAGTGGGATAAGTGTTATGAAAAATAAGAATAAGAGTGTTAACCATGTCACAACCGAATCAGAACTTACTATATGATTGAAGATTTGATGATATGCAATCCAGTAAACCCCTATCACAAAGAAGCTTATTACATAGACCACAAATTCAGGGATTGATTGTAACAGTTTGTGAATAACTTGCGTCTGGGTAAGGTTTTCTGCTAAGCTTGGTATACTAATTGAAATAGCCATAAAAGTTATAGAGAATGCAAAAATAGCATCAGCAAATGACGTGACATGCTCCAATCTTAGCTGATTCTGTATCGGCACAACTCATTCACTCGTATCAGGGACATTAAGAACCTAACTATAAGTGACCAGTCTACCCAAATCTAAGCTAGACGATAATATATCCATGTTTGTGGGAATGGATTTGCACAAGAACTATCTGCAGCAGATAGCTGTGATGAACGAGAAGGGAAAAGTATTAGAAAATTCA
>JAFAQB010000268.1 GCA_019246625.1 Nitrososphaeraceae archaeon
AGAATAACCATAAACAATAGGTCCTATCTCCCTTACTTTACCACCTTCAGGTGTTTCATATTCTCTTACTAATTCCTTTGGCGCCTTTGTTTGCATACCTTCAAGCTGCTCTTCAAACATTTTTTCCATCTGTCTTCTCATTTGATCAAATCCTGCAAATGTATTACCAAACCAGTCATCTATTCTTCTTCTTCTTGTTCCACTTCCACCTATCATTGCTGGTAATCCACTACTAGAAAAGAATTTCCTAAGCCAGTCTTCTGACCCTATGATATTATCAAAGCTCATTTATCTCAATCACCTAACAATATGTAATAATTACGACTATATATATCTTTTTCTTACATAAATTTAAATATGTTACAGCAATGTTACGTGTCACTAGGTATTATCGAGGAAGGATTAACTGCAGCAAGAAGAGCCAAAAGAGGTTGATGTAAGGCAGACCAGGTTAAGTACAATCTTGATTATCTGCTGACCTAAACGTGTTGAATGAGTGTTTTGCTATTTGCTGTTGCTGTGAACTTGCATGTGCAGCCTTTTAGAGCCGCATCCCTGCAAATATGACAGCGAGAACTTGATGTATTAGTTTGGGTGCTCTTATTAGATGTGCCTGATGTGTTTGCTGCACTAGGTCTTTGAACATGGTAATAAATGCGTACCTTCGACATGTAATCAGAGTTTCTTTACGTATATCACTAGTGTTATTATTTGGTGGACTAGAGTCTTCAGCTATGATCTGCTTAAGGATTGTCTATACTGCTGTGGTATATAAGGCTTGTATGGGTAACTAGGACAACAGGTCTGGTTACCCTTTTCCAACCGTTCGGTTAGTCACAACTTTACGGACGATTTAACGTAAAGTTGTGTAAAGGTGAACATAAAGCTGTAGTACCCTTATTTTGTCTCGATAATATCTTTACGATTTAACGGTGCAAATACAGTAGATTCTACACAGGGGGTTTTATCATAACCATTAAACTATCGTCTTGGTGTCTTTTCTTTTTTAAATGATGTATGTACCTTTGAGTTTTACTTTTGTCCATCCGTATTTGCTTATTTTAGCATTGCATATCCCATATATGTTGTATTCTCTGAATGTCTTTAATTGATTATTATTATAAACATTCAAGATACTATTATTCATACGTAAGAATATCAGAACACGATTATTACCTATCTGAAAGTAGTACTTCGAATGGGTATGGCAGATGTAAATGGCAGCAAGAGTATATGCGTTGGTGAAAAGGCTCTTGTTGCTCAGATATAATGACCTTTGACTTTCTTACACATAGATGGTAATCCTTCCTTTTTTGAGGTTATACTTGTCAAATATTAACTAATTACACTATATATTTGATATTTGTTCAGTATTTTTCTCAAAAGACTTATATCTTCCAAACTTATTAGAGAATACATGTTAGAAAATATAGCATACATAGGTCTTAGCTTTGCAGCAGTATTCTTTGCATTGGAGTCAGCATGGCACTTTACTGCCTGCAAGATACATGACAAGTCAATAAAGCCTTGTTTCTACAAGCAAATTGGCCTACTGAAATAGAATGGAGTATATATGCTCAGAATGGAGTATATGTATGACATTTCATAGGTTATGATAAAATTGGTGAGATTATGCCACAAACACAGTTTGATAAGTATAAGATTTTCTTGTTCTATTTCTTTGTAGTGATTTGAATAACAGCATAAAATACTATGATGAACGAAATTATTATACTAGTACACTAATAATGTTGAAGGAATGCAAGTATTATGAATTCAAATGGAAAGTTTAAGAACGATGCTTACTAAGATATTGTGGTGCATGGGGCTTGTATGCTATTATAAATGCCGGTAAGATGATGCTATATCATAATAAACAATAATAGTAGTAATAACTCATATGATACCCCTCACTATTCAGTCACTACTACTAATGATAATTCTGATTTACAAAATCAAAAAATAAAGATCGCTACTACCAAACAAACACCATCATTTAAAAGGATTCTTATAATAGATGATCATTACGACACTACTCTAACATTCAAAGCAGCTTTGGAGAGTTGTAATAACACTAGAGAATTTGAAGTATACACATACAATGACCCTTTAGCTGCACTGTTGGAGTTCAAGCCAAACTTTTACGATTTATTACTAATCGATATTAACTTACCATCTATGAATGGCTTTGAATTATACGAGAAGATATCAAAATTAGATCTGAATGTAAAGGTCTGCTTTATGTCAGCTGGAGAAGTAAATCATGAAGCAATAAGAGAGATACATCCGTCTTTGAACATAGGGTGTTTTATGCAAAAGCCAGTTACAATAGAATATTTGATCAAACGAGTGAAAGCAGAGCTAGAGTAAAAGTATATTCATGATGATATATGCTACAGGCATTTTGTTAGCCATATGATCATAGTATGGAGGTCAGAGGATGGGGAGATCCCTACAAATGTTGGGACCCTAAAGGCCTATTAATTTTTCGATTACTCGGGAAATTACTTTTACTTATTATTTATCATACTCACAAACCTTTCTTGGTAGCACACTCTGAGCTCTATTGTAATAATTGCAGAGCAATATTTAAAATATGTCCAAGTCAATCAAATAGAATATTTGCGTGATAAGCGTGCTCGTGGGAAAAGCTCTGCTTATTTGACATATCCATTACATAATGAAAAAAGAGGTCATTTGTGGTATAGAGAATATGAGATCTTAAGCCATATCCACATATAAGCAAACTAAAGATCGTTGTACTAATTCCAAAGGATTATCTGCATTTCTGCGTATTGAACAATAAGGAAGGCGTATTATGATCAAACAAAAAGGGGTAAAGACTACAAACAGAAGGAAAATCTGATAAGTTACTATCTATAGAAACGCAACTAAAGCTACTAGTGCTGTTGTCTTGATCTTCTTCTACTATAGAACCCTCAATTTTAGCTTTTTCTTCTTGTTGTTATGAGGATACAAACGTAATTGCATCATCACTACTGTAGCATTTCTAAGTAATCCCATCTTCACAGAATAACACCCTTTAACTAACAACACTGCCCTGTATTTTTCTCTTCTATTTCTGTTTTGTGTGATGTATTGCATGAACTTTCTAATTTCACATATCTATTTCCATAGGCACAAAATTGAAGTAAGAATTGATGAATTACTTTTGGGAATAAAATAAAACTGTTCAGATATACTTGAACGCAAAGAATATCTTTTTCAACCTATCAACCTGACTTTTTCTGACATATTTTCTAATTTTTTCACTATACATACTGTCGTAACCATCTAGTTTAGGTCTATATGTTAAGTAATAGTATAGCATATACAAAGCTCCAACCCTGCCTGTTACACTACCTGTTATAAAATATTTTAAGAACCTTGCAAGGACAAATAACGGGTGATATCCAAGTGTCTGCATACTAGCTCCAAATTCTATGAATTTGTGAGTTCCGCCTAAAGGTTTTGTATGCTCAAATCTAGCATCATTCAAAACGCTATAGACATAACTGAGATAGCTAGCTTCATACAATATAGCAGATTCATAACCCATCTTTTCAGGGTAATATCCACGCCAGGACGTGTTTTCAAAGAATGAATTTCTGATAAATCTTCCTGCTCCATGTGGCATCATGGGTTTGTATTTAGTATAATTGCCCGAAACTATAGCTACATTAGGATTTGAATCCATATATGCGATTATCTTTTCAGCATAATCATCTGAATATACGCTATCATCAGTAGCTATTAGATGATAATCGACTTTTTGTAGTCTCTTCTCCTTGGTTAATTTAATTGCCTCATTCCAGTTTTTAGCTACTCTCTTAATATCATATCCCCAATCGGGATGTGTGATCACATAAAGTCGATTCCAATTTTTCTGAATGTCACTTAGAATCTCAGTTGTCCTGTCCGTTGATCCATCATTCACTACAATAACATATTCTGGTTTTAATTTTTGGTCTTTAAGTGAATTTAGAGCAGCTATTATATTATCCTCAGAATTTCTGCAAGTGACAATAGCATAATAATTACCCAATCACTAAAGTTAGATAATGGCTAACTAATTAAAGTTATTAAACCATCATATAATGTTCTTTGACTGATTTAATCTGAATCAAAGGCTAAAGCAAAAATGAAAAAGCAAATGGTTATCAACAAAAATCAAAAGTGATTCTTGATTCATATTAAAAAGGTTACTTCAATTGATATTAAGTAGATGATGCTCTATGAGCCTGTAGAAAGTTTGTACCTATATGCTTGATTTTAATAGCAGGATTTTTTACTAGCACAACTGATAAGCACGAAAGATATTCTTCTCATAGTTTTCCCAAATCAGACTATTCCGAGCAAATTCAAATATCTTTAATCTCTTATTATAGAGTTCATCCAAATTTTCTTTGAAATACTCTAATTGTGATACTAGATCGTTGTAATTTTCGAAAGTAATACAATTTTCCTTCAAGGTTTCCGATACAGGCTTTAGGCAAGATGTACACATAACAAAAAGACCTGCATGTGCATATTCATAAGGTTTGTTAGGGCTTGTAAATACGTGTGACCAATGTTTTTTCCAAGGTATTAACCCAATCGAGTGTTTAGACATTTCATTATACATGGCTTGCCTAGATACAAAACCAGTGTACCTTACCTTCCCGGCTGATTCTCCTTCCCAACCAATAATCGTCAGATGTCCAATGTCATAACTAGTAAATATATCAGTAAGGCCGTCCATATTTCGATTTGGATATTTTTCTTTATTATGTCCATCTCCTCCTGCATAGGCAGATGATAATGTAGTATGAAAGTATGGCTTTTCTAAGGCTTGAACTTCCAACTTCATGGGAAAATTTGGAACGACAAATACTCTATCAGTATTGTTGCTATTACCTATAAGTCTTAATTCTTCAGCAATTCTATTTGATATTGTAATTGTAGGAGTAGATGAAACCAGTTCTTTCTCCCAGTTTGTCCATAAACGTATGGAATATTTATTTATAGATATCCTTCTTAAATGTGTGGGTAAATCAATTGCAATATACTTAGCAATATCCCCTTTTGTCCTTCTTAAGGTTAATCTTTCTGCCATCTCGATTAATAACCTTGAAGATCTAGACCAATATTCATGATCGTCATATACAAAAGGAAACCCAAACTCAGATATCATTTTTGCAGAAAAAATATTATGTGCATGTATTATGTCTGGTTTTACATCTTTTATGATTTTTTCAATCTGTTTTTTAACGGTACGCCAATAGAAGGGAATTCCTAGCCTAGCTTTTGCTGTCCAATTAACCTCGTATATCTTAAGAAATGTATTTCTGTTGTAACTAATTGAATTCTTTCTTCCTGCGAATACGACCTCGTGACCGAGTTTTGAGGCGCTAATTGCTGATTTCTCTATTCTCCAATCTGGTAAGCCTTCATGTGACAAATGCAAGATCCTCAAGTTTACCTACCTACCAACTAACACTAAAGATAATATTATACTCATTTATGAGTTCTTTACCATAGATCCTTTCAACTCTGGCTGTTAGTCGTCATTAGCAATATATTATTTCCTCCATTTGTATTATCATTGTTACAGATTTTCCATAGCAGAAGAATCTTCAGCCATTTTCTTATTCAATACTGTTATATTCATATGTGTGAAGTCATTAAAAAGTTACGATAGCTTATCGCTGTTTTTATTATCTATGCTGATTAGTTTTCATTTATATACACGTGATAGAGGAGTATTGTGTAATAATTAGTTCAATATTTCCACACAGTATGCAGAGTTACGGAACAAGCTATTATACTCTAAAAATTTATTGTATTTCTCTGTTAACATTCTGAAGTAGTGACGTTGTTATTATCGATTTATCGTGTCCCTTGAATTCTATGTACTTTAGTAGGTATTTGTTTTCTCATGTAGTTATGAAATATGGTTAACCTTTATTTGTATCAATCATCTTCATTCATCTATAACTTTCATTTTCGATTATTTTTTTGTTCTTGTTGACTATTCTGCTTAATTGAAAACATATCATTCATTCTAATTTTGGATACACAGCGTAAATATGTAACACAAAAAAGTGGGAATTTGTTATAATGAAGGGAAATAACATTTTATAGTTAGTCAACTACTCATTATCACATATCCCTATTGTTATTGTAGTTGTTTAAATCCCCAATAAAACAGCCTTGGTAATTATTACGGATATTAATATATGTGACAATAGTTAGTTAGAAAAAGAAAGACTGCATCATCTGTGTTTATTAAAATGAATTAATAACACTACAGTTACAGTTCCTGCCAATATTGCGAAAACTGTCTAATTAGCAGTAATTAATTAATTATACTTCCTTATCCTTGTTATTATTCCAAATTATGAAAATTGCATCTGTAGTTGGGGCTAGACCAAATATTATTAAGCTAGCTCCAATACACAAAGTCATCAGTACTTTTTCTGATCATCATATCATAATCCATACTGGTCAACACTATGATTATAAATTATCTGAAATATTCTTCAAGGAGTTTGATTTACCGAAACCTAATTTTGATCTGAATGTAGGTTCTGCGACACCTGGATTTCAAATTGGAGAGATGGTTAAGAAGCTTGAGAAGATTTTCCTAAAGCATAATGATTTTGATCTTGTTCTGGTATATGGAGATACAAACTCTACCTTTGCAGGTGCTCTTTCTGCTATAAAGTCAGGAATACAAATCGCTCATGTAGAGTCTGGGCTAAGAAGTTTCGATAGACGTATGCCAGAGGAAATTAATAGAGTGTTGACTGACCATCTTAGCAATTACCTATTCGCATCGACTCAAACTGCTATTAAAAACTTAAAGAGGGAACATGTGTCTGGAAAAATAGTCTACAGTGGTGATATAGCGGTTGAGATAATTAATTATGCACTACGATTCTCATCGAAGTCATTAATTCTTGAGGATTTAAGACTTCAACGAAAGGCATATGTTCTTTTTACTATGCATAGAGCAGAAAATACTGATTCACACGAAAGTTTAATTTCAATAATTCGTGCTTTTGAAACTCTTTCGGAAGTAGAAATAGTATTTCCCATTCATCCGAGAACAGCAAACTTGCTGAACAAAAGAAATTTGTATTCTAGATTAGAAAAATGCAAAAATGTAAAGTTAATTCAACCAGTTAATTATATTGACTTTATCAAATTAATGCAAAATGCTAAAAAGGTGATAACTGATTCTGGTGGAGTTCAAAAAGAGGCATATTTATTGTCTATTCCCTGCATAACAATTAGAGGAAATACCGAATGGATAGAAACTGTTAAGTCTGGTTGGAACGTGCTCACTGATACCAATACAAAGAAGATCGTCAGAGCTACTAGAAACTGGATGCCGACAGGCGAACAAATAAAACCGATTTTTGGAGACGGTAATACGTCCACAATAATAAAAAATTCTATTATGTCTTTAATGTCTTATGAAAAGGTAGGTAGGTAGCTAAAAACAATAGAATTAGAACTAAATGTCAATTCTAAATAGCATATATACTATAGAGCATTAAAAGCATGGTCCTGTCAAGTTAGGCTATGGTAACAACTTAATACGTATATTATAGCTGTTCTACTATTGCTTCTACTGTTTTATGACCTGGCCAGACTTCTGCAAAATATGATAGAGTAAACTTTGCAAGCTCGGTTACAGGCGGCTTGCTTATGAGTCTGGATTCGAAAACTTGAAGTTCAATATCTTCTTTGTATAGGAAAGCTTTGGTGCTATGCTATTCTATAGGCCACAAGTGGCAACCTTTGTCATCGGGATTAGAAGAATACTCAATAAATCGTTATTATAGGATAATGCTGTTTAGGATAGGACTGAAGGTATTTTTGATGATTGACTATTATTACCCATGTAGGAAAAGCCTAATTGTTGATTATTGTAATAATAATAGTAGTAGTTCACGTTTATCAATGGATGACATTATTATTCATCATATTTTTACATAATTTCTTTGTCCCAAATCACAATCTAAACCAAATATTCTCAAATTCTTGATAAGAAAAAGGAGAAAAGATACCTTAACTTAACACGACCATTGGAAAAATCTCCTCGGATGAGTTTCTGATTCCAAAGCATAGTCCATATATCCTACTCCAATCTAAAGAATAGCAAAGTGGAAACTCACTATAATGATATCCTCAATACAAACGGGTTGAATACCATAATATTTAACAACCCTTATGCAAAGCTTTGTTTTACTGCGATGCTCACATCGCAATATAGAAAGACAATTTATATTGACCTTGATACAACATTCTCAGCATATATTAAGGCAGGATTATTACTGGAGAATACAGAAAATTTCCATAATGTCGTCGAAATCTATCTTCCTACAGAGGGCAGGTTTGAATCAACGTTAAGAGATACTATTGATTCAATGTCCGATTCTTCAATTGTCATTTTCGATTCTATCAACAGTTTTTATAACATGTATTATAAAAAAATCGATATTGAATCAGGACGTGGTATAAGTAATCTTAATCATCTTCTTTCAATTTTTCTTATGCTGCTTTTAAAAAATGGCAAACCTTTGAATGTCCCTATCATTGTAACAAGTATGATTCGTTACAAAAAGGATAATGAATGGGTTCAGTCTCCTGTAAGTAAACGGCTTTTGCAGAAAAAAAGTATTGTGAAGTTAAACGTAGCGATGATAAATGGGGAAGATCTTTCTGTGGAGATAATAACACATCCTGTTCTAGCTTCAAAGACAATTATTTTTCGGAATCAAGGAGTCAAACTCTGAATTTATCATCCTAAATCCTTGAAAGTTATCAGCCTAAACCCTATCATCAAAGATATTCCAAGTACAGCAAAACCTGCTGCTAATAATCCTTCCTGAGTTTTTAGAGAAGATGCTTTTCCTGATCTATAAAGCAAGAAAGTTCCAACCATTCCCATAAATAAAATCATCATTGTTACGATCGTTTCTCCTATTGTTTGAACTGACCTTGAAGGTAAGATGAATGCACTTGTGCCCTGTCGTGATCCCTCTATGATCGAATTAAATAAACCCGAGGTCAAAGCAAAAAAGACTACAAGGTAAGCAATAGCAACTAAAAGTACAATCTTAGGGGATCTATAATGCATAGACGGCTAGTTAGAAGTTTTTGTCTATAAATAAGTTTATCTGACAAGAGATATTTCTTTCTTTAAATTAAAAACATTGTGAGGCCCCGCTTATGAAATTCATCATGAGGGATACTCCCAACAAAAAACTATGTACCTTGCGATGACTTCTGACCTGCCTGCAGAAACAAAAAATGATATTGAAAGATCTTCTTGCAGTGTAGGTGGATTAACTACATCTACATCGCCATCAATACCTCCAATAAATACATTATCAATATATGCCTCTGCGTCTATAGCGACACCTCTGGGCCAGGATCGTCTGAGGAAGATCTAGGTTGGGTTCTCGGGGAGAAGTACTTGTGACAATATGGTTTGATAATGCAATATTGGCATATGCTAAATTGCATAGTCCAACACGGCCATCCACAGAAGAAGAGGATATATATCCCTCATTGAATCCAGCTTTTGTTTCAATAGAACCGTTATACATACGTGATAATATCGAGGACTTGACATGGCAATGTTCAAAATGTTGAATTGCTATATATCCTCTGTGTAAAGAGGATAATTGGTACCTTGTTTTATGAAATAATCACAAAGTGTATGCAGCTGACTTGACGTTAATCTGCGCTAGTGCGCCATCAGGCTCTGGAAGAATAATGTTATACTATTTTGTGGCTTACTAATTGGATAACTCTTTTGGTATAGAGGATATATTGCCTCCATGTATCGAAGGTGCTATTGTTTTAAATCCGTCGTTTTGTAAAATTATGTTTCCCTGCTTTGAGAATATAAATTTGACAAATTGAATAGCACCTGCATCATTTCGAACAGTATTTGGAATGGTGATATAAAATACTATTGGTTTACCAAAGGTCAAACTTCCATCTTGTTGTTGTGTGGTGCAACTAGCTTGTTTATAATAATTTGCAAAGGCTGGATTACCTAGGTTTATCTGTGGAGGAAGGCTGATAAATGGAAATCCTCTCTCAATTGCCTCGTGTTTGTAAGCTGGAATTGCATCAGCTTCTCCCTGTTCTAATAATGTCAGCAAAATCTCTTCTGGGCGCAATTGATCTTTGTTTCTTTCTCCATTCAATATTGAGGAGCTTAAGCTAGAGTTATGGTATAAAATACCAGCAAGCTTGGTAGCTATGACAGTATAGCATCCTTTTGGATCTAGGAATGGATCTGTTCGCAAAAATTTGATTCTGGGTTTAGCAAGGACATGATACCATGGTATAGATCCTGTCTTTGCTTTTTGAAAATCTGATGCGAATGGGCTCTTTGGATTATATGCGATAACCATTTCATCAGAAGCAAAACCAAGATACCATTTTGCTAAAGAAGGTTTATTGTTAATAAGCATGTTTACTGGATTTGCATCTACACTTATGAAAACGTCTGGAAATCTTTGTCCATCTATTATCATATTAGCATTCTGAATTGAACCGTGTCCTTCACCTCTGTAGTCATATCCCAAATTGCTAAAAGCAGGACCTATCTTAGTCTCCATGACCGACAGTAGCGAACCAGCATACAGAACGTTTACCTGTCCTCCTCCCATTCCTCCTGTTGTTGCTTCAGTATTGATCATTTGTTTTTGCTGTACTAGAGAAGATGAAAAGGAGAAGATTGTAAAGGCTATAACTACCGTTACAGAGGCGGCGGTAGTCACAGTCCTTTGACGTAAAATGATATCCGCTGTTCTCTGAATTCTCAAGATACAAGTTATGATAGAAGAATCAACACAGATATGTTTAATGGTGATTTCTTCTTTTATCCCTAAAATCTGGCAAACCTTACTTTATATGACTAAATTCTCCTCCTCGCCGCCAATGTAAAATACCTCCGACAAGGGGTTGGTGGCTAAATAATAAAGAAGAACGAGGAAAAGAAAGAAAAGAAGTCATCATCGTATTATAATATGTCCTAATGGCAGCATCTACTGTGAATAGAATCGGATAAAGAATGTCATTACAACTACCCGATGAGGGGTAGCAGAGAAATTAGTATGGGGTATTAATCTTCAGATGCAGGATATCAGCATGATGATTGTTTGATCATCTCTACAGCTATCGAAAAATTTTTCTTTGTTATGATTTGACAAATTTTATGGAAAAAAAATGCTTTGCTTGTGCACGGAAAGTCTCTATGAGTAAATACTGTTTCTACCATGCCCAAGCTTTTGATAATCTTACAGAACATTACAAGAGATGGGTTGAAGCATATGGAACCATTTCGTGGAGGGATTTCTTGTATAAATTGTTACAGATGAATGAAACAGGAATTTGGGTTAAAGACGTAATAGTTGTGGAATTAAAAGGGTAAGAAAGAGGAATATGGAGAATCAACTGGAGGTCAATTCCCTAGATCTTACATTTCGCCCATTCCGCCCATGCCTCCTGGTGGCATGCCTCCTGGTGGACCACCAGCTGATTTTCCAGATGCTATTACATCATCAATTCTAAGAAGCATTGATGCGACCTCTGTTGCTGATTTGATAATCTGTTCTTTTACAGAGAGTGGCTCAACAATTTCTAGTTTTGACATATCTGCAATTCTGGTATTTCTTGCATCAACTCCAGTCCATTTGGTACCCTTGCTCTGCTTTGCGCGTAACTCTGTCATACTATCAATTGGATCCATGCCTGCATTTTCTGCCAATGTAAGTGGAATTACTTCTAAAGCTTCAGCAAATTTTTGCGCAGCAAGCTGTTCCCTGCCTGAAAGTGTACTTGCCCATTCACTTAATTTACCTGCCACATGTGCTTCAGGAGCACCACCACCAGCAACAATCGCGGGTTTTTCAATGACATCTTTTGTAACCATCAGCGCATCATGAATAGAACGTTCGGCTTCATCAACAACCCTTTGTGAGCCACCTCTGATTAGTATTGTTACTGATTTTGGGTGTTTGGCTCCTTCAATGAATACCCATTTGTCTGTCTCTACCTTGCGTTCTTCAACTAGATCGGCAGAACCAAGATCTTTACTTGTAAGATCTTCAAGATTATTTATTACTCGTGCGGCTGTTGCTCTTGCTAACTTGGTCATGTCGCTTTCCTTTACTCTGCGAACTGTCAAAATGTTAGCCTTTGCCAGATAATGTTGTGCAATGTCGTCGATGCCCTTTTGACAGACAACTACATTGGCACCTGCGGTGATAATCTTATCGACCATACTCTTTAGCATCTTGTTCTCCTCTTCTAGGAACATGTTCATTTGTTCTGGTGAGTTAATATTTATCTTGGCATCAAACTCTGTCTTTTCGATCTCAAGTGCAGAATTTATTAGTGCGATCTTTGCTTTTTCTGCTCTTTTTGGCATTCCACCATGAACAACTTCCTTGTCTAGTACAATCCCCTTGATCAATTTGGTGTCATGCAGTGAACCTCCTGCCTTCTTATCTACTTTGATATCATCAATATCCACTTTATTACCAGATTCAGTTTTTTCTGTTACCTGTAATATTGCATTAACTACAATTTGCGCTAGATCATCCGATTCTTTTGAGACAAGTTTTGTTTGCATAGATGTCTTTGCAATCTTAGTCAATTGTTCTTTTTCACTTGCGTTAATTTTCAGAGCAATGTTGTTAAGAACTTCAAGAGCTTTGGTGGCACTCTTCCTATAACCATCAACTATGATTGTCGGATGGACATCTTTTGCAATTAGTTCTTCTGCTTTTTCAATCAGAGCACCTGCCAATATTACTACAGATGATGTGCCATCACCTACTTCATTATCTGTCGCCTTACTAATCTCTACCATCATCTTGGCTGCCGGATGTTGAACATCAATTTCTTTCAAAATTGTTGCGCCATCATTTGTAATCGTAACATCACCAAGGGTATCTACCAACATCTTGTCCATTCCTCTAGGACCAAGAGAGCTTTTTACTATTTCAGCTATCAGTTTTGCAGCGGTAATATTATTTTTCTGGGCATCGCGACCTTTTGTCTGACTAGCACCTTCTTTCAATATTAATACTGGCACTCCGCCAGCTGAGCCTTGCTGAATTGACATCTTTCATTCATTCACCTAAAATTTATAAAATAAGTGGAATATTTTGGGATATTTTAAACTTACTACGAAGTATGAATATATACCCTAAATATATGTCCCGTATCTGCTACTAACATTTCACTATAATTCTTTTTAATGTATATAATCGCATGTTAACATCAAGCATTATGGCCTACTTTAACTTGCTAATGAATCTTTCCACGCTTTTACAATCATCATTGTACCGTTGAACACATCTCTCGGAGACAGGAAAGTTGAAAGTTCATTGATAGAATTCAAAAATTGTAATCAGAGATATATGCCTTTGACAAGATTAGCTGTGGTATCTATTTTATTTAGTAGTCTTTCAACAATGCACTACTTCTAAGACATATAAAATACATGTGCATTATATCATATCAGTTACTGTTAACACTTGATCTAATTTTATTAATGCATGTATAGATATAACATTGACATCATGACATGATAGTGGCCAGATAAGTACCATACCTTAGGATTTTGATTGTATTCTATGGAGAATAAGTCTTTTGATATTAGTAGATTTTATTGGTTGTTGTCTATTTTAACAGCCTAATTTGTACCAGATGATGTATGCAACAATTTTTAACCCATGATCTATTATTACTACTGTCATGACAATAAATAGTATTGAATGCATTTCTTCTGACTCTTCTTGTTACAGTGATACAAAGGATCAATTGCTAAGAATTCATCATATTTAACAAATATCACTGAAGAATAGAGATCGTAATATATAATAAATTGAAGCCTGGCAAGCATTTAATATTTCAATAGTTTGAAGCAGTAGTAGTGGTAATACAAACTACAAAACGCAAGATTTCGTTAAGGACACAAATTGAAGATAAAAAAAAGATTATGGTGTTGCCTGGGGTGTTTGATGCGTTGAGCGCCAGAATAGCACAACAGGTAGGATTCGATGCAATATTTCAAACAGGTTATGGATCAGCTGCAGCATTATTGGGGATGCCCGATTTTGGATTTCTAAATGCAGGAGAAACTAGATGTAATGCTCGCAGAATCATACGTGCAGTAAACATTCCAGTAATCGTTGACGCGGATACTGGTTATGGCAATCCATTGAATGTGTGGCATCTTGTTCATGAGTTGCAAAGTCTGGGTGCAGCTGGAATTTTTCTTGAGGATCAGATATGGCCAAAAAGATGTGGTCATATGATAGGGAAGGATGTTATCTCAAAGGATGATTATATTTTGAAACTAAAAGCAGCATTAGAAGCCCGTAAGAGTAGTGACTTTATCATTGTAGCTAGAACAGACGCACGGGCACCACTTGGATTGGATGAGGCCATCGAACGTGGAAAAGCGTACCATAAGGCAGGTGCAGACGTAATATTTATTGAGGCACCTAAGTCAATTGAGGAATTAAAAAAAATTGCTAATGAAATCGACGCGCCGTTGGTAGCAAATATGATTGAAGAAGGGGTAACACCTAATTTGTCTGCCAAAGAACTGCTGAAGATGGGCTATAGAATTGCTGTGTTTCCATTATCTGGACTTTATGCTGCAACTTTCGCAATAAAAGAAGTATTCTCAGAATTAAAAAAAACTGGTACAACAAAAGAGAGACGTAAAATGATGGTTACCTTCGAAGATTTTAACAAGTTTGTAGATCTGAAGAGGTATATGGCTTTAGAGAAAAGATACATCTGAATAAATTCAGGACCTCATATAGCAGATTTCAAAATTAAGAACAAGAACATCAAGCAAGGGCAAAAGATCATGATTTTATCCTATTAGTATGCTAATAATAAAATAGTAGACATGGTTTGCATGGCTCTAATAGTCGTTTGAGATATATTGTTCTAATTGTTGTGTTGTTGCAGTTAGTAATATAACCTACAAGTCAGAGCCTGTTCAGGCTGTTGTCATTTTCTATGCTTCTCAAGAACATATTAAAATAAAAAGAAAATGTGAAATAGAATTTCCTTAATGTATCAGGTGCTGTTACAATATCATATCAAATTGCAATCTTTTATAATCTGTTTACAAACTAATAGAAAATTTAAGAGTGATACAAGAAATAAAGGACAAAATAATTAAACTACAACAAAAAGTTAAAACCAACTTAAGATGGAGATATATCTGGATCTAAACATACTAATTTTAGAAATCTCGATCATTTACTTTGAACCTGTAATATAGGTCATATGCCCAGTTGCGCGAATAGCTTCTAGCTTAAAAGTATAATTCTCAAGTATCTGCTTTACTTTATCAAAATTATCTCCATGTATTTCTACTATGATCTTTCGTAATCGTTTTAAAGTATTTGTTGCTCCTTTTAATGCTAAAACTTCTGCACCTTCTATATCTATCTTCATGACATTAACCTCATTATTGGCTAAGATATTATCTAATGTATCAGATTCAACTTCCAAAGAGTCAGGTAAGATAAAGTTATGTTCTGCTAAAAATGTATTATGAATGCTATATAAATCGGTACCAACACGGTTTCCATCATGGGAGCGTTCATATATTGTAATAACACCTTTGCGATCTGATACAGCTTTATTGATTGCTTTGATATGTTTGAAACCATTTAATTCAATATTTCTACATAATGCTTTATAATTTCCAGGATGTGCTTCGATTGCAATGACTTTTACTCCTTTGTTTTTGTAATCGTTTGCAATCTTCAATGAGTACGAGCCTACATTAGCTCCTACATCTACAAATGTCTCGTTTTCATCCATAATGAGATGTGGTTTTATACCTTCTTCTCTTGGTATGAATAACATGTAAAAGTCCTGTGTACCTTTTCTAGGAATTGCTTTAATACCATTAATAGAATAAGGCCTCTCAGGTAAAAAGCTAATTGTTGATATTCCTCTGTTCAGTAAATATTCGTCACGTTTTTTCTTGCCCATTTTAATGCGTAATGACAATCGATAAGCAATGTAACGGTACCTAGCATATCTTAGAAAAAGTGAGAGTGAGTTCATTAAGCTCATGATTCATTACTTCTATATTTTTCTTCTATTATCTGTTGCTTATTTGACATAAAACATTATGTCGAGAAATGATATATGCAACTTCGATCAGGTGATTATTTAGTTATACATCACCAGAAGAGGCTAACAACATATCATCAACTTTCTCATTTTTGTAAAATATTATAAATTATAAGAACTTGTCATGATGCTTACTTGGTATAATGGTTGTCTTGCTCTAAGGATCATGAAATATTTGCTAGCCATGGACAAATGTCACTACTCTCTAGTATGTCACACACAGACATAAGCATTTGATATGCAAACCGCTACAAAAAGATATCAGAACCTGAAAGAATCTGGTTGATTTATGACGATATCAGCAACTATCACAACATACAACAACCCCAAATCGTGTGGATCTAGAAAACTAAATATCGCACCTTTTCATACTGATGCAAGTCAATTAGAGCAAATATTCTGTCATTATATATGTGACAATATACCCGGCTATTAGATACTATAGCAGTAATAACAATATACGGTAACTAAATATAAATTAAAAATATAGTAACAATGTCGACAAATCAAATATACTGAAAATAACAATTAAATATGTATGAACGGCACTCTCTTAGCAGTATTAAGGGTTAGCTTAGCGACATCATGTCTATTGTTAATGTCGCTATTAATTATAGGCATTATAGGAGATACAAACATTCGAGCATTAGCCTTAGATCATAAGCCCACCAGTGGGTCACATACACCAGACAATAGTAGTGGTACACTTCGAACTGGCCCTCCACAAAGGATGACAATTCCACTAGACTCACAGCAGCCTACGATACTATCAGAGGCGAAGAAGCAGCAATTAATGCAAAGTCATCCTCAAAGTCCACCACTGCCATCGTCTGGTCAACCTATTATAGGTCCAGCTCCAGGAACCCAAATATCACCTTGAATAAAGATATTCACATGTGAGGAAGATACAAGAATGCATACTGTAATCCACTCAATCTGTTCCATTAGCCATGATTATCGATCTAGAGAACTTTGACTTAATTTGATCTTAAGAGATAAAGTCTAATTCTTTTTTAACTTTAAACCTTGTCACTATCTCGAACGTGGCATAGAGAGAATTAGGCTCTCAGGAGGACCCGTGTTCAGAACGCCATTATTTGGCATGTATGTATGGTTGGGCCGCAACTGTGCTGCCACTGTTATGATAGGACTGCTACTACCACCACCACCATCACCGCTACTAATTATCATAGGTAATACCAAAGCGATAGATATGGCGGCTGATGTCTTGCATATCATCATTGTTGTTGTATGATTATTTATCATAGATATCTTATCAAACATTGTTAGTTTATCTACATTTTTATACAGGTTTCTAATATTTAATTCTGATAGATGATTAGGAATTAATTTTGGAATTTGGATATGAAAATATATACCAGGTTTTTATTATAAGGTCGAATTATATAATGAAACAACGTGATCAAAGGTAATACTTTATTCATCAGATACAAATTAACATGATAGAGCAAAACACTCCAAACATGACTGACTTTTATCAGCAAATGTGGGAAAAAGCTTCTGAAAATATAGATTCATTAAACTAACAGAAAGTAGAATAAAGTACAAGATTTGCCAATATGAATGTCACTTCCCTTTTTTTGACTTTGCTAAAATTTAAATCCATTAAATGAGGGTAACAGACGAAGAACACTTATCCTCTAAAGTACATATTAATCCTTTACACTCAAAAAAGGGAAGACACAACACTTTCTAAATGATTTGACACTATCAAATTATCTTGATAAATGACTAATAAAAAAGAGTAGTCAAAGATATTATAGTCTGTCTTAATTGAGTTTTATAATTAGTTCTCCTGCTTGTTCTCATTATGATAAGAACAGTGTACCCCTCAGTACTTATCATGATTTAATAGAAAGGGCATCTTTTTCATGAGATTGGTTAGTTGGCGCCATTACCTATAATAAGTCGTAGAATTGTCTATAGTTTTTTTGGTCATTGCCGACTTATAAAAAGGATGGAACCATAATTTGTTTTGTACTAATAGATTTGTTAAGCTGATTATAAAGTTCTAATAAATACATTCCTTTATCTGTTATTATAAAAGTCCCCTTACTTTCTTGATATCTGTACCAATCGTCATCAACTCTGATATATAAGAAATATGTCAGTCAGGTTAATCAGATAAATTCATTTATATTATCAATTTATACCCCATAATACTTGCCTTCAAGTCCCTATCAACATATATCAAAAATAATGGATCTGTTAGTGAATCTAAATCCTGGTTCATTATTAGATGTTGGTACAGGTTTTGGAAAATATGGACTACTCTGTCGCGAATACTTGGAGTTATGGGATGGAAGAGAGAATTACTCTCAATTTTTAAGGAGAATAGATGGAGTTGAAGTATTTGAGAATTATATTACTCCTGTACACGAATTTGTGTATAACCGCGTCTATATAAGAGATATATTAAAGCTAATAAATGAGCTGGATTTTAGTTATGATTTAATTTTGCTTGTTGATGTTTTGGAGCATTTCAATAAATCCGAGGGTAAGATGTTGCTAACTAAAATATTGGCAAATAATAAAGGAGCTCTGATTTCTACACCAAAACATCCTAGCAATCAAAAAGATGCATTCAAGAATGTCTACGAAGCACATAGAGCAAGATGGACAAAGCAAGAATTATCTAATCTGGCTAGCTCATTTTTTGTATCAGATGGTACTCATTTAATTACTTATATTGGCAGAAAAGAGAGCGTAAAAAAACTTAAAAGAAAACTGCTTTTAAGACGTGTTAAAAAAATTCCGGCTATGTCAACCGTTATTCAAACTTACCTCCACTTTACTAGGAAATGAACACTTTTTAAAATCTTAATAAATGAAGAAAAGACAATTACAATAATGGATCGTTATATGATTTTAAAATATGCTAAACAAAACCACAAATTCCTTTTAAAAGCCCAGTAAGCCTCATAAATAGGAGGTAGTACAAGCATATTGATAGCTTGTTTCTTTGTAATCATATTATATCGTCTGGCTATGCGACCTTGTTCTAGCTGCACATTCTTTGGAATATGAATTATATGCGGGTCAGGCTTGAAAACTATACCTGTTCGTGTCTGCATTGTACCCTCAACCTTTGGATAGTGGTCTGCTAAATAATTCTTCACTTTTTTCCACTTCATGTTACGTTTTTTAAAATTAAAACTTATTGCAGCGTCTTCTCCGAAAGGTAAATCTAGATCCATATTAAGCACAGGTTCTCTTTTAAGGAGTGTTTGACCAAACCTGCCATGTATTGATTTTGTGCAGTCTATCTGAGTATGAAATCTATAATGATCAATTCTACATCCTTCTACTGCATCCCATTCGTTCATGTACCTCTTCATTTGATCAAACCATCCTCTTCCCAGAATTACATCTGAATCAATAATGGCCACCCACTCAGTTTCTGACTTGGAAAAACCAAACTTTGTTGCTTGGCCAAGGTTGAGATCAGGCTTTACATATACACAAACCTTGTCAAAGGAAGACGCAATTTCGAGTGTTTTGTCAGTAGAACCTGCATCTACTATTATTATACGCCTTACCGGAATCTCCTCCTGTATTGAGCGTAAACATTCATTGAGAAATTCCTCAGAGTTTTTTGTTCTTATAATTACGTCTATTAATTCTTCTTCTAGCGTTGCCATTATTACTATGGGAAAAATTCTATCTTTATATTAAAAGCATTTCCTAATTCAATGTACAATACTACTATAGCAAAAACTAGGAGCTTAAACAAGCACCTGAAAGAACCTACAAGTATCGGTTAGAATACAGAAGAAGCTACATCAATGAGAATAGCACACATCAATAATATTTCTGGTGTAGCTTCTATAATTGCAGAACAACAAAGGAAACAAGGGCATCAAGCAGATGTGTATGTATTCAATAAAACAATTTATAATCAATTTGGAGGAATTAAATATTATTACAAATCGCCTATTTCTAGATGGAATCTCTTCAGGAGACTAGGAGAGTATGATGTATGGCATTACCATTATCCATACGGTTCATTAAAAAGTAACCTGGAGAAACGAAATAAGAACAAAATATATCTAAAACATTACCACGGTGACGATCTGCGTGGTAAGTATGAGGACGATTTTTGCCTAGTTTCTACACCAGATTTATTACAATACGCTCCAAATGGTAAATGGTTACCTAACGCTATTGATATCGATGAAGCGGAGTTAATAATATCCTCAAGAAAATACCAGGAAAAAAACAGCAGCGTAGTACGAATAGCGCATTATCCACACTACAAAATGTACAAGTTCAATGATTATTATACTGACACACTTATCGATCTACAGAATGAAAAAAGATGTGAAATAACAAGAATTTTACATCTTTCTCATGTTCAAACTCTGGAAACTATTGCTATGTGCGATATAGTAATTGGTAAAATATTACCAAATATTGGCTGGTTTGGAAAATTTGAACTAGAAGGTATGGCACTTGGTAAACCCGTTATTGCATATGTTTCTGACGAGTTATATAAAAAATACAAACCTCCAGTCTACAGAACGACGAAAGATACCTTTAAGGAAGACTTATTAAGTCTATTTGAAGATGATGTTGAAAGAATAAGACTAGCAAAAGAAGGACATAATTATATCAAAAAACACCATTCTGTTGAAAATATTGTTAAAACTATACAGGAATACTATAATAAACTGTCTAGATAATACTCATATATATATAACACCAAATGAAATTTTGATTTGGTATTTGTTGTTAATAGACGATAATAATAATAAGAAAATAAGATATGATTGAAAAGTTGCTAAAATCTGGAAGCATAGATCACAATAATAAATTCAATAGTCAAGATCATGGGAAATATTTTTCAAAAAGATGTTCATAAAACAACTGTTGGTAAATATTAGCAACCTTTTGACATTAAGATATGATCCTACTTCGGTGAGCACAAATGAAATTAGAAATATCACCTATAAAGAAATATCAAACTGGAGACGAGGACAACAACATGCTAATGGCATTCCTTCAAATAAAGACATAGAAAATGCAATTAGACGGCTAATAAGGATGAGAATTGAAGAATATCAAATAAACCGCATCACAGTTGCTCTAAGTAGTGGTATAGATTCAAACGTAATACTTTCTTTAATTCGTAAAGAGTTTCCAACTATCAATATAGAATGCTTAACCGTGAGATTTGATGATGGTTCTGTAGAGTCTATTGATGCAAGAGAATTAGCAGAAAATCAAAATGCAGGATTCCATGAAATTCACATAGACAACCCACTAAGAGATTTACCCTTACTTTTGAGTATAATTAAGGAGCCACGATGGAATGTATATCAATATTATTTTATTGAAAAGGCAAAAGCTATTTCAAACACGTTATTTACAGGAGATGGCGGTGATGAGTTATTCGCAGGATACATATTTAGATACAAAAAGTTTCTTGAAAGCATTAAATCTAATTATTCTTGGCTAGACAGAGTTCAAACATACCTTCAATGCCATGAACGTGATTGGGTGCCGGATCAAGAGGCCATGTTCGGAGAAAAAATAGAATTTAATTGGTCTTGTATTTATCTCAAACTAAAGAAATATTTCGATAACGATTTGGATCCTTTAGAACAAGTCCTTCTTGCAGATTATCATGGTAAATTGATGTATGACTTTATACCTACCAATGAGAAATACTTTAAACACTTCAATATCAATGGCATAGCACCATTATTATCCAACGAGATAATAGATCTATCCATTAGAATTCCTGTTTCCCTAAAATATGATTTTACTCATAACATAGGAAAAATTCAGCTGCATGAAATTGTAAAGCGCAATATTTCATCGTATTCTGTTGAAAATAAAAAAATGGGTTTTGGCATGGACTTGGTCAAATTTTGGTTTAGAATTGGAAAGGAAATTGTAACTTCAAATTTAGAGAAAGGCAGGATATTTGAGGATAAAATTATAAACAAGGAATGGTATACCAACTCATTAATTAAAATAAGTCAAAGCAAAGATCCACGCTATATAAGTAAAATGCTACAACTGCTAAGCTTAGAGATATGGTATAAATTGTTTATCACACACGAGATAAATTCTACATCTTCTTTATAGACAAAGACATGACATTTCCAGATTATAAAATATCATACATAAATTTTTTCTATGTAGGGTATAATAGTATCAAGAACATGAAATTATCATTTACATAAATTATGCAACTCGAAAACTCGTCGTTCTTATCTCTCCCCTACATATAAATAATACTCGACTTTTGGTTGGCAACGGATGACAAATAGACAGATAGACAGACAGAATTTAAGTAGAGATAAGAGACATTTGACTACTACTATAATAATTGTAAATAAGGTAAAATAGTCAATGGACGGCTACCAACCTCATAATCCAAAGGAAGAAATTACCGTTGAAGGGTAATGCATTACAATTGAACAAGACCAAAATACGCAATATTATCTCAGCAAAAAATAATAACTTGAGAAGACGTTGGCTTGATTTTAGGAATGGTCACAGTATTTATTTGATATTTTTAATGACATTTGCAAATTTCGTTACTATTCAATATAAATTATTAATTGAAAAAGTACCTTTTTTAACCCATTCAATTTTCAGTAGTATATGGGTTTTTGCAATTGTGTTTGTAGCAGCATATGTACCACTTGGCATGATTATCGGGTACTGGCATAGAAAAAATCAATTCAGTGTAGAACAAGAAGCCTTGTTCAGTCAAAACCAGATTGGTGCAACAATAAATCTCTTCATTATAGATTTGATTGACGGGAAAGTAACTGAAGATGAGAAACAACAAATGCGAAATTACCTATTAAAAATAATGAAACGTAGTACTCGACCACCCGTAGTTAGCAATGAAGGGAATAATAAATCCCCGCAATCTGAAACTAAGGTCAATCCAGAAAGAACACAATAATAATACCACTAATGACAAAGGTAGAACAGACTCATGCATATACTACATGTATGGGATCAGGCTGGAGTAGCCTATACCCTTGCAAAATATCAACAGGAGTTACAAGAGAATGATGCAAAAGTAATTATGATTGGAAATTATAATAAATATGGAATTATCGATTTTTATAAAGAATATATTGTAAAAGTCACATTAGAAGAATTTACTGAAAAATGTATAGAAAACGCTAAACCAGCTGATATCATTCATATCCATAGCAGAATTGACATACTCCTAAAGCTTCGCCAGAAATTCGGTAGATCAAAAAAGATCATTCTCCATTACCATGGAACAGATATACGTGGATTAAAAAAACAAAAGCTTCCACATCGTTCTCGTATGTCAGATCTCGCTATTGGATCAATACTGATGTATAGAAGAATACGAGATAGAGTATTGTTTAGAAGACGAATGCATATAAAAGCCCAAAGAATGGCAGACACCGTTATTGTGTCCACTCCTGATCTTTTAGAGCTTGTTCCAAAAGGAATACATCTTCCAAATCCTGTCGATACAGATCATTTCAAACCAGACTCGATTTCAAAAAATGAACAGAAAGAAGCCTTGACTATAGATACAGAAGTAACTGACATACAATGGGCACTGGATTATTGTAAAAGGCACAACATTCCTCTAAATATTGAAGTATACAATAGAATCAAAGATCCTATAATTTATAAAGATATGCCAGACTTTCTGAGAAGGTACAAAATATATGTTGATATTCGATATGTCAACAAAAACATTTTACAGAATCTTAGCAAGACAGCTTTAGAAGCGCTCGCATGTGGTCTCAAAGTTTTAGATTATCAACTTAAATATCGTCAAGGTCTGCCGCGAGAACATGACCCAATAAATGTAATCTCTCGCCTCTCAACTATTTATTCACAGTAAAGAATCTTTGCTTGTACCTTTGTAATTTTCTAGTGTGCTTTCGGACATACAAATGTCTCGTCCATTTCTTAGCTGCTACCTACCTTTGCTTAACTTAACACGACCATAGCATATAGATACATTTAGATAAATGTGAGGTTTATGTCACTTTTCTAAAGACATAGCTGTGATTGTTTTAACGTGATTATTTTAACATTATTTTACAAAATGTAAGCCCCGGTAATGTAAAATAATAGTATAATAAATAGCGACATCACTATCCCTATCCTAAACAGCATTATCCTATAATAACGATTTAATGTAGGATTCCTCTAGTACCAATGACAAAAGGTTACTTGTGGCCTATAGAATAGCATAACACCAAAGCTTTCCTATACGAAGAAGATATTGAACTTCCAGTTTTCGAATCCAGGACTCATAAGCAAGCGACTGTAACCGAGCTTGCAAAGTTTACTCTATCATATTTTGCAGAAGTCTGGCTAGGTCATAAAATAGTAGAAGCAATAGTAGAACAGCTATAATATACGTATTAAGTTGTTAACTTTGTCTAACTTAACAGGACCTTTCCAATTGTAAGGAAGTTTAAATGATACTGTAATATCTGACTGCTCTACAATCAAAGTAATTATTAATTTTCTACTAGTAATCCGACGATAGACAAAATCAATAACAAATGATCCTCTAGTTTCTTAGTTTATTGGATGGAGATTGTAATTTTGTCAGATTAGAAAAGGTATTGAGTACCTCGACCTCTATGAGGTTCCATAGCGGATATCGCAATTATCTGATACAGCAGGTTAAATCCTCTAACATTATGTTTTACAATTAGTTAAATAATATATAAAAAATTCGAAAAAGCTATAGCGCTTGTGCATCTTTATTTAAGAGATATCAATAACGGAAGGAAATAGTGGAGCACATTCACTTCTTTAACAGTCAAAGGGAAGTTATGATACTATTAGTCATCAAAGCATTCTAAAATGACTGTTGCTTCTTGCCCTTATCTCCTTGTCCTTCAATTACTATCATGGTTAGAGTTGATCTTACTTTATCGATCCTTCTTACATGCCAAGTAATAGTTTCTCTTAGCTTGTCCATTGTATCTGATCTAATCTTTACAACAATGTCATAAACACCATATACTCCACTGACCTCGATAATTTCAGATAGTTTTTTTATTTCTCTTATAATCTCTTCCTCCGAACCGAGGTCACAATTGATTAAGACATAAGCTGTTGGCATGATTAATATTACTCTACTTTGCAAGTATTAAACTGTTTTTAAAGCTTATATAATTTTTTATAAAAATCAAATTAGCTGACTCTTTTATCTAATAAGTTGTATTGTAATTCTGGTACAAAAAATTTTCTCTCATGTATAATAAAGGTCGTAGCAAAGGCTTTAATTTTTAAAACCCCCTTTAACATGACAGTTGAATACTGGCAAAATAGCCAAATTTCGTTATTACGGCTTAGCACCTTTTGAGATTGAAGTGATCTACACTACATTAAAAGGATCTTTTGACATATGGGAGGAGCAACTTCCAATAGAGGAGAGCAGTCAATATGTAAGTATGGTTGAAATCGAATTTCCAATTCCCTTCAGTGAATCTTTTTTTCAATTTTTTACAATGGAAAGATGGTATAGAGTTAAGGGCATCATTAAGGAAATGAAAAGAAGAAGAGGTAAAAAAGGGATCAAAGCATTCTTGAATTTTTGTGGAATCGTGTCAGAAATAAAGTCGCAGTTAATATTTTCACTTACCAATAAGAGCAATAGGCAATTTGAAATGGGTATTGAGAAAATTGAGTATCTGGTGGATATCATACCACTGCAGCTAGGAGCATTACCACCTAACATAAAAGAAATCATATATTCCTACGATGAAGTTAATTATAGATGGAGACCATATGCTGCAATAGATAATGGTGGTTTAGATTATTTTTTCAAGAACAACGAGTGGAAAGAAAACGAGCACTAGCTATTATAGCTGGCTAATAACTGATGGATCATTCAAGCTCTTTCTGAGTTCACGGTATTTTTTATCTATAAATTCGAGAGATTCTAATAATTTTTTTGATTTACCATATTTGAAACGAATTAACTCTCTATGACGCCAGAAATGCTTACCTTCTGAAACTGAAATTGTCGTAAAATAATCAGGACCTTTCAAATTGTCAGGTAGTTTTATATTAAACGGGATCAGATATTCAATAGTAAACCACTCGTCACCATCAGGGTAATCATTTCCTGTGGTGATGTCAAAATATAAATGTAAAACATCTTCTGCTGCTAAACCATCTTCCTGGATCAATGGATGTTTAATAGCAGATTTGTGATAATCCATTTTTAGTAATTTAGGCTCAAAGTAAACCTTAATTATAGCTCTACGGAATATCTCATTTGACTCCTTAAGGTTCAACGACAATACAAAGTCTGGCTATTTTATAACCTTTTTACTTAAAAAAGTTATAAATTTTATAATGTCTGCTATTCATTAATTCATTCAAGTATTGCTTAATATCTAGACATTATTTTTTAAGTGATTGCCATGATTAATATAATACTACCTGATCTTTAGTGCGTTAGAGCGGGGGTCGCCTAGCCTGGTAGGGCGTGGGATTGCTAATCCCATGTTCGAAAGAACGCGTGGGTTCAAATCCCACTCCCCGCGGTTTTCTTGGGGATTCTTAACGTAAACTTATTAACTATGAGACATGGTATTTCTTACAACAATATTTGACACTTCAAAAGGTACGCCTAAGGATCAGCACATTGAACTACAAACAAAGGTAGACTCTATCACACGATACCTAGGACTTTCTATATCGTTGTCCGAGAAGAAAAAAAATGATGAGAGTAGCAAAGTCAATGATCCTTATACTCATTTCAAATATCTTTCAGAGATGATAGATAAGTCCTCAAAACGTAGACAATAGTAGTACGCTCAACATAAAGCCGCTAGAACTTCATGGAGTAACATTGATGAGGAGTTCAACGAAGCCCATCGACGAATCTAAATAATATTTTATAATTCATTTTGTTACCTCTTAAACTACTTTAGAGGAGTAACAAATGTCGATTATTGGTATCAACTAAGCCTATTATACAAATAGATGCTTTCTGTATTTAACTTCTACAAATTTACTGGTAAGCAACGATTTCTCTCTACTCTGTATAGCTAATGCAAGCAGAAAGTTCGGTGCTTCTAAAATGATATTTGTTTATCTGAGTCATCTCTTCCTGCTTTGATTAACTCTTCTATAGTAGTTTTAGAGAAATCAGCATGCTTACCAAATATTGTACTTCCATCATTCCTACGATCTATCCTATGCACTTTTGCGTCAAATCTTGCTTCCAAAAGAGATTGATATTTTCTTATTTTTCCACCACGCCCTCTGCTTAATGGACCATCATCCTTCAAAAGAGAATCAAATTCAGCTCGTAATGACTGCTTATCTTTAGCATTGCTCATTGCTATTTTTCGAATCTTCCTTATCAAGTTGATGTAGTCGGTCACAACATGTGCTATCTGTTCGTCGTATTTCGTTCTATCATGAAACTTTATGTCTATTTCTCTATCTCTTATAGAATCTAGATCGTCAGGTATATTGTCTTCTATCGAAGGATATAGGTTAACTATAAAGACTTCCAGTTCTGGAACTTTTTGTTTGCCCTCTTTTTCTAAAGTTCCATCGTCATAATCTATGTTCTTTTGCTTAAAGTAAGAAAGCCAAAAATCTCTATGGTATTGAAGTACCTCTCTTAATGGAGTACTGCTAATAAAGTTGCCATCCCAGAATGTACGTTTCGTATGTGTCTGTTCGTCATTCATTTCTGAATGGTTTAAAGAATATGGGAATAAGCTACTTGCTAGAACTTGGTCTATTCCAATGCCATCATAATTTACATGATGCGGGCTTTTTGTCCGCTACTCTCATCGTCGTCCTCAATACTACCGCTATACTCAGAATACCATATATTATTTCCCGACATATCCTTCCCTTTAGGATAGCTATCAAATGTAACTGCACTTGTACAGTCTTGAACATCGACACTTACCATAAGTAACCTTGGCTCCCTATTTTCAAAACTTGTTTTTATTGGAAAATAAATACTATCTTTTAGGATTTTTCTTAATGGATAAAAGTCATATCCCAGCCATCCGGAAACAGCAGGATTAAAATCAAAATATTTAAAATCAAATTCCGGAATTGTAACAGATAAATTACGAGTCGATCCCCATGGAAGATTTGCAAGCTGATTCCATGACCAATATCTTCTTGCAGCCTCTGGCGAGGCAAATACCTCCGGGTTAATGGAGTGCCAATACTTCCAAAAACTATTCCACCATAATTGGAACAATGGGTTTTTGTTATCCACTAATGTATATGATGTCAGATCTTTCCAAAAGTTCTCAAGAACCTCTGGTGAACCTTTCCAACTTTTACCATGGTTCAAAAAATGGTTTATCAACACCGTACTATTGATAGCACCTATTGAAGAACCAGCAACGATATCAAATAGATTCTTTTCAGCTTTCAAACCATCTTTTTCAAAAATTTTTTATACAACGTTTGGAATACTCCTGCCTCATAGGCTCCAAGAGCTCCTCCACCTTGAAAGACAAGAGCCCTTTGCTTAAGAGGTATTTGCTCAGATGACATATTTTGCTATATATGGTTTTGTGTGTTACTAATGTTTTCCTAGTGTCGTTACCTAATAGTTAATCTTACTATTAGCTGATAACTCATCGTGATTATTACATGAGTTGTCACTAATTCCGCCACTTTCTACTACTATACATTAAGGTATTGGTCATCATCACGTCTACTTTCTCGTCGCCATACTTGTCATATATTTGCTTGTAATGGTTATTTGCAAATACTGAGTTAGTGCTTCCTACAACAGCAGTGACTATGCCTGCTGCCAGTGACGTAGCTGCAACTGCAGCTATAACGACTAGTATGATATTTGTTGTTCTATGTTCATATATGTATATTATGTTTTAGTACATTTTGATTATTTTTACAATCTAAGATAAAGGAAATCAGTAGAAAGTAAACAAAGGTAAAAAATGTAGAATCACATTGCTTGTTTGGCTAAATATCTTTATATCATATCGCATTAAGTCTGTCATGACAACCACACAAGTTAGTTCTGAATCACGTGGTCAGTATAAAACGAAGGCTTATGCTGCTGCGGGTGCGAAATCACCACTTGCTCCCATCACCATCTCGCGGCGCGATCCAGCAATTGCCCTGAGTGCCAAGATGGTCTCGAGCAATTCTGTCCGAACATGACTCTCACCTCATACAATTTCGCCCTTTTTTCGCTTAGTTCATTTACCCTCTTTAATTTACTTATCTTTGACTCAAATCCAAGTTTGCCGTCATATATTGTTCCTTAATATCGCTAAAGAATTTATGAATAGTAGTATCCTTTCTTGGAAAATAATTGTTTGCGTAAGATATAATATTGATACTAGTCTTATGCAGTAATTTTAATTCTTCGAGACCAAATCGAACTATTATAGAGTTGAAAGCTTTTCTTGCTAAAACGTAATTTCTTATTCTCTTTTGGTTTTTCTTTTATTGTTTGAATGGTTTTTGGTTTTCATCTTGTATTATTATTCTTATCTTTTGTAGTCGCAATACATACATACATTATTTGTGTAATTTAATTTTTGGATTTTTAGTCGGGTTGTAAGGAATTGCTGTGATTGTATTAGAAATGTATTAGAAAAATCGATGTTAACCAATTGTTAACATCGTGTTAACCGATTGTTAACATACCCACATACTCCAAGATCTAGTTTGAATAAAACTATTATTATAGGATTGAAAGGTGTATTCTTTGATCTCTTTATCTTGAAAAACCCAAATTTGTTACAGAGAGGCTACATTATACCTTAGATTATTCTGATATTCTACAACAGCATTCTCAGTTTACAGCAAAGTAGGAGGAGGAACAGAGGATGATGGTGGCGATCTTCATTTTACTCTAACACTAGATAAACAATATGAAAAAAATTCAAATTCGGCAGACC
>JAFAQB010000366.1 GCA_019246625.1 Nitrososphaeraceae archaeon
TGGATGTGTCGTAATGTCGTGTAGAATAATCATTTGCTTCCTTTAGTAGTTTTAGTGATTCATCTGAATTATCCCATCTCTCCATGGCAGCTTTATCAGCAAAACGGCGGATAATATACCACAAAGGTGATTTACTACCTCCGGGGATGATTATGGTAGTACCAAGATAGCCAGGAGCTTTTCTTTCTAATGTCAAATAACGTCTAACCCAATCGTTGTAATTTTTTTCATGACCGGGTCTTATCTTCCTACAAATTACAGTTGTAACTTCGTTTTGATAATCCGTTGGGAGTATCCATCTAGAGACTATAGAACATCATTGTAAATACAAAGATCCTGAAATCCACAAATCAGAGATATTGAGACTAACAATGCCTAGACCATAGAACAAAAACTCAAATGAGTCATTCTCGTGTACTGAACCATCACCACAAGGTATATACTCTTAATACAATCTTAATGACAATATGCTAGTCCTTCTTACTATTACTTATGACGACTACTATACTTGTAGCTGCAATACAGGATTCACTTCTCATAGTTGAGTCTTCAAATGATGGGTGGAAGAAGATTCATGAACCTTCGAAAGGTACCTCTCCTCAGTGCGTAGCATTTGATACTATCCTTCCAAATCTGAATTGCTTGATAGGGTCCTTCCTATTATTCAATTGATTTGCAGTTAGGGACACCGGGCCTTGAATCTGATAGACATTTTTCACGTAATGAAGGCATATGGCTCGTTTCAAGCTGTCAATGATGTTTCATTTTCAGTGAAAAAGGGCGAGGTCTTCTCTCTCCTGGGTCCAAATGGAGCTGGAAAGACTACTCTCATAGAAATACTGGAAGGCGTCAGAAAGAAAGATAGTGGCGATGTGAAGGTTCTTGGGTGTGACCCTTGGCAAAACACTGACTCGTTACACCGACGAGTTGGAGTTATACCCCAGCATTTTACCTTCGTAGACAAGTCAACTCCAAGGGAGGCTATGAAATACTATGCAAAGATCTTTGGTGCTAGGGTCGATACGGATAGAATATTGAAAGAGGTTTTGCTCGAAGACTCGGCCAATGTTTTGTTTGAAAACCTCTCTGGAGGTCAAAAGCAGAAGATGGGATTAGCTCTCTCTCTAGTGAATTCCCCCGATATCCTGTTCTTAGACGAACCTACAACAGGCCTTGATCCCAATGCAAGGCGGGCTGTTTGGGATGTAATAAGAAAATTCAAGACAAGTGGCAAGACTATCATACTCACAACACACTATCTGGAGGAAGCAGAGCATCTCTCAGATCGTGTTGCAATCATGGATCATGGTCGAATAATTGCCATTGGGACAAGCGATGAAATCATAGCTTCCTTCGGATCGGGTGAACGCCTAGATGTGCATGGGGGCGAGGATTTGGCAAAGTACCTTAAGGAGAAGACGAAGCTCAAGATAACCTACGATAGAACTGGATTTATCAGTATATCACTTGATCAGAAACATGATGCTTACATTGCTTTAGCTGCAATAGAAGAATCGGGTCTTCCCTGGAGCAATTTCCAAATAAAGAAAGATAGCTTGGAGGACGTCTTCGTCAAACTGGTGGGTGGCTTTTTGGAGGAGCATGGAGAGGTAAAGAAGGTGAAAGAAGAAGATGATTAATCTCTCAAGAATAGTAGCTGATTTCTTCTTTTTTGGCCGTGTATATTTGAGAGACAAGGTCGGGTTGTTCTTTGCAATCATATTTCCAGTGATATTCATAATCATATTTGGCGTCATCATTTTAGGAGGATCTTCTGGACCCACAAAGCTTTATGTGCAGAATCATGACAGCGGTCCGATTTCTGGGCCGTTTATCACCTCCTTGAAGAGCATAAGTAGTAATAACCTTCAGCTTGTTCCAGTCAGTAATTCAGAAAATATCTCTTCTTATCTTACTGCTCATTCTTACTCCGACGGTCT
Organism: Nitrososphaeraceae archaeon; assembly: GCA_019246625.1. Classification (GTDB taxonomy): domain Archaea; phylum Thermoproteota; class Nitrososphaeria; order Nitrososphaerales; family Nitrososphaeraceae; genus Nitrososphaera_A. The sequence goes on from JAFAQB010000366.1 coordinate 1,941, forward strand.
GTTCATACCTCCAAACTTCTCTGCAGATTTTATGACAGGAAAGAGCACAAAAGTGACCGTTTATGGGAATCCAGCCACATTATCCAGCACAGTGGTGAGTGGTATCGTCAACGCTGTCGTAAACGAGTTTAACCTCAGGCGTGCTGGTGGCTCTCCCGTGCTTGGCATGTATCAAACTACGGTGAAAGGACAATCCTTCACATACATTGACTTTTTGATCCCTGGTTTAATCGGATTTTCCATTCTGACCAGTCCAATGTTCTCGCTTGTCAATATCTCCTCGTTATACAAGAAACTCAAACTCTTCAAGCAACTTTCACTTACGCCTCTGTCAAAGGGAGAGTGGCTTGTCTCAAAGGTACTCTGGTATATTTTTCTAGGCGTTATTTCTTTTGTACTGATGGTGGGTGTAGGTGCATTTGGTTTTGGGGCGCATGTCTTTTTATCAGTCTGGCTCATCCCGTTCCTTATTCTAGGGCCCATGTTCTTTGCTTCACTGGGAATGGTCATTGGAATTGTGGCAAAAAGTGTAGAGACCGCGAGTATCATTGCACAAGTCATAACCTTTCCAATGATGTTCCTATCAGGAACTTTCTTTCCAATAAGTTACATGCCAACATACATTCAATATATTGCTCATGCTCTTCCTCTATTCTACGTTATCGAAGGACTCAACGCAGTGATGATCTACAACAACTATGGTCAGGCGGCAGTCGATATAGTCATCGTTACAGTACTTGCGTTAGGGGTGCTAGTTGCTGCTGTCAAGCTGTTCAAATGGCGAGAAGATTAGAAGATAATATATGCATAGATAGATAGAGATCATCTTGCCATCATATGTTCGATTTCAGGTTCTACTATGTGTATAAGGTGATCGTACATAGACATAGAAGCTGACATTAGTTCTGCTTTACTTGAGAGGGAAAATCTGACCCAAATAACAAACCCACATTTAGTTCATGTCTTGTATGAATACCAGTGTCACTTAACGAAAATGTTTGGAATATAGATGGATATTTCTCACACGGTTTAACCCCTCGGTAAACTCAGGTAGCAGGAGAAATCAGGGAAAAGCTGTAAGGATATATATTATAACATCGAGAACCATATATGACAAATGTGTTTGTCTACATCAAGTTGCCGACTATGCAACCAGTCATTCAGTTCTTCAGAGGTTGGCTTTGCATCGTATGTACCAGCTAAATGGAGATGTAAAAGAACATATAGTTTATCTGACTTAGTAATGGTTTGTTTCCTTCATCTCCTTTACGTGCCTTTTGTCTTAGATCTTGAGGCACTATAGCCCACCAGCTTTCAAAGCTTCTTTTTGTTGATGTATTTGCCTTTTGACTATGTCACCTAGTTAACGTCATAATTACGAATGAATTTTAATGAATTATTTAAGTTGCTATGATATTAAAGCTACTTTACTTATATGTCTTCGATATACTACAATAATGCATATATAATCTTCTATAAATTTAATGTCAACAGTACATCTTGATTTAATCTTCTGCATTAGGTTGTAGGTAGTCTATTTAGTGTAATTACAACTAATAAATAATTTTGAGTCCAACAATCTCTAGAAAGACATCTTATGATTTTGAGATCAAATGTATCTATCTCGTGTTTTGGTTTGCAAAAATAATTTGAGCTTGTCATTTTCTTCACTGCTCCTATATTTTTTATTTGTCTATATTTTGTTATTTATGTACATTTTTGATTCTATGTTATA
>JAFAQB010000397.1 GCA_019246625.1 Nitrososphaeraceae archaeon
AATAAATTCCTAAATGTCTAGTGTATAAATCTCTCATTCTTACTTGATCTAGTAATATTACTATATCTACCAATACCAAGTAGTAAATTCCGACTAGCTCTCAAAGACATGTGGCTTTCCTATTAAGGCAGCTTCTAGTAGGTTCCAAAGCAGCCCTTTGGTTTGCCCTTACCGCCATATGGTTGCGGAGTTCTCCAATTCTCTCGAACTGAAGATATACCTATTACTACTATTACATGGCGGCAACTCATCATTTCTATAGACACAACAGGCCTTTACCTATTGTGCAGATTCTGAATGACGGATCGTTCTTCTGTTTTGGCTAGTCGGATATATTATTATATTATTAGCAGAGACCTAATTTATAACTTTAAGTTTAAGCTAGTTGATAAAAAGATTGAAAATGAGTGATATGGATGATCATTGATTAGAATGATATTTTAGAAAAACATCAAAATGCTATAACCTTGTCATCAGGAGGTCAGCCCTCACTTTCCTATTGTTCCACTACTTATCTGAAGATCGCTCGGCCCTAGTATTATCATTCCAGTTGAAGCATGGTAATTCCTATACAGCTTTTGATTTTTAATTTGCATGCTTTACAGCACCCTACACATCATATAGTCTAACATTCTTAATCTCCAAATGAAGACATATTCTGGATGAAGATTATTATCGAATTTTAAAATAAAATAGATTTAAAATAAAATAGAAGATATAGGATTGGTAAGGTCTTTGATTTATCTATTTTAATCCCAGGATACTATTTACCCCACTAGCATTTCCTCTTACTGAAGGTGGAGCATGTGCTGCATTAGTAGATATGCCACTTGGAGACACTGGTGCAGTAGTATTTTCTTTGGTAAAAGCATTTGCTGCTGTCACATTACTTGCAAGTAATGCAGGGTTTACGCCTATTGCCTTTGTGCCAGTCGCATTTTTGGCAGTAGTTGTGGTACCATTTGTATTTGATGGGATTATGGTGTTTCCAATTATTGTTTTATTTGATATTAATCCGCTTTGCATAGATGTTGATGATGATGTGTTTGTCTGTTGTGCAAACACCAGCGATGGATTATTATTCTCAATCAAGCTAGGTGCTAAAATTATGCCAAGCGATAGTGCTCCTACTAAACAAATTGTGGATCTTAAACTTGGTTTCATTATATGAAACGTGCAGCAATGCACTTAACCATTTTGACTTTTTATTATGAAGATGCATTACCTTTTGGGTTCATGATGAACATAATGTTAATGTTGATGATGTTAATAACCATCCCAGGCCTCGTCTACGGTTTAATCTATAAAATATAGAAACAGTGAACCAGACCATGACTTTCGAAAAAAAGAAAAAGGAATTGGAATTTTTCTCTTCAGTTTCGGAGAAATATCTAGGCTTGTACTATGAACTTGCCAGTCATATTGAAGTGATTTTCTAGAGCCGCTTCTGGTGACGAGCAGAATGATGTGCATCTGAATGTATACGTGCCAGGCTTGTCGGCAACAAAATCTATCGTTTGTTGGGTCCCTTTTAGGAGGAATACGTTAACATTGTAGCCTTCGATCCCAAAACCATGTCCATTGTACAACTCCACTTCATCTTGGGCTGTCGTGAAAACTAGCCTTACTATATCACCTCTTTTTACTGTAATTATGTTTGGTGTAAATTTCCATGACTGAACCTTTATTGGTATTACTTCTACGTGTGCTCCCTTTGGAATAGGTGAAGATTGGGCCGCTGCTACATTCACTGGAATGTTGATCTGTCTGATAACCTTTGGCTCAACTATAAAGTTAGGTGAGCCTGTCTGCTGACCGAATATTATCCCGACATTATAAGGGCCTGCTGATGGAAACTTGTATTCAAATTGGACCATACCGCCATGACCATGAAGGTTAGGAAATACCACGAGCTTCTGTCCTGTTTTAACATCTGTTATATATATACTGTAATCGGTATGCCACAGCCACGTCATCGTTGGTTTATGGAAAGCATTTAGTACAAATAGAGCAGATTGACCAGCTACTACTGACTTTGGCAATATAGCCATATCAAGGATATATGGATCCAAACTGAATCTCTTTATGAGAGCCGTGTTGTTAGTAAACATCCTCATAGCATCAGGGATAGGAAAGTCTCCTACAGGTTGAGCCATCGCTTGGTGTATGTGAGTAGACTGCGGAGCTAGACTGAAAATTCCGGCAAAGAATAACAACGCCACTCCGAATACGGCCATTGATATTCCGACTGCAATGTGGATTAAGCTGATATTGATCGTATAGTGTTTCAGCATCTGGTTTCATAGAGTCACTAAATGTTATATACGTTGCATTTATTTACCATGTCGCACATCTGTTGTGACTAAACCTATCACTCATATGAAACAGGACTTCATAACAATTATCATATCTATAAAAATGAATCATGTCTTGAGTAAAAAAGTCATATCTCTTTATATTCTATAGTACACTTCTTTTTTTGAAGTGCACATGTTATTTTTTAATAATTATAAACTCAACAAACGTACAGTACTACATGATAATAGAGATAAAACAAGTAATTCAAAGGCAGGCAGAAAACTATCATATGTAATAGCTATATCTCTTCTTCTAGTATTATCAGTATCCCTGAGTGCCATTGGTTCTTCTTTGACTATAAAGAGCGCATCAGCACAAAGTGCCATGTCACCTCCAGCACCATTAGTAACAGGAGTAGTCAATTCTGGAAAGCCCCCAAGTACTTCTATATTAAAGATTGCTCCAGGCTACAAAATTGAGCCTGTTCTATGGAACCTAACACTTCCAAGCACAGTCACGTTTGATGATAATGGAAGCATGTATGTAGCAGAAGCAGGATATTCATACGGTGAATTCAAACCAATACCAAGAATTCTCAAATTAGACGACAAGGGACGTGTATCAGTCCTGGTGGATAGGGGATTAAATGGGCCTATCACTGATATTGAATTTAACAAGCATGATGGCTTGTTATATGCGTCACATCGGGGAGTGATTTCAGCCATTGATGGCAGGGGTCATATAAAAGATCTCATAGTTGCATTGCCGAGCATGGGCGACCATCACAATAATCAAATTGGATTTGGATCCGATGGTCGGCTTTATTTCGGCCAGGGCACTGTTACTAATACAGGAGTCGCTGGAGAAGATAGTTATGCTTATGGATGGTTAAAGACATCGCCAGAATTACATGACATTCCAGGAAAGGATATAAAATTAACTGGACAGAATTTTGAATCAGCGAATCCTCTTACACCTCAAAACTTTAGTGATTTTGCAACTACAGGCGCGTTTGTTCCATTTGGTACGTCTACAACTAAAGGCCAAGTAATCAAAGGAGAAACAAAATGCAGTGGATGTATCATAAGCTCAAAGTTAGATGGTACTGATCTCAAAGTTGTTGCTTGGGGTCTTCGCAATCCATATGGGTTAGCATTTGGCAACGATGGTAAAACACTATTGTTTAACAATAATGGCGCTGACGAGAGAGGAAGTAGGCGAGTAGCCAACGATAGCGATAAAGTATATAGTGTAGATATTTCTAAACCAACCGATATCGGAAAGTGGTATGGATGGCCTGACTATTTTAATAATGCCGAACCAGTAACTAACCCAAAATTCAAATCAGAATCTCAACCTGGTAATCAGTCTCTCCAATTTGTAATGCAGGATCATCCACCTGTCCAAAAACCGCTATCACTTCTAGGTGAAGGAGTAGCAGTTACACAGGTTGCATTTTCAAATAGTAATAATTTTGGCTTTAGAGGATTGGCTTTCATAGGAGAATTTGGAACAGCAGCACCACTAATTCATCCCTTTGCACAATTAACAACACCCCTCCCTGGTTTTACACCTACAATAATAGGCCAAAAAGTTGTTATGCTTGATCCAAAGACTGGAAAATATAGCGATTTTGTATCATTAAACAGAATTGACAAAAGGTTTCGTCCGACCGGTGTAAAATTTGATCTAAAAGGTGACGCCATGTATATCGCAGACTTTGGAAAAGTAGAAATTAGAACAAGCAGTCCAGCCAGCAGCTCGGGCACAGGCAAATTAGCATTTGGAGCAGGACTATATCCATTTGCCACTATCCATGCAATGGTTTGGCCATACGCCAATACGGGAGTGATATGGAAGGTAACAAAACTTGGGACTCCTGAAGTAAAAACGACAGCTTCTGGTGCTTCTCTTCCATCTACTAACCCAAGCATAAAAGCCAATGCTACAAAACCACCAATTTCAACTCCTTCATCACGGGCCGCACCACCGCCATCTTCAACTGGAATTCCAGGAGTACCATAGAGAAAACAGGGACAGACTTTCAGACCAATACTGTAAAAAATATGTGATGAAAGGAGATTCAGCATTTTTGACCCTTTATTCTGTCATATTTCTGTTTTTATCTACCATCCAGTATACTCAATACATATGTTGAAAGCAAGGAACGAGAAGCATCAGAAGATGCACGCAGCCATATTTTATGGTCCTAATAATATAACTAATGAGGAAATATATTGTTGCAGCCGTTATCACTACCAGAATCAAAAGGACATTTGGAAAGAAGGAGTCATACTCAGAGTGAAAGCGTGTGCTGTCTGTGGATATGACGTTAGAGTATATAGAGATGGCCATAGAAAAGTTACACCGCCTATAATATTGGGTCATGAGATATGTGGGGAGACTGATAAAACCATAACTATTGGTAATGGAACAAGAATTAAAGGTGGATCAAGGGTTGCAATCTTATCTATAGTTCCCTGTTTGAACTGTAGATATTGCTATAATAAACAATATAACCTTTGTATTAACCTAAAAGAAATAGGCTCAAGTATTAACGGGGGTTTTGCAGAATTTGTTAAGGTTCCGGAAAAGACTATCAAGATTGGAGGATTAGTACCAGTTCCAGATAATTTAAGTGATGAGGAAGCTGCTTTACTTGAACCATTGTCTTGTTGTCTAAATGGTTTCTCGCGGATAGGTCAAATTCCAAAGCAAAGTACAGCACTCGTAATTGGAGATGGACCTATAGGATTACTACACCTTCAGTTATTTAAAAAATTGTATAACACAAAAACTATTATCGTTGGGAAAATTCTACAAAGAATACAAAAAGCAAAAAGTATGGGTGCAGATGCAACGATGGTACTAGCGCACGAAGATGATGATCATAATGAGCAAATTTTGGATAATGTTTTAGAATGTACAGGTGGCATTGGCGCCGATATAGTTATAATTGCTACGAGTAATCCCAAAGCTTTAGAGATGTCAACAAGGGTGGCAGCAAGGAATTCAAAAATTAATATATTTGCAGGGATGTCAAACACGGCTTCATTTTCACTAGATCCCAACTTGATTCATTATAATCAAATTTCTATTACTGGTAGTTTTGGAGCTACACCAACTACATTACAACAAGCTGCTAGAATTGTATCAGATAAGCAAATTGATTTGTCGAAAATAATTACTCATAGATACTCCCTTGATAATATACAAAAAGCAATATTAGCTACCGAAAAATACTATGGATTACGCTCTGTGATAAACAGATTTTCATGATGCAAAATTAAAAATAACGATGATGTGTATTGTCATTTTAATTTCTGACCCACACTGAATATACAGAGAGCAACTTATCAGATGATTATTGTTAAGTTAGAGAATCCTTATAATTTTCTAAAAAGCTTAGTTCTGCCCACGCTATTCTATCACTTTTAGTAGTGCAGCATTTTCTGTATTGGGATCTATATTGAGTTCTATTGCAGTTCAAGGATCAAATATTGCAATCATTCGTTCTGCTTTACATTGATTTAAAACTCCAAATATAAACAATGAATTCTAGATGAATGTCATGTTAATATTGTGATTGTTAATTTGAAATAATAATTTTCTCCATAGTTGATGCTCCAAGTCATTTCAATATATCATCTAGCTGAATAATATTTAACTGAAGATAAATTAGTAAAAAACAAGGAAGCGAAAATACGTAAACTGCACAACAAAGTTAGGTACTACTTATCAAGGTCAAAATGAAAGCTAAGCAAATATACTTCATATCACAGAACGAAAGAGACCTTCCATTAGCAAAATATTCCTTTACCTTATATATGTAGGAAAAGACGGATACCTTATATTTCAAATATATTAGTTTAATCTAAACACCATAGGCCCAAC
>JAFAQB010000005.1 GCA_019246625.1 Nitrososphaeraceae archaeon
TTGATCGTTTTTCACCAAAACATCTGACACCCTGAGGCTAGCTTTATACAAAATCATCAATAATAGAAATTGCAAAAATATGAACAGGGAACTATGTCCCAGCCTCATTTATCTACGTAAAATATCAGTCATTGTCTTTATCAGTTATGCCAGAGAAGATTCCGACGCAGCAAGAAGAATATATGAAGACCCGAAGAAATTGCGTTTAACGCCATGGATAGACAAAGAGTCTCTCATTGCAGGAAAATTGGAAAATTGCAATAGCTAGCTCGCTATTAAAAAAAGTAGATTGATAGGTGTACTTGTGTTATCTTGCGTATATACATGCAGTTATAGCGGGACGTTTCCTTTATCACAATTTAGCCTTTATCTGAGTAAGCCGTTTCACTTGGTTTGCAAATGAAACTGTAGGGGACCAGTAAAAATTGCTGCATGTGATGTTGAAGATGAAGATAATGGGATCCATTTCTTATATTACAAGACAGTCTTGGTTTACTTAGGCTGCAACTTTTTTTACTTTTGATGAATAGGAAATGTATTTATTGATTGCTGTGGCGGTTGTTGCATCAAAAGAACGACCCACGTATTATGAAATATTTTGACTGGTTTATACGTTACTAGCATCTTTGTGTTGTCTACCATATCTATAATTGAACCGGACTGTCCACTTATAGCATTCTTAAAACTAGCCAGAGTAGCAAAAGATTCAGGAGTTTTACTTTTATTTGTATCAGAATCTGCTATTTTTTGTCCATTACTATCTAGATAAACTATACGCGTATTATTATTACCAACAACCGACGAGGATATAATATTGAGCGACTGAAGTTCTTTGTCTAAAATACCAAAATCAATACTACCAGCCCATACTCCAACTATGGTAGAGTTATCCCTTGGAGAATATACTGGTGTAGCAACTACAGCTTCTCTAGGATGAGAAGCAGCTGTAGCAATTATAACATTTCCTAAATAAGTATCGTTTGTTTTAATTGCTCCTTGGAAATAATCTCTAAATGAATAATTGTTTTTGGTAAGAGTTTGTTGCGTAGAATAAGGCTCAAGAAAATACATATTTCCATTTTGCATAATAAAATATATTTTGTATAAATCGCTATTACTATCTATTATGTTCTTAGCCACCTGTCTTTTTTCTTTATCTGCATATTGTGGTATTCCATGTAATGTATCTAATGTTTGATTGAGTAAATGAGCATAAGATTCATTTCTTACCTGAGGTAACTTGCTTGTTATTTCCAAAATGGCACCTGCTTTTTGAAGATGATTTTCAAGGTTCTTTGCCAGGATGTTTGTAAGCAAAATGTTATTTTGTGTATTCTTTGGACTAGTTATGTTACTGAGGTCAGATGTTGCAGCTAATACTCCTTTATGCTGTACAATTATTGCTTGTAAGCCTAAAATAATAACCGTGAGAAAAAATACTGTAATTATAATGGATGTTTTATCCTTTAACACGTGTGTTGGACCTATCTGCGACTACATAAGCTTTTTTTACAATCATACTTATCCTGCACAAAACTATAAACTGTGACTTGAATAAAAGCATTCATCAAAGAAGAAGCTAAATAAGGCTTGCTCAAGCTTCTGGTTCTTCATCTGCTGCTTAGGGCAGATAAAAGAAATATGTAAGACGATGAGTTGTATATCTTATCCTATCTCTGCCATCTAGAAGCTCCAAAACAACAAGAGATATTTCCACCCTTATTGTAATTAGTTTCATTGACTTTGTGTAATGTGGTATCGGAGTCAATAGATAAGGTAAGTGTACCATAATATCTGTTGATTCCACGAGGTATGTCTGCCCAAACAGCTGTTATCGTTTTATTATTTTGATGAATGTATCCTTTTAGAACGTTAGAGAATGTCTTTCAGTCATCATTGCCGCTAGTACCAAGCCACCATACGTCCTTACCTATATTTCTTATATAGGTATTTTACCTTTGATACCAACTTAATACCACCTATTGTCAGCTGTTTTCATCTATTACGACCTCATCATCATATTAAGCACTGGGAAGCGATGTGTAAACTTTTTATTTAGACATCTTTATTATGACGTGAATGCTACAGTATTATTACATTACAATTCCGTTTCACATATCCCTCTTAGCATAAGTTCTCTAACTAATATTCGAGAGAAGATATTTTCTCATATTTAGATTAAAATGCATTA
>JAFAQB010000017.1 GCA_019246625.1 Nitrososphaeraceae archaeon
AAGGAATGCATATACATATACATATACATAATGAGAGAATAAGAATCAAACCAAATAGCTATTAGGTACATCTATGGCAAATAGGAAAGATTATTGAAGTTTATCTATCTGCTTCCACTTTTGATGTACAGGTAATTGCCATTTTCGTCATATCCAAGATCAGAGAAAGTTATTACTCTAAAACCATTATCATGTAAATACTTCATTTCCGCTTCAAACAAATTTAGACTAGTTGCAGAAGATTCCGTAGTATATCTCACATCAGGAATTGTAGCATTAATGTTATGATATCCTATAATAGGAATTGCATTTATAATTCCATTTTTGTTGAATTTATTTTGGCTATTAAGCTCTGCAACGAATTTCTCAAACATTTGAGAATCCTTATATGAATTCCCATGTCCAATATGCTGCATGCTCCATTCTCTAATAGAATACCTGTTTGCAAAAGTCAAGCTACCGTCATCAGAGTATGTCCTACAATCCGTCTGACTTGAATATTGCCTCCATCCATCACAATGGAGATACATTAGATTAGAATGGCCATTTATAGCTAGGTCATAGTATTTAGCTATTGTATTTATTACAGTTGCATTATCAGATGCAATATTTTTAGGAACAGCAAAAATTGTGGTATTAATGCCATGATCTAAAAGACATTGTTTTGACTGACCTACTTCAAATTCTAACTCTTTAGTAGGTAAATGAGTCAGATCTAAACTTTTCGTGGTATTAATTCCATAGTTCATTGTTTTAGATCCTATAACATGTCCCTCCCTGTATAATTGTCCTATTTCCTGCCAAGTCATCTCTGAATTCGTAGTTCCTACCCTTTTGCAAGTTACAAAGAAGTTAGCTTTATAGCCATACTTGTCTAAAATTGGTTTGGCATAAATGTATTGGCTCTTGTATCCATCACCAAATGTTAAAATTACCACCATATTATTATTAGCATAATTATTCGAGCCGGTACCATCACCACTGGTTCCTTGGGTTATTTCAGATGCTTGTGTTTGCGACCTTTGTTGTTGTTCTTGGCTATCAGTAGAAAGATCTGGGATCTGACTATAGCTCACAATAGGCACGAGTCCTTGCAAAGGAAATACTAATAACACTATCACAGTGGCAAGCATAACTAAAATTTCAAAATTAGGCGTGTTTTTAAGCATAGTGGATTACTATACTAGTTTCAATGGTAATATCTAAAACAACGACAAAAGCATTTCTTGTAATAATACTGTACAAGTTTCCATAATGAATTGCTAAAATCTCTACCAATTAACTCAACTCCTTTAGGCATTTTTTGCAAGTGTATTATCATTAATAATAGGCTCATCAATGTAGAGATAATTATTGTTTTGATTATATCCAATATCAGACATCTTTATAACTTTAAACTCATTATCCTGTAGATATTTCATTTCAGCGGAAAATAAACCCACGTCAGTATATGACTTGTCAGGTAGATATTTGAGATTACTATTTACTTCAAAGTCATGGTAGACAACGATAGGTATTGCATTTATACATCCGTTTTTATCGTAATTCTCTTCTAGATTTACTTCTTGAATAAATTGAAGGAACATCTGTGAATTATCATATGAAATGTTTGCATTTGGTTGAAGTGGTTTTGGACGATCGCTCCAATTTCTAATATCATACCTATTTTCAAATGTTGGTTTTCCTTCTTTATCAAAAGAAAGACTACAATTCTTCTCATATTTTTTATAACCATTACAATGTAGAAAAGCTAAAGGTGCATCTCCTGTTCTAGCCAAGTCGTAATATTTTGAAACAACATTAACTACTGTTGCATTTGAATGTCCAGTGCTAGCAGGATATGCAAAAATTGTGGAATTAACTCCTACGTTATCTAAAAGACATTGTTTTGATCCACCAATTTCATAAACTAAATTTTGCTCTGATTTTGTATCAAGGTTAGTGTGAGTCATTGAATGTGATTCTATGTCATGTCCTTCCTCTTCCAAAGTCTTGATATCTTGCCAAGTCATTCGTGTTTTATCCTTACGTAGAGTACCATTATTAACAGCATTGCAGACTGTAAAAAAACTACCTTTAAAGTCATATTTATCTAGGATTGGTTTAGCTAACGTAAATTGGCTCTTGTCTGAATCATCAAAAGCAAGAACTATGAGTTTAGTGCTATTCTTAGCGCCATTTTGTGCAGGAAGTATTGGTAAAGTGTAGGAGTATGCATTT
>JAFAQB010000019.1 GCA_019246625.1 Nitrososphaeraceae archaeon
TAGCACAATCATATCTCCACATATCTTCAAGAAAATGGCAGTTCCAGGAATCTGTGTGGAGTAAAATTGTTTATCAGGCCTACAATGTACGTATCGAGCAAGTATCAAAGACAACAAAGGTCTAAGACTAGAGGTACATCATGCTAGATCAATCAATGATATATGTAAAGAAAATAATATTACAACCATAAAGCAAGCCTTGACATGTAAGAAAATATGGAGTTTATATAATGGAATATCTCTATGTTATGGCTGTCATAAAAATTTAGAAAAGCTAAGTGAAAATAAGGATCATTTTTGTATAACATATCCCACAGTATTAGACTATGGCAGCAGTATGTTTGGCTAGCTTTGCTATATTGGCAGGCGGATTAGTGACCTTATATGGATTAGGCTGGTATAAAAATAGAAAGCAGAATAGAAAATTAGCTAGAAAGGTAGAGGAAGAAGAACCACTTGCTGAACAATTAACCTAGCTTGGTATCTATTAATGTAAATAACAATCAAACATATCAGCAGCCGGTGGTATAATCAAATATTTCTAATGCATAGTGCTCGGCTTATTATGACTTTTTATAAAGTATACTTACTAAAGTAATAATACTCTTTTGGATATTGCTGATATGATAATTGAAGATTTAGCCTATCTGGCAGTTGGATTTGTGACTAGTTTTCTATCCCCTTGAGGCAGCATGGCATTTTACGGCCTGCAAGATAAAGGACAAGACAATAAAGCCTTGTTTATACAAACAAATTGGCATTGTATCATAAACCTACATTATCGAAGGTATGCTTGCCAATGGAAAGCTGAAAAGTTCAAATGTTTCTTTGTCCTTTGAACCATTCTACATATTATTTTGTATAGCAGATTATTACACATTGGTAATAGAAATATCGTTGTTGCTTAACTAAACTAGGCTCGTAATTGAGTGCTCATTGCTTATTACACATACTTTATGTTTTCATTATTCAGGTAAAGGCGAGTTTCTTACACCAAAATGTGCTTCATCATTGTTTGAATCCAAATAGTACATTGAAGAGACTGTAAAATGTTCTGCGTTGCCTCTGGGTGAGACATCTGCAAACACAAAACCACGTACCTGATTATTTGAATCTAAAATTTGAATTCCAGAATAAACATGACCTATATCATTGGAAATATGACCATCGTTATCAAAGTCATGGCTTGTCTGGTAGAATACCCTTCTTTGAGCTAACCTTCCTGAATTAATATTTGGGATTGCAAAATATGAAAAAACCCAATGACGACCATTAGGTTTACAATCCCAAAATAAATGCTTCAGTACATTATTATTAGTCTTGTAGAAATCTTTGAGATGCATTCCACTACGTACTATATTTTCATCTGTATTTGACCAGCTGTTATGTCTAAGAAGTAGTCCATAATAATTCTTTAAATGACACTCGTCAATTGATTTCCCTGTTCCAAATCCTGTTCCTCCTGCTCCAAAACCCCATCCGACATTTAGAGGAACAGGATCAGTCAGTCTCGATAGATCACTTTGAAGATAGAATTTGTCTCTATGATGAACATAGCTAGCATCTACTAGTTCAATTTTATATAATATGTTAGATGGATTATTAGCACTCTCTTCCCAACTTATATACCACCTTTCTTCTTGGTTATCCTGATTAAAATCAATATAGATATTTCTATTACTTCTTATCCATCTACCATAGAGTGTTATAAAGTTTTCTATGTGAAATCTGTTCATTCCTATTACATATCTATCCTCATCATCTTTGCATTGATAATAAGGTATAGGATTAGGTAAACTTCCAATTGAACGTTGACTACCATACGAATCTCCTTGATCATAATCCCAATACCAAAAATCTTCTCGAAAACTCCCATTTGGTTGGAAATTATACATTGCAAGTTTTACAAAATGTTTGCCATTTGAAAGAATGCCCTTTACTACTACACTGAAATTACCAGGAGTTGGTGCACTCACACATAGCTCAAAGTAAATGTATGTATTAATAAGTTTACATGGTTATACATGCAGAGAATTTTTGCTATAGGACAATCTAATTGCAATAGTATAATGGAATCCTTGATTGATGAAACTATAGCAAATAACTTTACAATTTTGCTATCTATTTTGATAACCTGCAAAATAACAAAGGCTAACCACTTTCGATTATGGATGCTATCACCCTATGTCGTTGCCATGCTTCAAAGAAGCATGTATTTTGTGATGCCAGGAATATAAAATTCAGGGCTGAAAAATACAGATTCAGTTTCACATAAAACCAATTATTATAAATGAATTTGCATGGTGTTATCATATTATATGAATTTGGACTCAAAGATATAACAATATGTGGTAGAGCAATACTGTTCCTATCTTTAGCCTGTGTCTGATCTTCGGATAATAGAAGTAACAATTATTTGTATACATGGAAGGTGGTTGTCGGATCGAGTAGAGCAGAGGTATGCAATATCTTCTAGATGTAGCGTAGATTGTTTGGGATATCATTTAGTTTAGATTTAGCTTCTATTTGACACTAATGTTAGTTCCATTTAGTCTAAAAAGGACCGGATGTTAGATAAAATGGCTAAAATTTATGTCATAAAAATCTGAAAAGTGCTTTGCTTTGAATCTTGTTGAATGTTAAAAATTAAAAATTATACCAACACTACTCTGAAGGAACCCTTATAACATCTTCTGAACAATTCTGTTAACTGCATTCACCTGTACAATGGCAAGGTACTATATATTTCGGTTGCCGCTTTGTACTTCTAGTGTGCCTACATGTAATAACTAAACGCGATATATATAACTATGTTGCAAAAAATTGAGGAAGATATTTGTTATGATTATCTTATACGTTCGTTCAGAACAAATATCAGTTTATGTTGGTATTATTGTACTACCGCTATTATCATATTATATTATATTTACACTGATTTAGGTAGCACCAATATTTGACCAACCATGTTTGGCATGTGTATGTGGCAGTAGTAATTTATGGTTCCGGGGTTGTTTGCTGTAAATGATACAGTATGGATTTGCCCTCTCAAAAGTGTAAAGCTTCCAATTCCATCTACAGTTATGAGATGATGTACGCCTTGTACTCCTACGAAATGGAGAGTCACTTTATCGCCCTGGTTAACAACTATTTGATCTGGAGCGAATGTAAATGACCTAAAGTCCCAAGCTCCTACTTTATTTGGTTCTGTTATCCTGAATCCTCCACCAATTGGTATAGTGGAATTTACAGGAGGCTTCTCTGCTGTATGCAATGGTGTGTTCTGGCTGCAGGTATCACAAAATTTGGCCGCGTTTAAGTTCGTCATTCCATCAAGATGTACTGTATTGATCCAAAATTCCTTGTTAGTTGATTGGTTTGGATTAACCGATACAATAGAGTTTGTTGTTGTTGATGCTGCTGTAGGTCCACTACTGCCATAAGTTTGTGCTAGTGCGTTATGTGAAGTTTGGTTCTGTAGTACCCCAAGAATCATAGCAGCCGATGCAATTATTGCTATAATAGTTGTTGACGCTATTGTTGTTCTTGAAGGTTTTTTCATTGTTTCTTTTGTTGTTTTTTTGTTATTCATTTTCATTCTTGGATCGATGTTACCTTCTTATGGTAATAAGGATAGAGACAAATTCCAGATGCGGATTCCATCTCTGGATTCCAAAACTGGAATTGAGCAGTCTCTTTTTATAGCTAGTTCTTACTACAAGAATTACAGTGCATTATAAGAAAATGGAGGAGATGCAGCATAATAATTGATATCGATACCAACTGAAATACAGATTACCCAATCTGTAGTGTATTTCATTGCAGCTGCCATCCCTATTTATCTTACTCATATATTGAAGAAAAGGACTGATGGTGATAATAATAAACACTTCAAAATACTAACAATAATATTTGCAGGATTTATTTTAATGCAAGGTATTTACCATGCTATAGGAGCGCTTGGTTTTAGCTTGTTAGCAAAAGGAGTACTAGAACCGGTATCATTCGTTATACTATTTTCCTTTGGAATTATCTTTCTAGTTAGTAAAATAAGAACGAAAAGTGAAAAGGAAGTCAAGGCATAGTGATAGCATTTCAAATCGATAGCAGTTCTTTGCTTTACTCAAGTGGATTAACTACATTAGTTATTCTCTTTACGTCACTGGCTATATTTGGATGGCTCGCTGTTCGATACAGAAACATTAGGAGCTTTGAATTTCAGATATCAATATTCATTATGGTATACATCATTGGAGAAATAATAGAAGATTATAATAAAATGCCTTTCTTTTCAGCTTTTCCTTATATTGGATCACAAATTCACTTGGTATCAGCAGTATTTTTATCTATAATACTATGGATAAGGTTATACTATGCGCGAGAGAGTGGAAGAAAAATAGTTGATAAAATAGAGCCAGTAGAAGGCAATGTTAGTGGTGGTGATGATGGTAGTAGCGGTAATGGGAACAAGTAACAATAATAATACTTATACTGTTATTTATTTAATAAACAACAAATCCATCATCATTACATTATCAGTCTAATGAAAAAAATTTTGCTACCCATTTTTTTGCTATGTCGAAATTTTCCTCAGCCTCTACGACAATATCATTATTTTCATATTTGACATTGATAGCTTTCAACGTACTATGATATAAACTGAATTTCTTTCCTTCTGATGTAATTACAATTTTATCAACTACAAGAATTTCTTGGTTAAGAAGCCATTTGATTTTTCTAAAAGCTGTAGTCCGTGGTATATCACTGTTATCTTCTGTAATATCGTTAAAAGACTTTGAATTATGCATGACACTATTCATAATCTTAACCATCTCTTCATCAGCCAAAGCAGTAAGAAGTGCATTCTTTCTTCTTTGGCTTTTGATTATCATCAGGCCACCTGATCTGAATTAATTAGACGTGCTCATTTATTTTAATAATTCCATTTAATTTTTCGTTTCTGCTTTCATAGCTGTCTAAACACACCACGAGAAATGTGGTCAATGTCTTGTTATGATTTGTTCATTTTTATTTCAATCTCCTGATGCTGTAAACTTCCAAGTTTAATTTCTAATTCCTTTTAGATCTCTCCATAAATGACCCCCTATTAAGCTATTCTAAAATTGAGTTGATTTGCTTTACTAATTCATCTATTGCAAGCGGTTTTTTTATAAAGCAATTTGCCTCTTTTTGTTCACAGTCTCCATGATAGATCTCAGAAGCCGTCAAAAAGCAAATCTTGATATCGTTATCAATCTCTTTTATCTTTTGTCTAAATTCATAACCATTCATTTTTGGCATTTTAATATCGGAAAGTACTAGATGATAAAAACCAGACTTGAAATTTGCTAATGCTTGTAAAGGATCATTGAACGTATAAACCTCAAATAATCCGGTATTGTGTAAGGCTATCTTGAAAGTCAAAGTAATATCTGGTTCATCATCTACAAGCAAAATTCTTTTTTTAATACTACTGTTTAACGTTGTTAAAATGATGATTTGATTGTTAGCTTGAATGACAGTTGTTTTATTCATTAATGTAATATACATTAATTATTGTGCTTTTAAAAACAACCACGAATTCCTGCTGTGGATTCCAAAACTGGAATCCACAAATGGAATATGTCCTTATTTTTAAAAATATGATAGGTAATATCATAGCAGAAAACAAGTATGTTTGAAATAATAAAATATCCAAATGGACAACTACAACAGCAAAAACAACAGACAATTCAATTGCAACGACTAAGAATAGAATATGAAAAACTGTGTGCAGTATATAATACCATCCTTCCAAAGGTAAATCCAGCGCTCATTTCTGATCTGCTTTTGCGCGAGATAGAATACCAAACTAATGGAAGAGATGCACCAATGTACACGGTAGAAGTCTTTACAAAAAAGGGAATAGACTCGGAGGAAGCGAAAATGTATATCATACAAAAAACAGGGATGGTACCGTCTATATATGATCATGGTACCCATTATGTAACAAATCAAAGGCTAACATTAGAAATACTTAGGGAAATTTCTGATTGCAATGATGTCTTGGAAGTTACTGGTGAATATTCTGGCAGCTGTGGTTCTATAGGGTCAGTACACGAGCGTAGTGAAAAAGATGAATAAAACAACAAATTCTTCCATACTAATAAAAACATTATTCATCATCATTGCTGTTGTTGCTATTACTGCTATTGCATTAATAGGAAGCGGAGCTTTTAAAGCGGTTCATGCTCGGCAACTTCCTCAACCAGGCTTAGCAACTAGTAGTACTGAAGTAAAGCCACAACCAAAAATAACAGCTACATCATTGCCAGAGGAGCAGACAAGACAATTCAAAGCTATCTTGAATGGCTGTAGTACAGAAGTAAATGCTCATACTCCTGATATTAACAAGCTGCAAAGTTGTGATCAGAAAATGTCCTCAATGCTGGTACAATGTGACAAAAATCAAATCGATCATTCAATCTGTAATAATCCAAGATTGCAGGATTACATGAATAAACGAGGGAATAGTAACCCTTGATATTATATGATACAAAGCTAAGTGAGAAACTCCTTATTCTAAATGAACTCTTAGGGATAGACTTTCAGCTGGCTGTAACGTATTATCAAATAAGGAAACAGAAAAAACTGAATCTCCACAAGTATTTTTGTCTACTACAATTACCATTATTTTTCAATAAGTAATGACTAGGAACTTGATATCTATATTTCGTACCTACATCTCTTTTTAACAGATTAAATTTGTCATAATGTCTTAAATGATCCAATAGTTTCAAGGCAAAGGCAGGGAGCTGAGAGAAGGCAAGGATCCAGAAACGACTACAATCATATAGTGGTTCTGAGCCGGCCCCACATTGTATCTAAGATGGATGTTTTCAGTCCTGTGTCAGCATGCATTCATCAGTTATCCTTCATCTTTCGCCGTGTGATTGACGATCAACAAGCATTGCCAGCCTTCAATAAGTCTTAATTTAAACGACTAAAGCACACAGGCAGACACACAACCCCGGTGTCACTTTAGCCTTTCCGTCTGCCCAGATTATCAGATATATAAAACTGTAATGATGAATATGACTAGTACCAATACTAGTACTACTGATGCTGAATCGTATAGGTTTCCATCACAACTAGTAACGTTGAAGTTTTATCATATTGATGAAAGTAGCAGTGACTGATGAAGAATATGATCTGTTGACACCCTTCTAATCAAGTTCGCGGACAGAATACTTGACTAACAGAAAGATACCAAAGATGGCCGTATTCTCTATATATTCAAGTAATTATAAAACTTATTTGACTGAGACAGCACTTTTGTGTTAATGACAATAAAGCTCAAATCATTACGACAATCCAGAGAATCATTCGATGGTTTTAGAATATTGATTACACGCTTTAGACCAAGGTATATTAAAAAAGAAAATGAGAATTGGGATGCATGGTATAGGGAATTAGCACCAAGTAGGCAGCTATGGCATGACTATTTTAAGTCAAATAAAATAGATTGGAATCAATATAGAGAACGATTTATTGAAGAGATAATGGATAATCCAAAATCTATTGAATTGATACACTGGTTATCCAAATTTGAAGATAATAGTAATAATAACATAACATTAATCTGCTTCTGCGAGAATGAAAGGAAATGTCATAGAAGTATAGTTAAGGAGCTAGTATTGGATTACTACTTGCGGCAGCAACCATAGGTAAAGCTAATAGTGCTGCTCTCTCTATTATCAGACATTGAGAATAGAATGATGGAAAAGCCTCCGGATAGGTAATTTTTGAACTTTTATCCACATCATTATAACATCTATCTTAAACATAATTATGTTATCTATTCTATTATCCACTCCTTAAATCTTGTAACTGCAAATTCTTGGGATTGTTTAATAAAAGCAGGATCTTTTATCTTCCATTGATCTTGGGGAATAGCATCAAAAAACTCTTGCATACAGAGAGTGAAGCTAAGGTGTAAATTCCTTTGATCTTCAATAAATCCATAACGAGATAGGATATTATAGATGTTTCTAAACACAACATCATCGTCCCTTTTAAATGAAGGTATCTAAAATGCATTAATCATGTATAATGCAAACAAGATTGACTTAGAGTCTATTTGTTAACGTAACACCTATTCTGTCTAAACCCTTACTAATATTTTTAAAAATGTTCCTCGTGTAAAGAGCTTCAAAAAATACAATCCTGGGATAGCTTCAATACATTACAAGCCGCTATGTAAATGCAAGCATGCGTTCAGAACAACAACATCATAAAGTAGTCACTTTTGGGACTCATTGTTTATCCTTTCCTTAAGGGTATCCCTATTAGATAAGATCCTTTTGTTGACTTCTACTACTACTACTACTACTACCAATCCAAAAACACTGTTTGCAAGTTCTCATTTAACGAGTCGAGTATATTCATATCTTGGGGTTCAAGATGAAAGTCAAATACTTGGCTGTTTTCCCTGATCCGATCTTGGTGTATTGATTTTGGAATCACCACTACATCATGCTGCAAGCTCCATCGAATCAATACCTGAGCTGCTGTTTTGCCATACTTTTTTGCTATCTCTATAACCGTGTGGTGATTAAGTCTCTTAGCTCTTGTCAAAGGACTGTAAGCTTCAAGCTGAATATTACTGTTTTTGCAGAATTGTAACAATTCATTTTGGTATAAAAAGGGATGAAATTCAACTTGGTTAACTGCAGGTACCACAACATCATCTTTTGAGTTCTTGAGTATGTCTTGTAAGTCGCCAATTGTATAGTTGCTAACTCCAATAGCTCTAGTTTTACCTTTTTGCAATAGCTCAAACATGGCCTTCCATGTTTCTATGCTCATCCCTGATATAGGCCAATGGATTAGGTAAAGATCTACATAGGCTAATCCAAGCCGTCTTAAACTCCTTTCACAGGCTTGTAGTGTACTATCGTATCCCTGTTCGCTATTCCACACCTTTGTAGTAATGAACACCTCATCTCTGTGAAGTCCACTTTGACGGAGAGCAGTTCCTACATCTGATTCATTACCATAGAGAGAAGCAGTATCAATATGGCGATATCCAATCTTCAATGCGTAGCTAACAGCGCGTTCAGTGGTCTTGCCTGGAGGTGATTGATATACTCCTAGACCAAGAAGAGGGATTTCTACTCCATTATTGAGCTTTGAATGTGACTGTAAGGTTAATAGCATTGTCTTGGTTGTACTATTAGCCATTTCTCCTGTCACTTAAAATTCTATCTGTATAATGTATGTGCTCATTAAAGCTAACACCACAAGATATAGTCTAGAACCATCTTTCTTTATACTTGTAGCTCTTTCCTATATGACCCACCATGTGATCAAGCTAAAGCTCCAATTTGCAACCTACCGCCCCGACTATGGTTCAAAGCCTAATGCTAAGGGCTAATGTCCAAAATCCATTATCTCATAAAAGTATGTCTTATGAAAATAGCCTGATGTCCAGCCGCTTAGCCGCCAATCAAGGCTCAAGTGCACACATGAGGAATAAAGTGCTGGTCGAAGTGTTGTACATTTACCAATCCAATCTGTTCCTGTGTTACTACCACCATCAGCAGCCTCATTAGAGGAACTACTGCTTGAACCAATTGCAGGATTATTATTGTTACTACTAGTACCACCACCACCACGACCTGCACAAGCATCTCAACCACGACAAAATTCTTTACTGTGACCACTAGGACATGATGCACCTAGATTTGCTTGCTTGCCCATCTGAAAAACCTACACTATAGCAGCTAGGATATCCTGTTCTATCACAGTGTAATGGGTCAGCCCTTGATATTTGCCTTGTCCCTAAACTTGTTATTATTACCAAAGAAAGAATAACCAAGACTGTTTTGCCAAGTAAATTGGTCCTCACAATATGTGGGGTTAGTTCAAAGGATACAAAAAACATAGGTTATCATCATTCTCTTCTTCACTATGTCTAACACCAATGAAAAAACACTCTATCCAATGATGCGTTATATATCTTCAGATTTATACAAATTTATTTAATGACTTGAGTGCCACTTACTTTTTGTGTTATTCTTGTAGCCGCTATGCCAGAAGCTAATGCACCAGAATATAGTCCTAATCCAACCAGCAAATTACCATTAAAGCCTATTACCATGGATGATGTGGTGGTTAACACAGTTCCGATTACGGATGCAATCACATTCACTCCCCATAGCAAGGTGATATCCTGGTTGGAAGAAGAAGCCATTCTAGTAATGGATGGAAACTGAAATCCCATCAGAAGACCGGCAGGTGACAAAAGCGCAAACGTCAACATAATCCTCTGATATAACTGAAAAACTATACTGAAGCTTATAATGTCCTGTAGAAAGACGTAATAAGCTAGCAGTATTGCAGCTAGAAGCGGTATAGATATCACTACTGCTTTGTATGGATTCTTCTTAAAGAGCTTTCCACTTAAATATGCACCTACACCGCTACTCAACAAGATTGAAAATAGTATAACTGTTAATGCCATTATAGGAGTTCCGAGCAGCAATAGGAATTTTTGAATAAAGGTTATTTCCAGAAATATAAAGCCTAGTCCTATCAATATTACAAAAACAAGATGGAATCTTGATGATGCAGTTAAACGAATTTTGTTTACTCTTGAATAGTATACCAAAAGCAGGGACAATACTGCAGATACTCCAAGTACCGTTTCTATAAGCAACACCAACTGCTTTGGGATTTGCTCTTTTGCAAAATAGAAAGGAGAGTCGTCTGTAGGTGGTTTCAATCCAAAAAGAGTCGTTTTTTGTAGATCATAACTTACTTGAGATAATGACTGCTCTTGTTGCTGCTGAGGATGAACGTTATTATTTCTTTCAGTTGACGAGAGCAGACTGTCATATGGAGGTCTGACGTATCCAGCAGGCATTGCAATGATACTAGCATCATTTGTAGAAACCCGTTGTTTTATCAAATCAAGTTCTAAGCTAGTAAACGGACTATTTTTTACTATTACAAGGACAGGATATTCAGTTCTTTGAGCATTTGATCCAAAACTTAATCCAGGGCGATCCTCCACTACTAAAATCTGCTTGCTAATATCCTGTATACTCTTTTTTCCTCCTGCTTCTTCCTGTCGTAATGATTCAACTACAAGAGGCATTAGCCTAGGTAATTCAATGTTCCAACGTACCATTACAAGCATTCCATTGTCTCCATTCAAG
>JAFAQB010000023.1 GCA_019246625.1 Nitrososphaeraceae archaeon
GACTTGTAAGGGTATATGTATACGTCATAAAGCACAAAAACCTGTAGGTTCTGGTCGTTATGTCAGTGGACAGAAACGCTGCCAGATATGTGAGATATTTATAAAATGGGATGGATTGTGGTGTCCATGTTGTGGATATAGATTGAGAACAAAGCCAAGAAATCTAAAATATAAAGCGAAGCTTCGAGCACGAGAAACAATAAAAATAGCTCGGAAGTCTAGAATATTATCTATGCCAGATGCAGGAGCTAGCTGAAAACAACATAAGAAAAATCAGTGAATAATTCATTAGGTTAAACTAAAAATAACAACTCAAAGGCTATTACAATCACATTATATTTCATTTTGTAGCTCATTTTGAATTTTTACGCAGCAGGCTAGCACTCATGTGATAGAGTGTGTCAACTTACAAGTGATCATCAGAGATCCATTAATATAGTGGCACCATCACTGTTATTCCACACGTACTTTTTCTGTGCTATTTTTCTGCTCATCTAATTTTCGCAATTCAGTTAGCAAGAACTGTTTGTACTTGTTTCTCTCTTCATCTGTCATTCTATCAAGGTTAGAGCTTAGCGTAGAACCTATTGCAGACACCCTGTCAATAAGATCCTTTGCCATAAATCTACCTATATTGCCTACTCTGAGCATTACATCGAGTTGTTTTTGTATGATATTGTGAACAGAATCTAGATCCGCAGCTATATCAAGACCCTTTTTCGCAATCTGATATCTCCCATTATCTGTTTCTGTTATCAAACCTTCTTCAAGTAATCTACCTAGTAACGGATAGATGAGCCCCGGTGATGGTCGCCATTTGCCGTCACTCTGTAATATGGCCTTATCGATGATTTCTTTGCCTGTCATTGGCTGCTCTTTTAATAATCCTAAAATATAATGACGCGAGAACCCTCTTGGAATTGCGCTTCCCACTCTTGATAGCCAATCTGAGAACATATCACTAGTAATATCGCTAGAGATATATAAGCTTTTAGATCGTGAAAGATTTCTAAATACATAATGGAACACATATAAAGTATATATTGGCGTTACTTCTACGGAATTAAAATATATCAAGATGACGCATCTATATTAATGCATAAAATTATCTAATAACCTCTTGGCTACTTCTTGCTTTTTGCATTATTCTTGCAGCTGCTAACGCAGACGTTAGAGCTCCCAAATACAATCCCAGTCCTACTAACAAGTTGGCACTAAATCCTATTACCATAGAGGATATTGCAGTTAATACGGTTCCCACCACTGATGCAATCACGTTTACGCCCCAAAGCAAAGTAATATCGTCAGTAGTAGTAGTATCCTCGCCATCATCATTATGTCTCTGTGACAACTGCATAGTGAAGGTAGTGGAGGAAGCCATTCTAGTAATGGATGGAAATTGAAATCCCATCAAAAGACCAGTAGGAGCCAAAAGCACAAAAGTCAGTGCAATTCTCTGATATAATTCCAAAACCATACTTGAATTTATAACAGATGATAAGAAATTATAGTAAATTAAGACTATTGTAGCTAAAAGTGGAATAGATACTGTTATTGCTTTATAAGGATTTTTATTAAATAGTCTTCCACTCAAATATGCGCCTATTCCACTAGACAATAGGATTGAAAATAATATTACTGTTAATGCCATTATAGGAGTTCCAAGTAGTAGTAGAAATTTTTGAATAAAGGTTATTTCCAGAAATATAAAACCAAATCCTATCAATACAACAAATAATAGATGGAACTTTCGTGATGTAGCTGTAGTTAATTGAATTCCACGTATTCTACAATAGTATACCAACAGCAAGGACAGTACTATAGATACTACTATTACTGTTTCCAATAGTATTTTCATCTGGTTTGGAATCTGCTCTTTTGCAAAATAGAAAGGAGAGTCGTCTGTGGGTGGTTTTAATCCAAAAATAGATGTTTTCATTGGATCGTAATTTATTTGGGATGATGATTGCTGCTGTTGCTGTTTAACTCCTCCTCTCCCATTACTATCTATTGATAACAAGCTATCATAAGGCGGTTGTACGTATCCACCAGGCATCGCAATGACCTTATCATTATTTCTGGCAACTCTCTGTTTTACCGAATCAAGTTCCGAGCTAGTAAACGGGCTATTTTTTACTATTACAAGAACAGGATACACAGTTCTCTGATCACCTGATTGAAAAAACAAACTAGGGCTATCTTCTACTACTAAAATCTGCTTGCTAATATCCTGTATACTCTTTTTTCCTCCTGCTTCTTCCTGTCGTAATGATTCAACTACAAGAGGCATTAGCCTAGGTAATTCAATGTTCCAACGTACCATTACAAGCATTCCATTGTCTCCATTCAAG
>JAFAQB010000031.1 GCA_019246625.1 Nitrososphaeraceae archaeon
TCTACCTCTTCCTCTTTTCATTTTCCTCTGATACTTTGAACACGATATCCATCCTATGAGATATAGAATGCTAATTAAGATGGATTCTGAAGCATTTGTTGAAGCTAGCCTTCTTTGGGTGTATCTGATCGTTTCTCACCAAAACATCTGATACCCTTAGGCTAGCTTTATACAAAATTATCAATAATAGAAATTGGCTACAATATAAACAGGGAATTATGCCCCAGTCTCAATTAATTAATTAATACCAAGATACTAATGATACTACAGATATTGCTACTCAAGGCAAAACGCTAAAGCAGCATAGCTAATGACGAGAGCTTGAGTAGGGATGAGTTTAGATAATATATAGAATTGATTCTCAGATAAAGTTGCATTTCTTCTTATGAAAGTCCAAACGCAACTATAGAGCCCCCTTTAGGGGTACCTTTAGTTTGACCTTGAATCTCACCAGTTGGTACAAAAAGCATTCCATTTCCTATAGAGGGGCCAACGTGTCCTATTGGGGCGTTAACATTATGTTCCCATAGCTTCTTTCCAGTGTTTTTGTCCAACGCCAAAATAACACCAGACTTTGTTGTTGTGGTATGGTTTCCTTTTGCCTTTTCTGTAAAAGGAATGTAACCCGCAAATAGGACACCATCCGTAACAAGTGGAGAAACTCTTGGTGGAAATTCTGTGGGGTATTGCCACCTGACTTTCCCTGTCCTTAAATCCATCGCTACTATAGTTCCATTACTCAATCCTCTCTCTATGGTATGTGGCGCAGGTACTGTATGTCCAGCTACTCTGCTACCACCGTCATCACCATAACTATCTGTGAAATAGTTTAAACCTCTATTTGTAGCTGAAACATAGAGAGAATTGTTGTTATTGTCTATTGCATGAAAATTGAAAATACCATAAGACCATACCATGCCACTGCCAGTGGATAATGGGATTGTGTCTGTATTGTATTGTTTTCCCAAAATCTTCCACCATATCACTTTTCCTGTAGCTGCATCCATTGCAACGATATTTCCCATCTTGTCATGACCTATCACTATTTTCCTTTGCGTTCCATTATCAAATGTAACCTTGCTGATACTGCTCCCCCATGAAGTATCCCAATCATGGGTATCAGGGACTCTTACATTTAAAATAGTCCCGTAGTCTATGAATGGTGTAGCCCATATAATTTGTCCACTAGTGACATTCACAGCTATCATATGATTTGAGTAAAGATTGGGTGTTTGTCTTGTAGTCGCGTTAAAGGCTGGAGATGGACTTCCTAGTGGTATATACATTATTCCTGTCTCTGGATCCAATGATCCGCCAGACCAATCTGATGCATCTCCGTTGTAGGGAGGAGCATTACCAGGCTTTACCCATTCTCCTGCTGTAGTACGTATATTCCATATAATTTTACCATTAGTAATATTTAGAGCAGTAATATTTCCTTGCACTAAGGTGACACCATTTGGGTTGTCGCTACCAGCAGCTGAACCTGCTATTACATAATCTTTCCATACAATAGGTTGGGAAGGAATATTATAACCTATCTTGGGGTTACCAAGATGCTGTGATTGCCATATTATTCTACCATTCGTTGCATTCAAGGCAACGAGAGTTGCATTATATGCTGTAGCTGCAAATACTATCCCATTATTGAAAGTCAATCCCATTGTAGGCCCACTTCCAACATGGGCTTTCCATAAAGTTTCTCCAGTTCTAGTATCAAAAGCTATAACAGTGCCAGAGGAATCTTGAACATATCCCGTATATCTTATAATTATGGGCGGATCCTCATCATCAGCATCAGTAAACAACCTCCATTTGATCTTCAAGTTAGCTACGTTTTCTGCGTTAATTGTTGTTTGATTGCTATTTCTCGTGCCATAAATATCGTGGTTAACAGTTAGCCAGTTATCGCGGTTTTTTGCTTCAGTACCCAAGTTAGAATTAAAATGTTTTGGCAGTGAATTACTATCATCGTTATCTTGTGGAGGATCAACTATGTTTTGACCACTGCTTTTACTATTGTTCTTGCTAAATGCCGATTGATTTTCAAATTGCTGGCTGGACAAGTATGTTAATTGACCGTATGTTGCATTAACAAAAAAAGCTCCTTGTATAATGGATATGAGTGTAATAACAATCAAAATTTCTTCTAATCTGATGAGTATCATAATGAGCTATTTGGACACATTTGCCATTATTATAGACATATAAGAACGTATTTACAATTTGAATATGATGTAAAACTAATCCCTTTTTTTATTCATCGTATCCAAAAAACTTGTTATTACCCTTTGCACCTCCATGCAA
>JAFAQB010000033.1 GCA_019246625.1 Nitrososphaeraceae archaeon
TCTACCTCTTCCTCTTTTCATTTTCCTCTGATACTTTGAACACGATATCCATCCTATGAGATATAGAATGCTAATTAAGATGGATTCTGAAGCATTTGTTGAAGCTAGCCTTCTTTGGGTGTATCTGATCGTTTCTCACCAAAACATACCCTTAGGCTAGCTTTATACAAAATTATCAATAATAGAAATTGGCTACAATATAAACAGGGAATTATGCCCCAGCCTCAATTAATTAATTAATTAATTTCAAACACCAGAAGAATATTTGCAGGAATAGACTCTACAGGATTCAAGATAACCCGTGCTTCACAGTATTATTATACTGAACGAACAGGAATGAGGAGAAATATGCGAAATTACCTATTGAGCTGATGATGTGCTGCAGCAGCAAATTATATGTACAATTAAGATAAGACGATCTCCAACAAGACACGATAATAATATGGATTTTAGATCAATTGTAACAAGAATATCCAATATCCTTCCGCTATCTGTCTGTAATTACAGCTGATAAGGGTTATGATGATAGTAGTGAAGAGAACCATGTTCTGGTTAGAGAACTATTACATGGGTTTAGCATCATAATACCAGCTCGATATGACTATGTCCCTATATGGAAGACATTTGGCCGATACAGAAAACAAATGAAACGTGGCTATTTCAAACTACTACTGTACAATCAAAGGAACAAGAAAGAATGAAACCATAGTTTCCGTAATAAAACGACTATTTGGAGAACATATTAGATCAAGATTGGTAAGAACACAGAACAGAGAATTATCGTTCAGATGCGTAGCCTATAATGCACACAGGCTAACCGATCTTTGTATAATAATTGATGGTTTCTACAAAGCCATATTAAAACAAATGTTTTTAAAGGAAATAGGAGCAAATTATTTATCATATATACAAAAATATGAAAATATTGATAGCTGAAGACGAACAATACATCTGGAAACCATATAAGATTGCTCTTGAAAATAGAGGCCATAATGTTGTCATTACTGAAAATGGCCAAGATTGTATTAACACCTATAAAAGAGTACCTGTAGCAGTAGCAGCAGGTAAGAACTACAATACATATAACAATAAACATCATCATCCTCCGTTTGATGCTGTTGTTTTAGATTATCGTATGCCTGGAAAAGATGGTATGGAAGTTGCAAAGGAAATTCTGGAATTAAATCCCAAACAAAGAATAATATTTGCTTCAGCATATGTAAAAGAAACTCTCGAAGATTCAGTAAAACAGCTAAGACAGGTTGTAGAATTAATACAAAAACCATTTGAAGCAAATGTATTAGTTGATATAATAGAGGATAAAGAAGCGTTTGAAGGATTAAAGAAACTCATGATAAATGTAAAAGATATAGAAGACAAGAACTATGAACCTACATCAGATCAGATAAGTGATCTTTTTGAGAGCCTAAGAAAAATACAGAAAGGCAGAAGCTTTTAAATTATCTTGTTTTATTCATTTTTATCCATCCATTGATGATTCAATTCTTTCAGTATTATTGTCATTAGTATGTATTCCAGAATCTATAGGCAAAGTTATAGTAAATGTAGCTCCTTTTCCATTTACATAATTATTATATCCAATTATTTTACCCTGATGTGCCTTTACAATAGCGTTTGAAATGAAAAGTCCCAAACCAGTTCCATGTTTATTCCTGGTTTCAACGCCTTTTGAAACAAACTTACTAAAAAGATTAGCTAGAACTTCTTTTGGAATACCAGTGCCAGTATCTCTGACTGAAATTTGCGCCTTATTTTTGTCATAATACACAAAAGTCTCTACTTCTATTGTTCCAGCCTTGGTGAACTTTACTGCATTGGAAATAATATTTGATATAGATAGATTGATCATAGATGGATCGGCAAGTATTTCTACATTGCATGTTTTTTCTAACTTTTCTACTATCGATACCTCTTTACCAAGTTCTGGATCTCGTTTTGTCGATTCTAGAATCTCTAAAATTATATCATTTATCATGATCTTTTGTTTTTTATATTGAAGAGTGCCGCTTTCAATTTTGCTTACTGTAAAGATATTATCTGTCAATTTATGTAGTCTGTGTGCCTGTATATCTATGACTCTCATGGCCTCATCTTTATCTATCAGTCCTTGTGACGCGAGTGCATTATAACTGATTATTGGTTGTAATGGAGTCCTTAGCTCATGTGCAGCCATTTTAATAAAGTCATCTTTTAGCTTATCAAGCTCCTTTAGTTTTTCATATTGCAAACTAATCAGTTTTTGATTTTCCTTTAGCTTTAGATGATATTGTATGCTCGATAATGCAAGCGATATAATAATGACAAAATAACCTGCATTTTTCAGAATATGTGCTACATTAAATGCAGTATCAAATGGAGTTGTAGAAAACGACATTATAATTTGGGTAAAAATCCAGATTATTAATGAGCTACCAAGTCCAACATAGAAAACATCATTTATCTTGTAAATCTGTTTTTTATAAAAATAGATCAAAGCAATAGAAAAAAGCACAAGTGAAGGAAATTCGTAGGGCCTATGGATTATAGCTGTTGCAGGATAGCTTATCATTATACCTGGAAAAATAGTAAGAAATGAGGATAAAGCAGCAATAGATAAGAATAAAATTGTAATAATAAATACAGAGGATCTTGAATCTATTGCCATCAATGATCCTGCTGGTAATGATTGTAATGATTTTGATGTACTGCTATCATTATTTTTACCACTTTCACTTTCTGCAAATTTGTCATACTTTGCGATGGCTACAACAAGCATAGCACTACTAAACAACCTGCCTGCAACCCATGTTTGGGGAATAAAATATTTGAGAAAGAATACTTGGTTCATAAAGCTGAAAGACACTATGGCGTGGGATAAATCGATTATAGCGCTAATGATAAATCCTACACCAATAAAAAGACTGAAAGCATCATTTAATGCATATGCACGAGTTACGCAATAGAATGATACTATAGATGACATAATAACTGCTATGATTTCAAAGTAAAAGTGATGAACATTTGTTGCTATCCACGTATTGGGGTTTACAGAGAGAATCGATATGATAACTAAAGGAATAGAAGGTACAACTGTAAATTTGACCAAAAATGGAGGCCTATATAATAATGAAGACAAATTATTTACACATACACTTTATTGCAGACTCTAAAGTATTCTGGTGCCAAGAACACTGTGACAAATGCAATTGCTAGATGTGCTAGATCTCGAACTATCATAGCACTACTATATATAATCTATTATTATTACTTTAATAAATAATTGTTTTGATTAATCATAATTTGTATTTGGAAGAGTACATGAATCTAACTAGCGGTATACGCAGATGTTTTAACGTAAAGCCTTTAGCTTTGAGTGAATTTAAGGATAATTCTTTAGATTCAGCAGAATGATAAGGATTTGATCTTAAATTTCTCTTTCAATAGATCTTTACCACATAGTATCTGAGTAATTGGAGTTCTATGTTCTATATGCATACTACATTTACACTTTTTTATTAGTAAATAATTAGGATGCAAAAGTAATTCACTAGGTTGTATTGCTATAGATTCATTTGGTAGAGAAATTTATGCAGCAGATGGTGCCCGGGTAATTGCTCCTGCTCAATTAATTATTACCGTGCGAGTCAGAGCAGCAGTATTGATCTTAAGCGTGTTAAACTGCTAAGAGGAGTTGGTGTTGGCATGTCTTGATAAGATGATAATAGTTAGATTTATCAATATTTATAAGTATTGCATCGAATTTCTAGTATTGTGTAATACTTCATTGTATTGTAATGTTTTAGCAATACTTATATTAGGCATCAATCATAGGAAAGGTATGAAATCAAAAATTCAAAAACAAAAACAACTACAACAAAAATTCAATGAAAAAAGAGGAGGTGAAAAGTATAAGATATGTTGACAACAAAAAAACAACAAGCAATAGTAGCAACCTCTAATAACAACAGCAAAAAGGCAATATTGGTGGCTCTTGGTGTTATTGTATCATTATCAGTGTTCGTAGCATCAGGCCGTTCTGGT
>JAFAQB010000034.1 GCA_019246625.1 Nitrososphaeraceae archaeon
CAGCATCACCGGAGTTTATGGTACTCGAAGAATCTTGGAACATATCCAAAAAAGATCTGCTGGTACTAACATACTATCACTCATTTACAAATTTTAAAGAAAATAAGTGGATATTTCAGAACAAAACATTTCAACCTGAATATGAGAAATTATCTAGTTGGAAAGAGTTAGAAAACTTATGCTAATTGGTATAAACATCCCTCAGGTAGTTGTAAACCTCTTGTTAATCCAACTTAGAATAGGTCCTAAGCATTATTCAAAGCATTAAAATGATGCAGAAAAATAAAAGACGACCAGTGCTGTCGTAGTTGTGAGTAAAGCAGAAAATGTCCTATAATCTATAGAAGAGATAGAAAAAAGCAATTCATTCCATCCATTGGTCCTATCAAAGGTTTTAGCAGAAATCATCAAGAAACATAAACCCAAGTGCATTCCAGAGATTGGAACGTTGTATGAATATTCTGCGATATTAATGGCGAATTTGGTATCCAATGATAATTATGAAAAAAAAGTTGTGAGTATCAAATTGGCTAAAGCATTTGCCGATATTGCAAAAAGAAATATACAAGATGCAGGATTTCAGGAAAAAATTAGATATTATCGTTGGTAATGGTCTCGCAGTGATACCTAGGCTTAGTTACAAATTTGATTCACTTTTTTAGATGCGGCAAGACATAAGTGTCTGAGGTATCTCAATTTGGCTGAAGCAAACAATCTGATAGAAAAATGAGCTATAGTAATTGCAGATAATGTGGGTGTTTCAAAAAATGAAATGCCAGATTATTTAGATTATGTGCGAAATTCTGGAATATACAAAAGTGAGACCATTGAAACTATGTTGGAATTTACTGATGATGTCAACGATGCAATTGAAGTAAGCATTAATGTTGTTCAATAACGATATTCTTTGACTTTTGATGCTCTCTATCATATTAAACCCAATCCCATGATGGCATTCCACGCATCTCACTCTGTTTTCTAATGATATTTTTGGCACGTTCAGAAGCCTCAATTTCGTCAGAACCTTTTTTTAGATATTGGACCAACAACTCCTCATACAATTTCTTTGCGCGCTCTTCAGTGAATTCTTTGTATTTTTCTATTTTAGAGTATGCTCTTGGTTTGTTACCTTGATCATTTCCATTAGATGGAGTTAATTCTTTCTCTTCTACAATGCCTTTCATCTCTCGATATTCTTTGTTGCAATCAATACAATTATCGTCAAAAAAACGTGTGTGAACAGAACAGCTTATCATATGCTTGCAATAATACATATTGTGCTTGTTCTATAAAGTAGATTGAAAAATAATATTGATTTTTATATTATGATTTTCAGCTGAATCATGCATTATCTCATATGAAAGTCACAATAGATCGTCTAATAGCCATAATGATAATTACACATATATCAGTATAGATATATCCGAGGATGTTACTAAAGCAGCAAAATAGTAGGTCATCAGTTTGCTATTCTGCTTGAAACATTGAATAACCTGAAATCCATTACTATGCTTATAATGGCTAGAATTATAAAATGTCAAACAAGATTACCATTACATATACAGCAAGGAGGCGCAATAACCACAGATCTAGCATTGCAGAATCCGACGAATAATCCAATAAAACTACCTGATACAAGCTCTGGTCATAGGTGTTAATGAAATCATGCCTTTGGCAGCGGGACAAAACAGTAGCATGATGAAATTATGATGGCATTCGTCTCTAATCAATATCCTTGACTAAAACATTCTTGTTGTCTTTCAAATTCAAAAGGTGCTGCCTGCTTCGGATCTATAGATATATAGATTATAAAATGTATTCTAACCATAATAATACGTGTCAGGGTTCAAATAAGGTTTGACAGATATGACCTAGTGCATACTTGCAGAGCACATCGATTCCTAATCGATACTGCAGTCGTAGCCTCCCCAGACAGGGATAAAGAATTGAAATATCATATATAGTCAGATCATTTTGATGTGATAGATAACTGGATATGAGGACTTTTGAAATCTCTCGAGTTGCTTGTGTGATAACCTCCCATACTATCCCAAACGAGCAAAACATTCTGAACTAGATAGAGATTAGTATTTTACCATAAGGAAATAAAGATGCATAGCATTTTACCATTATTATCAATGACAATCTTCTTTACATTTATCCAAACCTTTTGCAGTTAGTTTAACATACTCTAGTGTGTCTCTTTCAATAAACCCTCTCTGTACAAGTGATTGAACTATCTCATTTGTTGCTAGATACCCAAACGACGGTCTTTCATATGCTTCAGCACTGACATTTTTGAAAAAGACATCAATAGCTTTCACACTATTGGTCAGATTACCATGAGCCATTATATATAAGCCACAAAGAAATTTTTTAGAGTATCTTTGCAGCTCTTCTGACGTAAATATTGCTTCCAATTGATACCTCTTCCAGTATGTATATCATCTCAAATGCAACCATATAACTTAAACTTCAATTAATATGGAATTTGATAAAATAAAAGCTAGAGATTAGTTTCTCGTGCTTCTGGAGCAGCAGCAGCAGCAGCCGCCGCAGCATATAGAGTGATGTTGCAGCAGCATCAATAACACATAGAAATTTTTTACTTGCTTATAAATGAATGAGACCTGACTTGAACTAAATATATCAATCTTTGATAAGTAAAGCGGGTTTTTTCCAAAACCTGCACGATACACTCTGAAAATTAGTATGTGTATTATCGTTACTATGCTTTATTATTTGATGTCTTCCATTGTTTTTCGATATGAGTCTACTAGTAGAAAAACAGGAAGAAGAGCAACAGGAAGAAAATGAAGAACAAATACAAGGAATACCTGTATGTGGAGCAAATCTATCATCACCTGTTGTAGACGAAGCACAATATATTGAAGAAATTCATTACATAATAGGAAACAGGATGTATATAGAGAATGCAGACTAATAATTAACAGAAAAAATTTGAATAACAAGAATCAGGCTTACAATATTAAAGAAGAAAGGAACCTAGAACTTGAGAATATTGTTGGCAATCTCATGATTGCGCAATATCAAGTTGACAAACTACGGTCGAGGCTTAGTGAAAGGGTGGGGAGATACAGTTCTGTTAACAACAAAAAATCCTCTATGCACGTATTCAAACACAATAACAAATGGTACAAAGTTACAACTAAAGTAGAAGAAGTATCTTTGAATAGTAGTAATAATGTAGTGAATCCTTAACACATACACAGCTCTGTTAAAGCTCTCAACTACAGTTTATTTTGATCTTCATTACTTGGATCTAAT
>JAFAQB010000045.1 GCA_019246625.1 Nitrososphaeraceae archaeon
ATCTACAGTTACTTCTGTACCCCATATACCTAGCTGCCCTGGTGGATCTACTGGTCCCCATACCTTTATATCCTGAAAAGTACCTGTCACCTGCCTTTTTGATTTGAAACTTGGATCAATAGGTCCATCAACTTTGGAGTAATTAGTACCACTTCCAGTTAGAGAAATAGTTGTATTGCCGCCGCCGCCAGCTGCTGCTGCAGGTGCAGCTGCGGCTGATACAGTTGAAGTAATAGCAGCGGGTGTCGGAGGAGCCGGAGATTCTGTTGCTACAGAAAGTCCAGAAGAAGGCGTAGTGGTAACATTCCTCACCTTTGGATTCTTTGCCAAAGGAGTCAACGATTCTAACTTCTCTAGAGCTGATTCAAGTGATAGCTTTTCTGCCTTTTGATAATGAGCGATCAATTTGTCACCAATCTTTGTGTTTCTGATAACAGTATCAATAATCATCTTGCAATTCTGATTAGCCTTCTGCCTATAATTTCTCACCCAATAAGGATCGCCGAAAAACTCAAGTGGCTTTATCTGGTAAATTATATCAACTACCTCACCTGTGACGACTTCTACTGTAACATATAGTTCAGCAGTTAGATCTTTCTGGGTTGTTGGATCTATACTGCTCTCGTTCCATTTATAAGTTATATAAATCCTATCTGCATATGTATCAATTTTAAATCCAGAGTTTTTCAAATCATTGCTAATGCTTGAAATATCCGAGCGTTCCGTTATCTCGGTTGGGATTCTGAAAACACCCATTTTGCTAGCATGTAACGGAAAAATACCTCTTTTTGCAACTCCAGATAACATAACCCACACGCGGTCTTTAAGAAGAAGAGACATACCTGATTGTACAAGAAGTAAGGGCTAAAAGCTTTTCGTTCATACATCGTCTGGACAAGTTAATTCTCTAATGGCCGAGTATTTAGATTCTAGCTCTTCAGCGATTTCTGCAACACGTTGTAATGAATATTTTGCTTTAGGAAAATACCATCTGATTCCGACCCTGTGTCCTATACCATCCCCGTCATGAATCATTCCCTTTTCTGCTTCGACGCCATACTTGTCATCGAAGCTACGCTCTCGAACTTCCAAACCTCTCTTGGTTTTATCTTCCAATATTAAATTGGAATCGTTCCCTTCGTAAATGAAATAAAATTGTCCCTTTTTTATAAACGGTCTCCCTTGTTGCATTAAAACATCTTATAATACAAGACTTATTTTTCTATCGGATTACCTATCATATTGCCCCATTCAGTCCATGAACCATCGTAATTGCGTACTGAAGGATACCCAAGAAGGTATTTCAAAACAAACCAGCTATGAGAAGATCTTTCTCCTATCCTGCAATAACAAATTACCTCTTTATCTGCAGTCACACCTTTAGACTCGTATAGAGCCTTGAGTTCTTCCACACTTTTGAAAGTTCCATCTGACTCCCTTACTGCTTGAGCCCACGGAATATTATTTGCTCCAGGAATATGGCCACCTCTTTGTGCATGTTCTGTTGGGTATTCTGGTGGGGCAGTGATCTCCCCTGAGAATTCTTTTGGAGAGCGAACATCTACTAGTACGGTTTCGTTTAGTCTTTCTATTGCTCTCCTCACATCTGGTAAATATGCACGTATACCCTCATCAGGAGGCTTTGCACTGTATTTTGAAGATTGTGGAGCAGGCTCATCTTTTGTATAATTCCTTTTTTCTAGTTCCCATTTTTTCCTGCCGCCATTCATTAATTTAATTTTCTTATGCCCATAGTAATGAAACACCCATAATGCAAAAGCAGCAAACCAATTGTTGAAATCACCGTATAGTATAATTTCTGTTTCTGGGGTAGCTCCTACTTTGGACATAAGAGATTCAAACTTCTGTTTATCAATTATGTCACGACGGCTCTGGTCATTGATATCTTTTCTCCACCAAACCAAATAGGCCGATGGTAAATGTCCTTGCCTGTAAGCATTCTCCGGATCATAATCAACTTCAAGGATTCTGATATAGGGATTGTTTATGTTATGCGCAACCCAGTCAGTTTCACACAATACTTCGGGATGAGAATAGGTTTCATACGACATAATGCTAATATTTCAATACTTACTGCTTAAAAAATATATGTCAAAAGAAAAAATCATGTAAAAGTCTCTTGTCGTCTATCCAGTAGAACTGCCATCGCCGTGAGTTCCATTTAAGACTTGTTATTCTATAAGAATTTGAACAGTTGAAGTTATTAATCACATGTCATGAATAATCATGCTACGCAATTTAAAAGATAGATAGATAACATATATCCAACATTAGTCTAAGGAATTAATAATAATTTAAAGAAATAAAACCATGTTTAAAACACTTAAATTATCATCGTTTGGGCATAACTTTGTGGGCCGGTAGTTAAGTCCGGTAGAATACCTGCCTTGCATGCCATATCAATGCGGCAGAGGAAACGTAGGTGGTCGTGGGTTCAAATCCCACCCGGTCCATATTGATAGGTTATCTCATAGGAATCTATAGAGATGAGAGAGAGCTGTTAGAAGTAGAATCAATCGTTTTCAAATGCAATCATCCATCCCATCTAAAACGTTTCAATGCCAAAAATGATTTATCAATGCAGACATAGAATCATGACCTTTTGCTGCATCTATATACAGTCTTACTAAGTTATCCATACAAATTCAAAGATGATATGAATTGCAGGAGATACTTCCCATTTCGAAATCTTTACTAACGACACGTAGATATTACCACCATCAGCTGTCCATACATCATTGACTTCGTTGTCACTTTACGCTGACACTATAAGATTACAAAAAGAAATTGCAAAAAAGGTCATTACATACGACATTTTTGATACCGAAATAAAGCATGTATGCGGCATAGACGTCTCTTACAAAAAAGATATTGCGTATTGCTCAGCGGCAGTTATTGAGAAAAATACTCTAGAACTAGTTGAGTGTGTCAACGTCAAAAATACTGTAAAGCAACCTTACATCCCGGGACTCTTTATGTTAAGAGAATCCAAACCAATAATAAATACATTGAAATTCTTAAAAAATCATTTTGAACTTTTGCTTATTGATGGACATGGGCAATTACATCCTAGAAGATGTGGATTAGCCTGCTACATTGGCGTAACGATGAATAAGCCTACCATAGGAATCGCAAAATCTCTGCTTTTTGGCGATGTAAGAGAAGATCAATTTATCGAACACGGCGGAGTCATCCTAGGATTTATAATAAAAGGCGAAGGCAAGAAATCGATCTATGTAAGTGTCGGTCACAAATTGAGTCTAGAATCATCAATAAGAATTGTTAAACAATTAGTTAAAAGTGAAGAATGGATTCCCGAACCTTTGCGAATTGCAGATATCAGTTCGAAACGTCACTGGAACTTTGTATAACTCATTAATTTATTAGATCTAGCTATAAGCAAATGCTAATAATATTTCCGTAAGAAATAAGTTTGGGCTGAGTCATTCTGTTAGTTATTGTCATTCTTTGGCGGCGGCGCTTCAGATGAGAAAATTGATAAAAGTAAATATGAGCATCTTACAATGAGCATACGGCAGACTGCATTAGAAAGAGCTCATCATAGATGTCAAAAGTGTTCAGCGAAATTTAGTGCAAGCGTCCATCCTAGGTTTGAGCATATCAACGGCTCTTTGAAAGATAATCGCCCAGTTAATTTGCGAGCGTTATGTCCAGCATGTTTCAAATTTGTAGAGAAGAAAGAAAATCGTAAAGGGATTGTTGAGAATGTGCGTAACACTTTTGGAGGAATATTTAAGAAGTAAAATTCAAAAGAGTACGTAATTATTGAATCTTATCAATAGATTCAGAAGTCATCAAATCAAACTAAATGCTTCATGCTTCTGATTGGGCAGATACGCATTTTGTACCATGTAATTTTATAAAAAGATCCAGCAATACCACGCTCAGATTTTTTTGCTTGTAATTAAACTGTATATAAAGTAATAGATTTTCTGTTTTTACAAGTGAAAAGGTAAATATCTCAACTAGTCTAAGACTTTCACATGGGTATTCCAGAGAAGATAAGAAATCTCGAAGATGAAATTCACAAAACACAGATTAACAAAGCTACTGAATACCATGTTGGTCTGCTAAAAGCAAAAATTGCCCGTCTTAAACGGGAGTTGGAAGAAAACACACATGGCAAAACATTGTCTACTGGAAGCAGAAACGCAGGTTTTGATGTTCGAAAGACAGGCGACGCTACTGTTGTGCTTATAGGACTACCCAGTGTTGGTAAATCGACACTTCTTAATTGCCTTACTAATGCCAAATCCAGAGTTGCCGCGTATCAATTCACTACGCTTACTGCCGTTCCTGGAATACTGGATTACCAGGGGGCAAGAATTCAAATTCTTGATATGCCTGGAATAATTGAAGGAGCAGCAAAAGGGAAAGGACTTGGCAAACGAGTGCTTTCAGTGGCCAGAAATGCAGACCTTCTTTTAATTGTTCTTGATGTATTTCAGCCTCACCACTTAGCTATTTTAAAGAAAGAGTTGTCTGAAATAGGAATTAAGGCAGACCAGAAGCCACCTGACGTTTTAATTGAAAAGATGTCTACGGGCGGGATTTCTATAAATATACAGGTTCCTGTAAGGGTGACTGAAAACCTAGTCAAGGAAATTTTGCGTATTTATGGCATACACAACTGTCGAATCACCATAAGAGAACCAGGACTGACAGATGATCAATTAATAGATGTGTTAAATGGCAATAGAGTTTATGTTCCTTCTCTAATAGTATTGAACAAAATAGACCTTGTAAATCAAGGATTCATAAGGGAAGTTCAATCAAAGATTGGCGATGAATTTATCCCTATTTCTGCTGATGCAAATATCAATGTAGATGCGTTGAAAGAATCAATATACAAAAAATTGGATTTTATTAGAGTTTATATGCGGCCCAAGAACCAGGAAACAGACTACAAAGAGCCAATGATTATGCGTAGAGGTTGTACTGTTGGGGATGTATGTAATAAGATTCATCGTAATATGGTAAAAGACTTTAGGTTTGCAAACATATGGGGAAGGAGTGCAAAATATGATGGTCAGAAAGTAGGTTTAGACCATGCACTTATTGACGAAGACGTATTAACTATAGTAAAAAGGGTTAATGCAATTTGAGATTATGAATTGATATTTTGTAAACCTTTCAACATCGTTAAAGATGGGTTAAGTGCGGCCGCCTATTCATTACTTTGTAATATTGAGAGATAGATGTTACCTCATAGATGATTATTACTACTTGAATGCAGCTTTTATGAAGTCACTCAGAAACACTCCCAAATTCTAAAATTGACTGGTCTTGCAGTTTTCAAATGGATAAAAACTGGATGTAAGATACTTAGAAACTAGACAATATGTTGTAATGTAGGAGATTAAAATTTTTGAAGTTGAGGAGCAGGGATCGTCATGTCATTTATCGCATTTGTTACAGAACATCTACAAATTTACACCCATAAATTTTAACGCATTCATTAACCCTATAGTTATTGCAACCCCTAACATTGGTTTCCAAGGCATAGGAGGTAATTTTGAAGCATTGAGTTTAATTTGATGGTTATCAATAATGTTAGTAATATAATCTCTCACTTTAGCATTCCATATCCTATATTCTATTCTGTGTTTTTTCAATATAGACTCTATTTCATATATGACTGGAGCTCTTACTGAGCGGATATGTTGAATATATTTTCTCGATATCTCTACTTCTGCCTGAATTGCAATCAAACCTTGTTGCATGTCCAATAGTCTAACATGCATTTCCCATGGCTTAGTGAGTTTCTTTGTAAATCCGCTGCCTATCTGAGTGGGCTTTTTGTTCTCTAATTTAACTCGTCTAAAACCCTCTGAAGTTAGTGTTCTGATTATTTCGTCTCTTTTTATTTTAACCATTAAACTTAAATGATCAAGCTCGATTTCTTCACGTCGGATGAAATCTTGCAATCCTCTTACGACATTTATACGCCTAGGATATATTGTCAGGAATTCAGACATCTATTATAGCAGCTATCATATGTCACAACATGGAATATTAAAACTCTGTGTAATGAAAATCTGTTTAAATCGGAAAAATGATTTTCAGCGTTCTAGCCCCCTGACATAAATATCCTGTACGGGATCTACTACAATGTCATGTGAAGAGAGTCTTCTATTTGTAGCAATCACTTTTATGTGCCGTATTACTGCAACTGGTGTTGATTCATCAGTCTCACCCATCATGGCCACCCCCATAGACGCCAAGCTATCTGCAACTGCCCTAAATGTAACTCGCATAACATTGCCAAACAAATCCTTCTTTCCTCTTTGATCCTCAACGGGTTCAAATCCAGCAATGGCTATTGCTACACCGGTAGTGCCAATTCTTGTAGGCATCAAACGGCTATCCGCAATGACAACACCGACTTTGATCCCTAAATTAACAAGAAATTTTAGCCTCAAGTTCTCTGCAGATTTGAAAGGCTCCTGGGGGTACAATATCACAAATCCCGAAGGCACATTCGACTTGTCAATGCCTGCATTAGGAGCCATCATTCCATCTTTGACGGCAAGCAAGAAACCTGGAATTCCTTTGTAGATATAATCCGACTCCCTCAGTGTTAGTTCCGCAATTTTGGCGTCCATATGATATTTAAAGGCAAGGTTTTGTGCTTTTTTGCTAACTTTGATTTTGTTCAAATTTACAACTGAGCCCTCGCTCATAGAAACGAACTTGCTTGATAAGACAAGGATGTCATTTTCTCTAAATCTAAAACCGGAGTGAATTAAACTGTCAAACAGATCAAATCTGCTTTTTTTAACTGGTAGCGATATTGTCATAATTTCCAATCTATTGAATTATTACATATAATCATCATATACTTTTTTGGTCTGGATTTCAATTCAATGCAAAAAGTTTTAATCTGCAAATAAATAGGTAGATGTTGAATATAATATATAGTGTGAATCCAATTTGGGAATGACAATTACCGAAAAGATACTTGCAAGGGCTTCTTACAAACCCAAAGTTGTACCTGGAGACGTAGTTTTTACGAGAATAGACAAGGTAATGATGCATGATGTTTCTGGGCCAGGTGTTATCAAAGTATTCAATGAGTGGGAAAAAAAAGGGAAAAGATTTGAACGTATTTGGGATCCAGATAGAGTCTGGGTAACAGAAGATCATTTTGTGCCAGCTGCAGATATAGTTTCGTCCCAGAACATAATCGCATTGTCTAACTGGACAAAGAGATATGGTATAAAAAGACATTACAAATATGGTTTGGGGCAATATGGCATTTGTCACACGTTGTCCCATGAGGAAGCACTGGTACTCCCAGGGGAGGTCTATGTTGGGGGTGATTCCCATACCAACACTACCGGAGCTTTGGGAGCATTTTCTGCTGGCCTAGGTCATACAGATATAGCATATGTGCTTATGAATGGTAAGATCTGGTTTAAAGTGCCCGAGACCATGATGTTCAACCTGATGGGAACAAAACCAGACTACATTATGGCCAAAGATATCATATTAAAAATCATCGGTGACGTTGGAACCGATGGTGCCAATTATAAGACCATGCAATTTTCAGGAGAGACAATAAAGCAACTTGGAATGGACGAGCGCCTGACACTTACCAATATGACTACAGAAGCTGGAGCAAAGAATGGAATTATTGAACCAGATATCATCACTGATGCATATTTGCGCAAAAGGACAAATACACCGTATTTTCCTGTCATAGGAGACCCTGATGCAAGATTTTCCGAGGTTTATACTTATGAAATAGACAAGTTAGAACCAACTGTAGCCAAACCCTTCTCCCCCGGAAACGTAAGTGCAGTAAGGGAATTGCAGGGAACAGAAATAGATAAGGCATATATTGGTTCATGTACAGGCGCAAAACTTCAAGACTTACGATTGGCAGCCAAACTACTAAAAGGCAAGAAAGTAAAGATAAGGACAGAAGTGTTACCGGCTGCTCAATCAATTTACATAGAAGCTATAAGAGAAGGCATAG
The DNA here is from genome assembly GCA_019246625.1 of Nitrososphaeraceae archaeon. Classification (GTDB taxonomy): domain Archaea; phylum Thermoproteota; class Nitrososphaeria; order Nitrososphaerales; family Nitrososphaeraceae; genus Nitrososphaera_A. Next base: position 8,024 of record JAFAQB010000045.1, read on the forward strand.
TAAACACTTTTCTGGACGCAGGTGCTGTAGTTGGGCCTCCTACCTGTGGAGCCTGCTGCGGAGCTCATATGGGAGTTTTAGGCAAGAGTGAGATATGCGTAAGTACAACAAATAGAAATTTCCCAGGTAGAATGGGACATGTGGAATCACAAACTTACCTTGCATCACCGATTGTAGTTGCAGCATCTGCCCTGACAGGCAAGATAACGGATCCAAGGGATCTAGTGAATTGACAGGAAAAAGATCCTCAGTTAATTGGTGAATATGAAGATTATGATGACTGTGATGAGAGGAATTGTTCACAAGTATAAAAGGGCAAATATTGATACAGATGTTATTATTCCTGGCCCCTACCTTAAAATTCACGACCACAAAGAATTAGCAAAACATGCCATGGAGGGACTTGATCCTCAATTCCCATTTAAAGTAGCACAAGGTGATTTTTTGGTAACAGGAAGCAATTTTGGCTGTGGTTCAAGTAGAGAACATGCACCCATCGCGCTATCGCATGCAGGCATTAAGGCAATTTTATCTCCTTCTTTTGCAAGAATCTTTTATAGAAATGCAGTAGACGGAGGATATTTGCTACCAATAGAAGTCGAGGAAGCAACTGTGGACAAAATTTCAGATAAAGACGAAGTTGAAATAGATATAAAGCAGAATAAAATTAATAATTTGACAAGAAACGAGTCTTATACCATGAAACCATTTCCAGAGTTGATTGCAAAGATAGTGGAGGCAGGAGGATTGATGAACTATAAGGTATGACAAGAAAAGGTATGCTTGAAGAGGTTTTTAGTAAAGCTTTGTACGCAGACAATCCTGATCTATATTCAGTCAGCTACCGTGACTTTGATTCGATTATTGAAGTCCCCCTTCCAGAATTTATCAGGGTATCTGAAAACTTTGAACTCATACCATCAAACAGAATTTTCGAGGTAAAAAAAGGCCAGATGGTATTGTATCACAAATATCTGCCCACCACCACTTCGCTTGACAAGTCTGATTAAAAATTCGATCTAGCCTAAATTAATCAATCAAAATATTTTAGGAAAAAATTAAAAAAAGAAAGATAATGTGTCAGCTCAGTTATTGATCGTTGATTTTAGCCGCCAGCTGCCGTTCCTGTGCCAAGAGTAGCACCGCCAGCTGCAGAACCACCGCCGCCAAGAGCAGAACCGCGAGCTGCAGAACCACCGCCGCCAAGAGCAGCAGAACCCAAAGCTGCCGCAGTGCTGGCACTGGTAAGGTTATTTTTTACAGTCGCCATTGAAGTTGTTGCAGTCAGAGAGTATGTTGCAATGAATGGCGTGCCAGCCGAATGAAGTGCTACACCATTACCTGTGAATGGAACGGAACCTGAAGGGCCTGCAGGACCTACTAATGATAGAGCATAAGATTTGCCAGTTGCTGATGGAGTTAGAGATATTGCTCCAAATGCTCTAGGTATCAGGGTAGTGCTACTTACACCATTCAACTGATGCCATACTTCAACTGCAACAGGCTTGCTTGCGGTATATGTAATCACACCGGTATAGAGTCCGCCATCTTTCCTAGGTGGCAAAATTACTGCGATCTGTCCTCTTGCACGTCCAGTTAGCTCGCTAGGTAGAGAAGAAACTGTTCCCTGCCAATTGACCTGTTTACCCAACGCCGGTTCTCCGGCAGCTGCTGCAGTCTTCTTTGTACTGGAAGCTGGAGGAGGAGGCGTAGGTGCTGATGCTGTTTGTGCTAGTGCTGGTTTTGTAAATTGAATGCCTGCGATTAACGATGATGCTACAAGTATTGCAGAAATTGCAACACATGCTAGTATCGTACTATAAATCTGCTTTTTATTCATCATTGCAAGAAGACGTGTCTTTAGATTTATTTGTTTCCTTCCTCTATTCTCATAGTCACTTCAGTTTCCATTTTCTATAAACATTCTACATCAATATGAAAAGAAGTTCGTTATATTTATATATATACAATATTTTACGATCTTAGTTATATTTAACTCATAAATTTAAAGATGGCGCACCAGATATTCTATAAATATTAAGCAGTACGTGGAAGTTATTTAGGCACATATATTATATATTTTGAAGAACCCATCCCTCTGGCAATAACTTAGTTTTATTCTCATCATCCCCAATGCTCGTTGCATATCTCCATACCTTTGTTTTTTTATCCACGTACATGTCCGCTTTAATCTTAATCAAGGCTTCTGCTTCCCTCTGCAAGCCATTCCTCTCAGCATTTGTTGTTGAATGCTTATAACAAAATGTACATTTGTTATCTAAGGCTACTGAACTACTACTACCACCACTATTTTCTTCAATAACCGGGTAAGCACGGCAAGCTAAGGGACGTTCTTCGTAAATTCTACATTTAAAGCCACCATGAGGAGACCTATCCAAGTTTTCGACATCCAAAAAAGGACATAAATTCCCATTAAAGTTCTTGCCCATCATTTGATAAGCAATTATTTTTTGTGGACCATTAGTCCTTTTCTTGCTTTTACCAAGGCCTAACCTAGGAATAATTTTAATTTTGACGTCAGTTTTGACAGCTATTGCTTCAATTTTTGGCTTTTCTTCTGGAAGTATCAAAACGCCGATTTTTCCATATTCAATGGAAGGGTAATAATCACGATATACGCAACAATCAGAGCACCCCTCAACGCAGATAAACTTTCTAAGCATTTGCATTACCCCAAACCTTCTGGATACATTGCCGCTCTATGCTAGCAGAGACAAGATCTGAATATTGAAGAAATTTGATATCATAAACTGATTTTGATTTTTTCAAAAGCTCAAGGTCAAACTCTCCATCATCCTCTTTTTCTCTCTTTCTCTTTTTATTTACCTTGTAAATGCCAAAGCGCAGAATGGCTTTCTGTTCGTAGCCTTTCTTGAAACGCCTATAGTTTTCAGATATTGGCACATTTTTTACAAATCCCGTGTTATCATTTTTATATTCTGAGCCACCGTAAAGGATAAACCAATAGGTACTTGCTGCTTCAATAAACCTAAGCTTTATTTGATCATCAGACCACCAATCAATAGTTTTCTTCCATAGTTTAAAGGCATACATTTTATCTTCAAATATGGGGAAAACATTCATGTAAATATCATGGTAACGATAACCCACACCAATAAAACCATTAAACCACGTTATAGGTTTATTTGGCATGGACATTGGACGAACTAGTATAATAGTACTTAGACAGATATGTCTGTTTCTAGATCTGCAAACTCCTCTAGACTACCTTAATTTGTTGTTTCTAAATTACTACCCTCCCAAAATGCCAAACAATTATTTATTGGTTCTCCCAATTTTAACTACTGGCCTAATTCCTTGTCAACCTGCTTCCTCTTAGACACGTATCTATTAAATTTCTTATTCCAGTGAGAAAAAAATCTCTGCTCACTTGCTCCAATAAATAACCATACTGAAGCTAACATTATGGAGACTGAAATAAAAAGTAACAATATACCCCCTACGGCTGGTAATCTAAACAAAATTCTGTATAGGAAAAATGGGTAAAGTACGAATATACCTGCAACTATCAAAGCTAATGGTGCAAGAATAAATGAAGACAAGATTAATAGCGTAAAGATGTTCTTAGTGGTATTCATATGAGATATTAATTCATCTAGTAATTCAAAAATAGTGACATTATTAATATTATTAGTATCAGTAGACCGATTATCACTATCTCTACTACTACCACCACCACTACCATTACTGCCACCACCATCGCTAATATCATGTCGTGTTGTTTCGAGGTCCCTTGTTTCTTCATTCTTCTGTTTGTCCTTGACATCATCTTTATTTACGTAGTCAGAAGGAGGTGTAGGAGCAGAGGGCATTTGTACCAAGTCATTGATAGAAAGGAGTCTTAAAACATTTGGCTAACTTTGTTACTTTGTCAAATGGTGCATAACATCGCTAATCACCACAGAGAAATGGAATATGAGAATGGTGAACCCTTCCGGGGAAACATTTCCTCATAGGGTTCCAATATCCTTCTACAAAACTCTTTACCTCTTTCCGTAACCCGATATTTAATTATTGTCTTTTTGTTACCCCAAGGCTCTTCCGTTTTTGTTATAATTCCTTTTTGTTCCATATCATCTAATATCGGTTTATGCTTTACAAGATTAAGACCACAATAGCTCAAGAGAGAAGTCTGGTTTAGATCTCCATACTCTGTTAATTTTAATATTATATCCTTTCTAATGTAAATTCGATCACGATATTCATGCGACAAGTATAGTCATTGCTTTTAAGGGATTTTCTCTATGCATCTCTTTTTTGGTATAAACGTATAGACAATCATCAAAATAGAATAATACATTAAGCTTTGATAGCACCAATTTCAAACGATGATTCAAATGTAACTACAATAACCTGTTTAACTAATATAAAGAAATTGCCTTCTGAAAGTATTTGATGAGTTATTACTTTGAAATATTCTCTAATGATTAGAAATAAAAATGTCATTTGACGATTATGAGATATAGAACCCACCACATACGCTTTAATCAGCATTAGATAATATTCTTTTGTTATATCTATCGTCTTTAATTTACAAGATCGCAATCGCAAAAATGACTATTCTAAAACAAAAATAATTACTAATTGTCGACAGCAGACAAGAGCTTCAATAATGGAATCATAATATATATGATATAAAAATACAGGCTTAAACAATTACTTATAGCTTCTCCACAACATCTATGTGGCATTGGTGCCCCCTATGCTCTTTGTCTAACATCATCGCTTCTTCGTTAGATATTGGAAATTCCCCTTTGTTCAGATATGATTCCCCTTCCTTCTCCAAAATGACTTTTTTACACACATCGCAAATTAATTGCTGTATTACCATGATCAAATATACAAAATTGGTCTTTTTAATCATTTTTGAATACACATTCCATGCCATTCAAACTATGAAAATAAATAATCTTTTCTAGACTTTAATATTAGGCTTTAAGACGCCATTATAATTAATATTACATTTTTTCATTCGAAGACGACAATAGTTAATAATAAAATCCGACTAGTTCCAATACATACGGCTTTCAAGATAGTACAGATTAAAATTACCAAAATTACATATTCTATACTTTCGTTTTGCAATACTTCAGATCTATTGATAAATATTTTCTTCATCGTCATAGAGGAATTTTTATTCTCTTAATTTTGAAATTTGTTGTTAATTAGTTAGATATGCGAACGGATTATGGCATAGTATAAATCAGACAGCGCTGCAGTGCAGCCTTGATTTTTCTCTTTATAGGGTTTGCATATAATTTGGGACCAAAGTTTGCAATAACAAATATAGCTCCGATTCCTATAAGCATTGTAAAAAACCCTGTCATCGATGGTACCCCACACAATATACCAAATATACTAACAACTTTTTATATAAATATTGAGTATAATTTGTATAAACAATAAGGATCGCTTACTCTTGCAATTATAAGATATGCCTGAAATATTGTTAATGTGTGCAAACTCCTATGTTATTATTTTAATTAACTAATTCATACAACAATATAATACGGATTTGCTATAAATAAAATACTAACCGAAGAGACATAGTCGCATGCTGTGCGTCATTATATTGTTATTTTGCCATCGGCGTTTTAGAAATATATTTGGTGTACTTGTCTTTTAATAGTTGTTTGGAGTCTATACTTCTGCTTGTTCCACCCAAGTATCCCATTTAGAATGCAAACGTAGTTTAAGGAACATACTCCTAATACATAAAACAAATAATGCAGTATTCCAACTATGAGTCAACCAAACCAAGGTAAAGATGATAATGGCATCAATAATACTCAACCAGATAACTTAGAACAAGGTAACATTTACTACTTTTGTAGAACTAAGAAAGATGCTGAACAAGTAAAGAGTATAGAGATGTCAAATGGTTCTTCATAGTCACTGCAGCTGAACAACTTCAAGAACAATATAATTAGATATAGGCACGATAGATATATACCAAAGTTCTAGAGGCAGGAACAACTGCAGAATCTATGTACATATTAGCAAATTAAATGAAAATAGCGATGTCAAAATACTATGGACTAACGGCAAAAAGAGTTAGGGTGTTCCTGTTTGTTTATTTATTTATTTATTTGATCCTGCTGCTCCTTGTTCATATTCACTGCCAGTCTCGTCTGCACCTGCTGTTCCTTTTGTCATGCCACTTCTTCGTGCTTTTTCTGCTGCGTCTTGGCTGCTGCTAGTATTTTGGTCACTTGGATCTCTACTGACTGCAGTTGGCTCATGTTGTTTTATTTTGGCCGGAGACATTGGTTCTTTTTCATCATATTCTTGAGTAGAATCTTTCTTTCTATCAGTCCTGGTGCCAGCAGCACCCTCTTCATATCCTCTGTCTTGTTCGTTAGAGCTCATGGTATTCTAGTGCATCATAGCCTATTTAACGATTCTATAGATCTTCGCGTGTTGACAATGCCCACTGCTGTAATCAAAAAGATGCAGAAGATGATGGCTGTTTTCGATTCCACTGCTCTACGTAATTCATCATCGAAGTAATTTATAATAAAATAGAATAACGGATGTCCTCCATCAGCCTAAAGCAATTTAATTTAAGCTTTAGTACGTTCTCTTTCTTTTGTTTTCTCAATAAGCTGATTGTAGTCCTCTTTCGTCATGTGGTAAGCGCATACAAACAGTTACGAATATTTTTACGTAAATACTAAATTATTAGATAATCTTCATTATAAGTAACTATTAGATTACTTTATCTCCTGCTCCCCATCTTCTAAAAATGTTATGTTTGATTCCGAATTGATCTAAAACCTTCCCCACAATATGAATTATTAATTCGTCGATAGACTTTGGCTTATGATAAAATCCAGGTGTTGCGGGCAATATAACAACTCCTATTTCTACTAGCTTTATCATATTGTCAAGGTGAATTTTAGAAAGAGGAGTCTCTCTTGGGACAATTACAAGTCTTCGTGATTCTTTAATGCATACTCCTGCTGACCTTGAAATGAGACTATCCTCATATCCGCTTGCAATACTTGACAAAGTTTTCATACTGCATGGAACTATTGCCATGCCGTCCATTTTAAAAGAACCACTAGAGATTGCAGCAGCCATATTGTCGTTGTCATAGCATTTTGTAGCAAGTGACTTCACATATTCAACCGTTTTGTTAGTTTCAATCTTGACGTTTATTTCACCCCATTTGCTAATAACTAGGTGAGTTTCTATTTCTAGACTCCTAAGAATTTCGAGCATTTTAATCCCATAGATGACGCCTGAGCCTCCGGTTATTGCTAATATTAGTCGCATTAATCCATCAGCAATTTCCTTTAGTAGTTATTTAATATGCCGCTGATAATAACATGAACAATATTGGCAAGCCTTTATTTATCCTAAAAATGAAAATTTTATTTCAGAACATGATAACGGTGTTTGGAACTGTTGCTCTAGATACAACGCGCACTCCTTTTAAGACAGGAACAAGGATCATGGGAGGGGCGGCTACATATGCTTCGCTTTCTTCTAGCATATTTGTCGATACTTCATTAGTAGGAATCGTGGGTTCAGATTTCCCATCTGAATACATGGATATTCTTGATAATCGGGTTGACACTAAGGGAATCATTGTCAAACAAGATGGTAAAACGTTTCATTATGATTCCTCTTTTGATTATGACTTTGCTCATAGAATATCTAACAAAACAGAATTAAATGTAATTGCAGACTTTGAACCTGTGATACCCACTGAATATATTAATTCTGAATACATCTACCTTGCCAATAATGATCCAATTCAAAATATGAAGATACTAGAATACTTTTCAAATCCAAAATTAACAGTATGCGATACTATAGAGTATTGGATTTTGAATAAAAGGGAAGATGTCGTAAAGATGATGAGTAAAGTTGATGGAGTGGTAATTAACGATGAAGAGGCTAGACTCTTATGCAAAACTACTAATTTAATAAAATGTGCAAAACTGATAATGTCTTGGGGTCCGCTCTTTACAATTGTTAAGAAAGGTGAACATGGGTCATTATTAATCAATGGTGATACTGTATTTCCTGCTCCAGCATATCCTATGGAAGAAATTGTCGATCCAACTGGGGCCGGAGATTCTTTTGCTGGAGGATTTATGGGATACGTAGCCAAGCAAAACAATACAGATATCAATACAATGAAGGAGGCAGTAATTTATGGAAATGTTATGGGTGCATTTGCTGTTGAAGATTTTGGAGTCCAAAAATTGCTTTCAATTACCAAGGAAGACGTCCAGAACAGATATCAAATGTATCGCAACATGGTTAAATTTTAGTCCAGAAACAACTTCCAAATTGGTACAATAACAACATTAGAACAAAATTAATGACATTAATATAAAGTATTAATGAGGAATCTAGTAATTATTATTTATATTTCACATTGTCATCTAAAAGTATGAAGCCATCTCTTTCATCTTTAGCTAAAGAACAAAGTGCATTATCATCTAGAAAGATTAATGTCATAAGATCAAGAATAGCTGGGGAATATTTTATAATCCCATAACAAAAATAAATCCAGTAACCAAGATCATGAGTTGGCTTCATATTATAATAAACATTGCAATTTAAATAAGTTATTACTCATATTCTGGCCCTGTTAAGTTAAGGCACCTTTCCTCCTCTTATCAAGAATTTCAAAATGCTTAGTTTAGATTGTGATTTGGACAAATTATGTAAAAATATGAACAACGTCATCCATTGATAAACATGAACTATATTACAATGAACAAGTATGCTTTTCCTACATGGATAATAATCATCAAAACCTTCAGTTCTATCCTTTAGATATTCTATAGCTCTTTCGATTATGCTTTTTTCAAATGATGAATGCAGTATATGTTTTAGTCCCAGCGAGTTGCAAGCTTCTGGATACCATGTACCACCATCAGAATATACTATGTGTTTTCCATAAAGCTTAATTAGTGATTTTAGAAATGATTCGGCAACTAGCATATTTCTATGATTTGAAATATGAACACCAAGTATTCTGTAATGAATTGGTTCAACCGCAATCCAAAGCCATGCGTCAGTGTCTCCTATCTGAATCATGGTTTCGTCTATGACAAAGGCAATTATTCTGGCCTTCTTTTTGTTTGGAAAAACATTATTTGGATTGAATTCCTGTATCCAATACCATATGGCAATGTGGCTACGATCTATAAACGCTGCTAATGCCTTCGATGTACTTCTAAGGCTTAATCCGAGGAAATACAAGTACAATGCATATCTAATTATGAATGGTCT
>JAFAQB010000060.1 GCA_019246625.1 Nitrososphaeraceae archaeon
CAATGATGTTGCTCTACCAAAAAAAGACTCAATAGACAAGAAAATCCCAGAATCGGATACCAAATTCTGCTTCGAGTGCGGTTCTAACCTCAAGGCGAACTCAAAGTTCTGCAGAAATTGTGGAACCAAACAAGAATAAATGTAGAATATGTAACTACCGACTGCTGCTGATATGGAGGAGTCATTTTCATTTGGTCTTCCACTATTTAAGAACAAACAGAAACAATGAAGAATGACAATATAGCATTTCATGTGGTTCAATATCGCATATATTAGAATTATTCTAATCTAATGCTTCTATCTGATTTGCTGCCTTATATAACAGATCATTAGAGAAAGAGTAGCATTGATGTCGTCTGGCCCAACAAAGAGGCTGTCTAGCGCGAAGGCTCTTCTTTTAACGGCTCTGACTATCTATTCATTATGCGTTCATGACAACGCTGGCGCTTTAATTGTTGTATGGCGATACGTCTATATGTTTAACGATAGACTAATGTTCCCCATAGTTGTCCTCCATACATAGGGATATTTCAAATCAGTGATTGTTAGCAAAATTTTAATATAAAGAAAACGGTTACACTATGATTGAAATTCTACGAAATAGTTCAGATATATTTTGCTGATTATTCTGCAGAAAATAAATAATGACACCTAATGACACCATGCCTATCATCGGGCCTTTATCTTTCCATAAATCCAAAATCCCACACCAATAAGTATAATTAATATGATTATTGGTAGCAGAAGTTTTATAAGAAAAACTGCAATTGCAATCATCACTATCAACGCGATTATTCCAATAATTATTATTCCAATTGTTCCTGCCAAACCCATATTGTTTACACTTTATATTTGTTCATCTTATACTACAAAGCAGTTTCTAACTAAACTCAATTGAATTTCCTAGTGTATAAGGTAAGTAGATATCAATATTACCTTTAATATACATAAAGAAATAACATTAAGAATATGAGCAAATGAATTTGTTTGTTCTTATATCAATTATCATGTATTTGACTAAATAGTTTTGTGAATTATTTATTTTTTCCAAACTCTCCTGAACTAACATACTTATCGTTTCGGCAAAGTGAAGACAAATTTGTTATAATAAATCGATCTAACAAACATCAAATCTTTTAAAGAATGTTTTGGTAAAGGTATTGAATACTTCGTTTTTTAAAGTATCAAGTTCAAGGTTATCTTCATATTTTTACATATTGAAAACTTCTGTTTTTCCTTTCACTCTATTTTTCTACTGGCGGCCTGTTATCGATATTAAAAACATCAATAGTATATTCTAGAATGAGATAAGGAAAATGAGTGTATAGAGGTTTACAAACTATAAGTTTTGCAGTTCTATTCCAATCTGTAATTAAGATATATCTACGATAACCATACGTTAAATAACCATAAAAGAAATCACAAATAAAATAAGAATAGCAACAATATAGACGTCTTCGTGATTATCAGTGATGATGTTTTATAATTCATTATACTGATTGAGTATTCTAGATAATCCTTATATTACATTCTAATTTTTTTGTTGTATTTAGGAAGCTATGATCTACATAAACTTTCAGTAAATTTGCTTATGGGACTATAAATCACATAATACTAAGTCTTATTGCTTATAGATATTATTTATAACAAAGTTTGATAAACAATCATTTTAACTCAAATATATTAGCAATAGCGAATAATAAATGTGAACCATACAATTTCAATCGTTACAATAATGCTGGCTTTTAGCTTATTTTTTGTTGTTTTGACAAATCCGTATTCATATGCCCAACAGATACCATCAGTATCATCTACACATCCAAAGACACATGCTGTAAGAATAACATCGCCTAATAAAGGTCAACAAGTACCAATAGGCAAAGATCTTTCAGTGTCTGGAATATCATCTACTATTGGCATTGGAAATACGACAACAAAAACAACTCCGTCTACTTGCCAAGCGTATGTTATTGTAAATGGCGTAAAGCCATATCAACAAGCAAAAGGTACTGGCCAAGGTGGAGCAGCAGATTATTCAAAGTGGAACTTTGTACTTACTTCTAAATATGCCGCTATAAAACCAGGACCAGCTAATAAAATTACAGCTAAATATGTCTGTAGTAATAATCCTGCTTCAGCATCCTTTTATAGTGTAAATGTGACCGGAGTTGGAGCTCATGTTAAGCCAGCATTAATAGCTTCTACTCATACGCCAACGAATGCTCCACCTCATGCACAAGTTCTATCATCCGCCCCTCATACTCATAGTCTGTCGCCAACAGCAACCGCCCTAAAACAAAAAGAGCAGCAGCCAGTAGTTGCAGGTAATTCAGATAGATCGACTACATTAAACACGCCTAGCAATCCTGCTGCTCCTAAGAGTTCTGTTAATTATGCACCTAAGCCAGTAGTAACACCAACCAGTAGTAGTAGCAACATAGGTGGACCAGTATCAGCGACAACATCTTCACTAAGGCATGCGGCCTCCGTAGCTATGGATAATAACAATACTACAAGAAATAATAATACAGGGACAGCTGCATCAACACACACAACTTTTGAATCTGGTAAGTTGATTTACCTGGGTAGTATTAAGTTGCCTGGTGAGGCTGACAATAGTAAATCAACTGTTCTCCACAACAGCACTAGTGATAAATCAGTAAGTACTATCTCTAGTCATAACACTGGTTACTACTCTGCTGTTAAAACGAGAGATCATCATGATAATAATAATGGTATACCCTCCGGTTACAATTCTCAACAGGTATGTTCAAATTATGGTTCCGACACAATAGTATGTTCAAATGGAAATTCGCAGAATGCGGAATCTGGAAAGTATCTAGACCAACTAAATCACCCTCAAGAAGCCAGTACAAACAATAGATCTATCAGTGGTGATAATAGTATAACTGCTGCTACTGGTGCCATCATAACACTTCCAGCACGCACGATTCCAAGCCAAAGTGCTACTATGACTCTCACTGCACAGCTTAATACACCAATGACTATTTCTATTCCGGGAGTTGGAAAGGTCATGGCTACAGCATCACAGCCGATAGAAGGCAGAACTTGTCCTAGTATATCCTATCAAGTAAATTCCGACATTGGTATGCTTTGTCTTAGAATTGATTGGTATACTCTGTCTTAAATTTGGCAATGTGTGTTTATAGATTGATATACTTGCCGTTCTTGAAAACATAAGATTATAGTAGAAATGCGTAGAGATAACTTTCATAAAGTCAAGCAGATACTTGAAGCAGATAATATCAATCTTCAAAATATTGGAAGAATGGGGAATATGTCGCATATTGTAGGCTCAAAGATGGAACTCTAAAGCTGTTGCCGCTGATACCAATTTATTACCCATACAAGTATGAAATATTCTTAACAACATCTGTAGTTATTTTGTGTTATGAGCCAAAACAATCTGCCGATCACAGTCGGGATTCTCATCTTTGATCAAGTGGAAGTATTAGATGTAGCAGGACCTTTTGAAGTATTTTCTGTAACACGTTTAAATGAAAAAAGAAATCGGGAAGAATCATCATCAACATCTCCATTCAGAGTGTTGTTGGTCTCAGAAAAGTTAAGTCAAGTAATAGCTATCGGTGGCCTACGCTTGACACCTGATGTATCTATCCACAACTGTCCAAATCTAGATCTGCTTCTTGTGCCTGGTGGCTGGGGTACGCGTAAAGAAGTAAAGAACGACAATCTCTTGAAGTGGATTGCTGATATGTCGGTAAAAACAAAGATAACAGCATCAGTTTGCACCGGCTCAAGTCTGCTTGGAAAAGCAGGATTGTTAGATGGACGTGAGTCTACCACCCATTGGCGAGCATTTGATTTCCTGCAAGAGGTAGCGCCCAAGACCAAAATACGCAGAGATGTTCTTTTTACTCTGACAGAACCAATCTTTACTTCTGCAGGAGTCTCTGCGGGAATTGATTTGGCCTTACGTATCGTGAGCCATTTTTTTGGAACGGAGGTTGGAGAGGCAACAGCCCAACATATGGAATATCCATATCCTCAAAGCAATACGAGGAGAAGTGGAAGTGATACTTAAAACAGATGGTCGATTCAAATTAGTTTTCTATTCCCTGATTACCTCGTTAGGTCCGTAGTTTTTTGTTGTCATTTTATGCCTGAGAAATCTACCAAAAAATATTGAGTTTGCTTTTGATTAATGCTTCTTTTTGCTACAAGATGATAGTAGTGGTGGTGGTGTTGTTACCCGTGTTCCTGCAGAGCAAAACCGAGCATCTGTTAGCTGGTCAAAGGCATTTCCGGTCACATTTATAGAGCTTTCTCCAAAATTGATGTTTACAGTTAGTGTCAAGGCAGAAGAAGATGGATCACAATTATCTTAGTGTTGGCATAGATGGAGAGAAGATAGGGATGAAGAAACTGCTTGTACTAGGTTTTTTGTTAACATCATACATATACTCATCCAGAAGAATCTACAAGAACTTTAAGTTCTTCATTGAGCCCCATGAAAATTCTCGCAGATTTGTTGACGATGAAGTAATGCTAAAGGAGCACTTTGTATGACATTACCACTAATCTTATCTAAATTCTTATTAGGTACGTTTATCAAGAGTAAATGCAATTTACATTTAAACGTAAGATGTGGTCTACAATTTGAAGAAAAAAACGCTTGATCCACAAACAAGTGTATGGCCGAGAATCCAAAGTAACTGAATATGGTAGTCCAAAATTTAATCGATAGGTTAAGAGGTAGCAGGTAGACACTTCATGTCATCAAGGTTATGCACATAAGTAATATTATTCACTCTTTGGGTTTTCTCTAACTGAATAGCAAGCTGCCGCTAGTGATGGTAACAGCTATTTGGATTTACAGTATTTGTTATCTTAAAATGAATAACAAGTATAAAATGAAAAATATTCTATCATACTGGTTCTTATGATCTAGTGGATTTGACGATTCCAAAAAATCATAACACTGTGGATAACCGCTATTCTTTCAAGAACTTTTTAGGAAGCTTATTCCAAGTAAAGGGCTGTTGACAATATCTGCTTATGTTATAGGAAGACATTCTCTTAAGCAAGTCGATATTTCAGAGCCTTTATCAGTTAGAAAAGAGATGAAGGAACATCCAGAAGAATCATTATGGATTCATGCTAATGATCGTGGTGATATTTTTCGCTTACAAGATGTTTTTGGTCTACATCCATTAGCAGTACAGGCTATAGTTCACACACATCAACCTTCTAAAGTAGAAGAATACGATTCATATATGTTTACAATTATTGACGGAGTAAAATATGAAAGACAAAAACGGGGTGGAGACAAAGAAGGAGAAAGACAGGATGAGGATGTCAGTAACAGCGGCAACCCTGGCAATAATGCTTACTCTGACAACAACCTTGAAGAAGATGACTTGTATATCTTTTTAGAGCAAAGATGGATAATTACCATCAATTTCAACAGTCAACAGTTACAGAGCAATATAAGACAAAAAATAAGTAAAAGTTTGATTCCATCGCATCGATCTATACCCATACCACTATCAGAACAACAAGAGCAACAACAACAATCATTATCCAGTCAAACAAACGTTGACAGCAGCTATAACAGAGGAATATGTGAAATGGTATACCGCTTTGCAATTGAAGAAATTATTTCAAGTTATTATCCAATACTTGGTAGTATTAATGCCAAATTAGAACAAATTGAAGATCATGTAATACTTCAGCAGCAGCCCACAAAGTCGCAACTTTTAGACATACATGTAATTAGAAGAAAACTCAGTTTTTTAGAAAATACTCTTACAATGATAACAACAGCATTTACAGATATTACTAATGGAGTTGTACGGACGAAGCTTAGCAAGGATTCTCTGAGAAACATTCGCTCATTAAATGACAGAGTGACATATTTAAAAAATAACGTAGAGAATATGTATCAAAGAGTTATCAATTTACGAGAAGCTTACAATTCATCTTTGAACGCAAATCTAAATGAAACAATCAGAACATTGACAGTAATTGCTACAATAATTCTTCCTCTAACCCTGATAACTGGCATCTATGGTATGAATTTTGATGTTATGCCAGAGCTTCACTCGCCGTTCGGATACTACTATTACTCTCTATTATTAATGGCAGTAGTAGCTGCAGGCATGCTCATATATTTTAAGAACAAAAAATGGATTTAACGTATCAGGGACAAGGTAAGGTGTGAATTTGACTACTTCACTCTAAATACTTAGTATCTTATATTAGATTCATTCAAATCCACATAAAAACAACTTTTTTCAGAATATATCAGCCTTTATACTTGGGATATTGACATTTTTGAACTCAACAATAAGATGATTATTAATTACAAGAAAATAAAGATAGAATAACTTTAACATTATTATAATATTGTTGAACAGACTTCATATAAAGAATAGATTTATCACAATTTTAATGAATAAGAGTAAAGCGACAGCAACATTGGCAATCTTCGCTATTGTCACTGCAGTAGCTCTCATCACAGCAAGTACTATTATCATTCCAGCCTTCGCATTAACGCGTTACTTTAATTGCACAACTGGCATAGCTAACAAAACTGGAAAACTTACCATAGATGATGTAAACATGTGCTACGATAAAAAATTTCCAAGTAAAACAGCTAATAGCGCTGCAACAAGATCGATTGTAACTAGTCAAAGTCCGATGTTTCAAGGTTCTAGTAGCAACAGCCAGACATCACAGATCATAGTTCCGACTACGACCCCTTAACTATGACAAATAACTTGGTTAAGTTAACCCAACCTTTTTTACGATTATATCCATCGTAGTTAACTCCTTTTGAAAGATAATTATATGGTACTAACAGCAGAAGAAAACAAATGAGCAGCAACAAACTACAACAAGTTATTTTGAATATTCTTTAAATGTGCATCTATTTCTTTTTACCTGACATGGTCATCATTTTCTTCTACTGATATGACAAAAACATTTAGTCTCCCTTATACAAATGTTAATGATAGTCTAGTAGCTTAAAATATGTTGGTGATATGCTATTACTTATTTTGTACGTTCTCCATGCATGTTTGTCATTCAAAGCATCTTTCGAGAGTAGACAATTCAAGTAAGCATTTATTAACACATCACAACCTAAAGGATGTCTATCTAGGCTGGTATTAGCTTGCACCGCCCACTGTTATGCTGAAATTCTTAAAACAGATGTTATACTAACAATCGTATATATAGCATAGAACAAAATATCCAATTGATATATTTTGTAGCAAGTATTGTAATATGCGGACTACTGTATCAGTTGTAGATAAGGTTGATTAGAGTTTATTTTCAAAGAAAGGATCAAAGATCAAAGCCAATATTGTTCTCGTAGTTTGCCAAAGATTATTATGGTTCTTTCAAATTATATAATCCAAGTCGTTGAAGAGTACGATCAAGTTCGCTATAAAGTTGGTGTAATGACTGAAAGTTATTATATTTTCACATGGATCTGACCTTGATGGAGTATTTTCCGCGGCCATTGGATTAATTCGCTATCCTCAAGCACGTACTGTATTTCTTGGCTACGGAACAGAGGACTTTACAAAAATGCGTGATTTCATTTATTCTGCAATCACATATAGTAAGGAAAGAGGTATTTTTATCATTTCAGACCTTGGAATTAATGATAGCTTGATCGATATTTGCAAGCAAATTTTTTCAGACTCTAATAAAAGTGGCTGGAGAATAGTCTGGGTCGATCACCACCCAGCGTCTGAAAAAGCGATTGAGGCAATCAAACCATTTATTGAGCTTGTGATAGATAGCTCTGGTGAAAAATGCGCAGCCGATTTAATGTATGAAACGTTTCTTCTTGGACATGCACAGGCAGCCAAACTTGCAGGAATGGCTCACACAATGGATTTTTTTACAAAGGATCAGTATTTAACTCCGACTTCCGAACTTATACGTTATTATCATAATTTTCCCGACTTCTATAAGAGGCTTACAAACCTTGCACAAAAGTCTGCAGCAGGAGTATTGTGGGATATTGAGATGCAGAATCATTACAATGAATATGTACAGCTACGCGAAACTGCAAAAAAACAAGTACTTTCTACAATGCGTATAAAGCAGGTGAAAGATATAAAGGTGGCATTTATACAATCTTCGCCTTTCATACAGACTAGTTTATTTTCAGAAGAAGTCTTTCAAAGAACACAGGCAGACCTTGCTATATTTTATAGTAGCGAAGGCAAGGTAAGTATTAGACGAAACAATGAAAGGATATCATGTAATGATATATCTGCTAACCTACAAGAAGGCGGTGGTCATAAATTTGCCGCTGGAGGAATTTTTCGGAGTAATCCTACAGATGTGGAAGCAATCATACAAGAGTTAGAGATAGCCATTTTAAATACTTTAGAAGGAAAAGAAAACAAGAAGACGATGACTACCGCCACGAAGAAGGAAATGACATAGAAAACGTGTCAATATTTCGCCTCACATCTGGTCCACGCCTAACTGAGAAGCTATCTCTGTTTCAGTGATAGGTTGAGCTAACATAGAGGCTACTTGTCACCTACTCTCTTCAACTGCAAATTTATTACTATTACCATTGTCAGTAACATTACAGCATATTGTTGTTTTGATTATGATTTTTATGTATGTCTACGTTTATTTTATGCATTATTTCCTTCGTAAAAGTAATCTTTATGCATTTTTGATATTGCATCGAAACAATGCATAAGAAAGAGAGCAGGAACATCTATGATATGATTCAGACCGAAGTATAAGCAACATTTTGCAGTATGTATTTAGTTTCTCAATCTTTTCGAAGGTGACCTAAAATGTTTTTAGGCCTTCATTAACGGCTGCTTTATACGTTGATTGGAGCGTAAATTACTATATTTTTCTCTATCCTGAGTTCCAGGGAACAGGTTGTACTAGATCTTCATCCAAGCTAAGTCGTTTATCAAGAAGTTCTGGAGCCCAATCTTCTCTTCCATTGCTGTCTTTCCATATTATCAGAGGAGAGAGGAATAACTAGACGATCATAAAGAAGAATTTCTGTAGCAAGAGCAGCGTATTCAGATGGTCCTTGACTGAAAAAGTTCCCCATCGTTCTCTAGTCAGATTAATTCACTCATATAATGTTATTGCCACTATATTTTTAGGGGTTTCTCATCTACGCCAATTTTGGCAATGTGTCTGAAATACTATACAGCAGTAGAAGTTCCTTCAAAAGAAAATAAATGACAATTGCAACAACATTATGACTGTAAATCAAAAGCCTTAGCTTTTGTAAATTGTTGTCGTGGTATACCAGATTAGATAATAAACAAAGAACGATTATTCATCATCGGTATGTTTAATCGTTTCTTCACAGCTATTGATCTCTTGTAGTTCTTGTCATCTATCTTTAGTCCATCCTAGAGTCTTTAATGATGATCTTCCTGCTGATTTCTTTACCAAACGATTCTCTATGGTAATTGTGTTTATGCTAGATTAAATATATTTTGTATTGTTGGTTTAATATGCATAATTCATCATGAAAATGTTAGTCACATTGTTGCATTATATATGAATATATTTTTGATTAAAAAAGTCACAATTATTATATATAAAAGGTAGTTTATCGATTAAAGTCATCTATGTTAAAAGAGCACTATCAAAGTCTCCTGCTAATACCTCATAGTTTCAATATGAGGAGGCAGTAATAAAGGGAATGATTAACAAAGAAAACCATTATGTAATTTTCAACTGTTGTAAAGATATAGATATATGCAATTGTGCTTCACTTGTACTTGCTGGAGGCGTAATTGTTTATCCTACGGATACGATTTATGGCATAGGTTGCAATCCATATAATGACAATTCAGTTGAAAGAATTTTTGAGATAAAGGATCGGAATAAAAGAAAACCTCTCCCTATTTTGGCATCCAATATAGACGATGTAGAAAAAATTGTGTCATTAGGTAAGATTGGAAAATTACTAGCAAAAAGGTATTGGCCAGGAGAACTCACTATTATATCTCCGATTGTAGATAAAAACATATCAACTAAAGTAACTGCAAGTAAAATGAGTGTTGGAGTTAGAATTCCCAATAATAAATGCACCCTGTCACTACTTAAATACTGCAAATATCTTGTGGGTACAAGTGCTAACAAATCAGGTGAAAAGCCATTAAAAAGTTGTTCTGAGATTATATCGTCATCCTTGCGTGGTTTTGATGCACTTTTAGATGGTGGAACAGTAAAGAAGGGAGTCGAATCAACTATAGTGGACATATTGGATTCCACTGCTCCAAGAGTCATTAGAGAAGGAGCAATTGCATCAAAAGAAATTTACAGGATGCTTGCTACAACGCAATAGTCTATCGCTGATGTCAATGAATTTCAATCTAATTGCTTCTACTTTCAAGCACAGAGAAGAAGATGCTCAAGATGAGCTCCTTGAGATTCTTGAACTGCTCGGAGACTATGAATCAGAATCTCAGGCTACCGATATTAGCGGGATTGTGCTGGGGTACACTAAACTTGATCCCTTTAAAATTGTAAAGGCATTAAGAGAATTAGTAAAAAATGAACCTTGGCAAATCCGTTATGTTTTACGACTTCTGCCTATAGAAGTAGTAGTGTATACTGAATCAGAGAATATAAAGAATGCCGCAAAGAAGCTTGCTTTAAAAATACAGAGTGGCAATACATTTAGGATAACTGTAGAAAGGAGGCATACTTTAATAAATTCTTCCGATATAATTTCAACAATTGCAAAGGAAATTGACAATAAAGTAGATCTAGAAAATCCCGATTGGGTAGTACTTGTTCAAGTAGTTGGAAGACAGACAGGAATTTCAGTAATAAAGCCTAATCAAATATTTAGATCAGTTGTGGAAAAACGAAATAATAACACTATTTCATAACAAGAGATGCTCTTTCCAGAAGATACCTTATAAAAATTGGATCATCAAATATTTTATATGAAGCCAGGCCCATGTTGCAAGAGATCATTTTCCTCTTTGCTTCACTTGGTTTCAAAACATCGTTATTTACTTTAAACAAGTTCTCAATATCGCCCCTAAGCTTTAGCAACATGTTTTTATCTTTAGAAAAAATAACAAAACAACCGCAGATATTATTCTTTAGACCGCCATACTTCAATGCAAGTGATATTTGGTTTGTGTGTGATAGTCTGAGTAGAAGGTCTGTTTCGGGCTTGTTTGCAACCATTATTTTTCTTCTTTCAGCTTCTAAAGTTATCTTCAAAACTTCAATTAGATGTTCAATGCCATAAACAATATTTGCATCGAAGGCCTGCAACGACACCTTATTAGATATCTTGCGTAAATCATCAATGACCTTTCCAGTATCTTTTATCTTTATCGGTAGGGTACCAATAATTGAGATAAATGTATCATCTAATTTGTAAATTTGATTTTTCATACTCTTTTTGACCATGCTCTTATATTTGTAAATTCTAGTATGGTCCTCGTAATTTTTACTATTGGAACCTGTTAAGCTTTAATTATGAAGATGAATACCAGGCTATTGCAATCTGCAGAATACACATCAACGTTTCTTCTACTATTTTCAACATGCGTAGTAAGAGGTTATTGTGACAGCCAGCTTATATCACTTTTATATCAAGGCTGTTTCTATATTGCTGGCAATAACTTAATTTATATCATATTCCGTATTGGACTTGGTACTAGCCTTGTATCAATTCACTTTTCTTTGAGAACCTACAACTCCTAGAATTTTCAACTATTCGTAATTCTGAAGACTTCGGACTCATTCTTTGTAATGCTTTCTGAAATGGTTTTTGGGTTAGGTTTTTCATCTCCTTCTAGATCGCCGTCAGTAACTGTGATATCAAAGTTTCTTTAAGCCTGTGTTTTCTTCAAATATAGTTTCTAATTTTGCTTAGCAGAACCACTAGCTGCTTTTAAGAGGCTGCAACTTTCAAATCTCGTAGTTTATAGTCATTAAAGAATTCTTTTTGTAGTGGTGTTAGAACAAGATATTCATGTGCTATTAAGTTAGCACTATATTTGAATTTTTGTTAATCTTTTTATTGAAGGTAATTGGTTTTTATTATTAGATGAAAATTGCAGTCGTCGGCATAGGAGTTGCTGGGGCCTATCTTATGAATAGGCTAAGTGATGCTCATGATAATCACGTAGTAGGTTTTGAAAGGCTGCCAGAAATCCAACACGATGCTGTATGTGCATGGGCGACGTGCAAAAATGTGATGTCTGGTTTAGTGAAAAATTGTGGTTTGAATTTTGAGGAATATATTCTGCATAGCGGAAAGCATATGAAGGTAAATCTTGGCAGCATTGGTAGCAAAAATGGCAAAGATGATGATAACAATAACATCGATATTCGTTTAAAGGGAATGGTTTCATATGATAAATTAAAACTAATTCAAGATATGATGAAGGGAACGAAAATCGAATTTGGTAAAATACCAAAAAAGGAAAACCTTGAGTCAGAATTTGATATAATAATTGATTCAACAGGTTTTCATAGGAATTATCTTCCAAAACTAGAAAATGACACTTGGATACCGTGTATTCAATATAAAGTAAAATATGACATTGGTAAGACTCCATTTGATGACTTTTACTTGAAGGCGTTTCCTTCGATGACTGGGTATTTCTGGTATTTTCCCCTCGGCAATGGCTATGCTCATATAGGAGCAGGGGACTTTGAAAGAAAAAAGAATAACAAATTCGTAGATGAATTTTTAAATAGACATAAGTGTCAAGTGGTAAAAAAAGTCGGAAGACCAGTTCGAATTACCCCACCAGTAAACTGTGAACCATTTACAGATGGAAGAAAATCGATTGGTGTAGGTGAATCTATAGGCACAGTATATTCACTACTTGGTGAAGGTATAATTCCTGCAACATGGTGTGCAGAATTGTTCATCCAACATTTAGATGACATAAAATCTTATAGAAAAGCAGTACTAAAAAGGTTCAAAATTTATAAACTAGTATTTAAATTTATCCAACTGAAAATAGCTGGTAAATTCAATATGATACGGCATGTATACGATTTGTTAAGAATTTATAACCATATGAAAAGCGAAGAGGACAGGTATGGGATGCAAGTCAAAATGATAAACATGATGAAGGTGTCGAGAATTTAGTAAATAATACATCGATGATATCCACGTCCAAGATAACAGATAGATTTCAATCATTTCTTTCAATGCCTGTAAGCATATAGGTGTCTTTAATTAGTAGATACAATATTGGAATCATCGAGATTTAATACCAGCAATATCAATTTCCAAATGAACTACATTAACAATAGTATTATTTGGATATGAGAAATACTAATATATTTTCCAATTTTTCATATACCAAGTTACCCATTAGAGTATCAGCACGTATACAAGAGAAACCATTTCTACGACAACAACTGTCTCTCCATATAAAAAGAGTAATACAAAGAGGAGAACATAATCTCTACTGTTAACTACTCATTATCTGGGTAAGTCAGTCAGATTATGTATATTGACATGGATGCCTGAACGTCAAGTTTATCTCATACAGAAGGGTTCTTTTTGAAGATAAGCATTTTGTGATATGCTGTAATATAGTATTATTGTAGGGTAATACAAAAACGCATTTGATCAATAAATACTAACACGCTTAGCCATCACTCAATACAATAATTGAGATCTATAACGCATATTCTATGCATATTGAACTTCATTGAGCGATTGACTATTTAGACATTAAAACTTGCAGCTAGTATTGATAGTGAAAAAATATATTCAGTAATGAGGTATTACGGCACGAATCATAATCTCCTGAAGTTACTTCTACATTAGAACAAATAATGTTAAATTTCATTAAGTATAATGTGTATAGTGGACAAATCGGAAAAGTGTATCCAAAACGAACATGGATTATGTGAGGGTGATATAATAGAAGTTATTCATGATTCAAAAACTACAAAAATTTGTGAATGTCAATGTCATAACAATATGTATAGACTAATCAGAAGGATGCAGGCTGCTAATAGTGTTAATAATTCATATAACTAGACTATCGATGAATGATTTCTTATATAGTTCTCTCATGGGCAGATTGTATTCTGCTTAATCCCAGTCCATTATTCTCCTGGATGTACAGTACCATGATGATGATCATGATCTATTACCATTCTACCATCCTTATTTCGTGTTGCAAAAGCATAGCCAAATGCAAAGGAAATTATTATTATTGCCAGAATTGGACCAGTTAGTGGAGGTAATATATCAGAGTTGCTTATGACCGAGTATGACTCTACTGCTGCGATTGTTAAAGCAACTGCGCTTAGGGCATAGGCCAGATACTTGAATACTTTTGTATGAAATATTCTGGCAAATGCAGATCTAAGAACTACGCTATCCAGAGTGTCAACAGGTATCATACCCATAGCAAAAAATCCTGCAAGTATCAAAGCAACTTGCACCCCGAGTGTTGCAGAAGCTACAGCTGATAATGTAAGTGCAGAAATCTGAGTTGCAGTATCAAATCCCAAACCGAATACTATGCCAGTGATTAATGCAGAACCAAAAGGTCCTAATATTTTAGTCCTAGTAGCTATTTTGCCAGCTAGAATAGCCGATCCTGTCTTGCCCCACCTTTTCATTGAATACATGTTAATAGCTCCAATTGTTGCTAAAGCAATAGCTCCTATTATACCACCATAAAATGAAAGCTGGTCTACTTTACTACTAGTGGCGCTACCTATTACATATATTATCAGAAGCATTTCAGATAATACTGATATCATATGACCTGTACTAAATCCAGTACCAACCCATCGAGCTCTTTTTTTTGCATTATGCATCCTGACAAGGTTATCGATTGCAGTAATATGGTCAACATCTAGTGCATGACGCATCCCGAACATTAACATTGAAGGAATTGATACTGCAAGAAAGGACTTTATGTCTGCTACCATTTTGCTTTGCTACTCCAGTCAATATTGCTTGAGATCATGGGTATTACCAATTTGTCAAAAGGTATTAAATAAAGCTTTTTAAGTCTACGTCGGCAGGATACTTTCTCATGTGACGCATTTGTAAAAAGGATACACTATGGGAAAGATGGGAAATGAGCACATGATCTCAGATTATTTCTAAGAAAAGCATTAAATATTATTAATGATTACTATTGGTTATTACTAAAATGGGCTTTTGTAATACTATTTTCGCCTCAATTATATCAAAATTGATAGAATAGAATTGTGATTCAGAGATTAGAATTGTGAATTGTTAATATTGAAATTAGGAAGGCATCTGTATTGATTTGCAATTTTGCTCTCATATTCTATCATTAGTATTTCTTGAACACAATTTAGAAGACGATCAATAATCCACTGCTTTCACACAAAACTTACGAAATGTACTTTTAAGCTCTTAATACCACGATTTTGCAATAGATCTTTTACTAGATCTTTTATTACTTTGACATTACCTTTAACCATGATATTCTCCAAGCAATTATCGCCATCTAAATGCACGTGTGTAGTGGCACTTATAACATCATTGTATTTATGTTGCGTTTGAATAGATTTTGTATTCTTGTTGAAGATATGATTATTATATAGCATCATTATTGCTCCAGCTCCTGACTCTTTATCCTCTACATTCCAATTGCTCTGATCTATCAATGAATGCAGAGCTGTCTGAATGGCTTTGGATCTATCTGGAAAACCTGATTTTACTATACTTTTATCAAATTCACCTAGCAAGTCTGATGGAAGTGACATACTTATCCTCGTCATTCTACGTTTTTTATACTTGTGACGGCTCTTTTGCAACAGATATTATAGGTTCATAATTGCTACTTTTAACTTTGACGGAAATTCTAAACTATTTTGTAGTCAATCAGTCTAAGATTACCAAGACCAAATTATTTATACTGCTATTTTTAGATAGTAATTAGTTTTACAGCTGATGTAGCAATCAAATTATCGAAACACACAGCAGAGCAGCGTCATAATTAATTTAGATAGGAGAGATATGACGCTAACATACTTGGCAAAAGATATATGCTAAGAAATATAAAATCAAATATTATTTCATTAGATCGATTGGAATGTCTTGATAATGGCCGTTTGGTAACACGCGTCTAATAGAGATAGGTAATGCCTTAAGGTCAAGTTCTGCTGTTGCTAACGAAATGGAGTCTCTTATATCATTCGAAACTCTGATCAAAGATGGAGCCCCTAAAGATAGCTGCAATGATCGGGCTCCAGTAATCCTGGCTCTCTCAAATCTCGTGAGTCTAGGCGGTCCAATTAAAACCTGGCTGTCATTTGAGATAATTTCTCTAAGCTCAAATTCAACTTCGTTATATATAACTACTTCATTTTCAGGACGATTTGATTTCTTTGAAGGTCGATCGGCTTGTGGCTCATTTGCAGCGACATTATCAGAAATCTCCTCGGTTTCTATCTGTTTCTTTAGATGTTTTGCTGAACCAGATCCCTTTGTCTTAGATTCTGCCTTCTTGGCGGTCTTTTCCTTATGTTTTTCATTCGAAGAATGCTTTACTACCAAGAATACTGCAAAGGATAATAGATATATAATTAAACGTTACGAATTTCACAAATTGAAGAAAAAGGGCCGCTTCCATTATATACTGAATTATTTTTATAATTTGCTACTATATGACTAATACAGGGTCAATTTCAAGGATCCCTGTCACCTTGGAAGTAACAAATAAAGGGTTCGCTGAATGCGAAATGATACGTCACTTATCTCCAGTTAGCGTGGGAATAATTTTAAAAAAGCTGCCACTGCAGGATAGAATTCATAAATTCGCAGACAAATTAGTATACATAGAAACAGGGCTGACAATAGGAGCTGAAAAACAGAAAACTCGATTTAAGCGTGGGGATATGGCATATATGACATCCAATGGATCGATCTGTATATTTATCAATGATTCATCAGTCATACCTATGAATCCCATAGGTATAGTCAAATCAAATCTAGAGATAATAGAAGCTACACGCACTGGAGATATAATGATTCTGAGTAACACTCAAATCTAATAATATATACCACGAATTGAATTATCAGCTGTGATATTATTATATCACTCCATTTGAGGGTGTTCTATACTTCTTCTAATCCCGGTAACTTTAGAAGACCTTGAAGTATCAGAAATTCACATTTAAGTCATTGTATCATTCAATTTTATAGAAGTGTACTGCTCGACTATTTTTCCAGTTTGTAGACTCTGTGTCCACTATAACCCCCAACGCTCTTTACGAGTCCTTTTGACTCAAGAGATTTAATAAATGCATTAGCAATAGAAATTTTTACACCTGAAGTTCTTGCAAAGCTTTGGATCGTAATTGCCTTCATACCTTGTATTGCCTTCATACCTTGAGATTCTTCTACAAAAACCGATAATTTTTGTTTTTGTTGCGGTTTTACTACAACCTTTTTAGGGTCTTCTTTTTTTGGTGTCTTTATGTCGCCAGCTGAACCAGTAGCAGTGGTCGTATTATTCGCTTTGTCTGTAGATCCTACAGGTTTTTTTTTCATGCCGCCCATGTCATCAATATAGAATTAAGCATCTTATAAGTGATGAGTGTATAGAACAGATATTGGCAATCAGAGTTAGGATGATTCGTTATAATTTAATTACAAATCCTAATTGATAAATACTCTCGTTATGTATTATTAGATTGACCTAGATCATACTCCAAATAATTATAAATCCTTGCACCATTCTTCTGGTTTTATCCTAATTCCCATATTATTAGGTAGTGCAGCACTAATATTTCAAAAGTTTCGTTGTCTCTAAAAGAAAAGATACTGAAAAAAATGCCTTTTCCTCAACTAATAGGAGTAGTGTATTTTATGTTATACTATATGTGATGCGAATTGAAAAAGATGTATTCCATATATTCTTTGGTATGAAGTATACGTTGAAAAAACTTAAAACGGAATAAACATTTAAAATATCATGAACTTTTCTCTTATTGTAGATACATTTGAGCAAATGGAGCAAACAAGCAGTAGACTTGCTCTTACTGATTATCTTGTCTCTCTTTTGAAGAGAACACCGTCGGATATTATTGATAAAGTAATATATCTTATTCAGGGAAAGGTCTGCCCTGACTTTGAAGGAATAGAGCTAGGTTTAGCAGAAAAAATGGCTATTCGTGCACTTGCTCAATCTGCAGGAGTGGATGTTCCCATTATAGAAGAAATTTATCGGAAAACTGGGGACCTTGGCGATGCTGCTAAAGAGGTAGCGAAGTTAAAGAATCAAACTACTCTATTTGACGACAAAATGACTGTTGAAAGAGTATATTCAACCTTAGATAAGATTGCACGGACCCTTGGCCCCGGTTCACAGGAAGCCAAATTAAGACTTGTGAGTAGCCTTTTAAATAATGCAACTCCTAGAGAGAGCAGATATATAATGAAGTTCGTAATGGGAACATTACGACTTGGTATAGCAGACTATTCGGTAATGGATGCATTGGCGTTAGCATTTACAGAGGACAAATCTAACAGGAATACGCTAGAAAACGCTTATAATGTTTCCAGCGACCTTGGAGCAATAGCAAAACTATTATCTACAACAGGTCTTGAATCCGTAAAATCACTCCAAATAACTTTGTTTAAACCAATTAGACCGATGCTGGCAGAACGCGCAAGTATCTCTGAAGAAGCATTAGGAAAAATGGGCAGGAAGGCAGCTGCAGAATATAAATTAGACGGCGAAAGAATACAAGTACATAAAAACAAGGAAAAAGTAGAACTCTTTTCTAGAAGACTTGAAAAAATTACAGATCACTATCCTGATGTCGCCGAGGCAATAAAATCAATTAGGGTAGATGAAGCAATATTAGAAGCAGAGGTTGTAGCCATTAACACCAATACTGATGAATTTCTACCATTTCAGGAGCTAATGCATCGCCGCAGAAAATATGGGATAAAACTAGCAGTAGAAAATTATCCAGTAGTTATGAATTTTTTCGATGTATTATATATAGACGGAGATAACAAGACTTCTTTAACTTACATCCATCGCCGTAAAATCCTTGAAAAAATAATTAAAGGATCACATAACGAAAAGTTGAGGTTAGTTCCTCAAACTATTGTCGAAAAATCAGAGCAAATTGACAAGTTTATGGCATCTGCTATTGAAAATGGATGTGAAGGACTAATGATAAAGCAACTTACAAGTACATACAGAGCAGGATCTAGAGCATCTGCGTGGCTGAAACTAAAACGCGAATACAGAAGTGATATTGCCGATACACTAGATCTAGTCATAACAGGTGCGCTTTATGGCAGAGGTCGTAGAGTTGGAAGATATGGTGCTCTTTTGCTCGGAGCGTATGATTCTAAATCTGACATATTCAGAAGTACGTGTAAAGTTGGAACTGGTTTTACTGATCAACTTCTCGAAGAACTTTACAATAATTTAGAAAATCACCTCATTACACATAGGCATGCAAGGGTGGATACTGGAATGGAAATGGATGTATGGTTTGAACCGAAAATCGTAATTGAAATTATTGCATCTGAAATAACCTTAAGTCCTTCCCATACTGCAGCTATGAATTCAATAAGGCTAGGATATGGACTTGCACTAAGGTTTCCAAAGTTTACAGGCAAAATAAGATATGATAAGAAGCCAGAAGACGCTACTGACATTGAGGAATTAGTATCATTGTATAAGAAACAAATGAGAACAATAACTGGTGGAAGGTAATGACATATGCTATTGAAAATCACCTGCTGCATTACTGAAAATTCTTCTTATGTATTAAGAGAAGAAGCGTACTTATCTTTATATTCAAAATACATTGGAAAGTAATTTTACCTTTTCGCCTTACTATCGTGTACATAATTCCTGTGTTGCCGATAATTCTTGGATCCAGAAATTCGCCGTTTAGGGGGGAATCCACCACTGAAGACCTTGATGCCAATTATCTTGTTTATTCTGTCAGTCATTGGTGATACCGATGCATAAGGTGCATTAACAGGTCCGATTATCTCAATCACTTTTCCTATAGGCTTTCCGTTTGCATCAACTAATAATTCACCATTCTTTGTTTCTCTGCTACCAGTTACTAATCTGATGATCAGCCTTCCACTCTTTGCTAAATGCAAGACCTCTCCTCTCTCCTCCAATTTAGCAGCTACCATAAATACCAATGTCCTGCCAAGAATATTTCAGTTGTCGTTAAACAGTATTCTTACGTCAATTGCCTGTGAAAAGGTTTTTAATTATCAATAAAGAACGTAGAAGAATAATCTAATGTTATTATCTTTTAGTTGCTATCGTTGACTAGTTTTCTGTTTACTTCTTTTTTGTACCATTTTTTCTGCAACGATATCAATAATTGCAGTTTTTTTTATATCTTCTGATTTTGGGAGCATCACATATCCTGATCTAACAAAAGATCTTCTAGGATATCTTGCCTTATCATTGGTCTCTTCTGTCAATGGATTGTAACCTATTGATTTGACAGCGTCAATCAGTTCTATAATTGTCGGATCGAAAACCGCGCGATCACGTTTTACCTTGCGTCCCTTCCGTTTTGACAAATGCTTGTTAAAATAATCAAGCCATAAAATTATATGCTCATAATCTTTCAACTTGCATTAATTAACAAGTCTTAAATATTAAGATTAATAGTCAAAAGATGATAAGTTTTTAAAGCATTAAAAGTTCAAAGAAATCAGTTTATAATAATCAGGTAACATTTAGATATACATAGGTCTTCCAGTATAGCACATGGCACGAATTCATGCTCACACCCATGGTAAATCACATTCTGCTCGTCCGACTTCTAAAGACATTCCCTCATGGATAACGCACAGCCAAGGGGAGGTGTCTTCGTTAGTTGTACAATTATCAAAAGAGGGTTTGACATCAAGTGAAATCGGCAGTAGATTGCGTGACGAATATGCTATACCGCTTGTAAAACCAATTCTTGGCAAAAAAATTACCAAAGTATTTGATGAAAATAATATCAAACTAGACATGCCTGAAGATTTAAATCAACTAGTTCAAAAGGCAGTAGGACTTCAAAAGCATCTGAGAGCCCACAATAGTGACCACAGAAACGTCCGTTCTTTGGAGCTAATTGAGGCAAAGATACACAGACTTTCTAGATATTATAAACGCATTGGGAAGCTTCAAAAGAACTGGAAATATGCAGCAGTTATTGCTCAGCTAGAGTAAGAGCTCAGCATGGGCGTCAATGAGCTTTATCAAGCTCTAAAACCTATCTGCGAAAAGATTGGTTCTATAGTGGAAAATGGTAATGAGATTTTTATTATCACGCATTCGGATGCAGATGGTATAATTTCTGCCAGCATAATTTCTGCATCATTAGCAAGATTAGGTGCCAAATGTACCGTTCGAACTATTTCTGATATGACTTTGGACACCATAGAGCAAATGCGGTCTGAAAACCATGATTTCTATATAATCACCGATCTTGGAGGAGGAATGGCTAACGAATTATTTAAGGCTCTTAATAAGAAATGGATGATAATTGATCATCATCAAATTCCATTAGAAGAAATACATGGAGATTATACTGATAATATCCTAAATGCATGGAAATATAGTATAGACGGTGATAAAGAAATTTGTGCTGGGGGAATGTCATATATGATAGCCAATACACTTGATAGAAAAAATAGGGATCTTTCATCTATTGCTACCGTTTCTGCTATAGCAGATAGGCAAGATCAAGGAGATAAGAAGTCACTGCTAGGTATGAATTCAGAAATTGTGAAAACTGCCCAGTCATTGGGACTCATCAGTGTAGATCTAGATCTTATGTTTACAGGACGTGAGACAAGGCCGCTTCACGAAGCTCTTGCTTATACGTCATTTCCCTATATCGACGGGTTGACATGGAATACAGAAAACTGCTATGCAATATTTAAAAATGCTGGAGTAATGATGAAAGATAATGATGAGAGGTGGCGAACCCTATCCGAAATTTCACAAGAAGAGAAAAGCATCATTTTAGATGCCATTGCTAAATTCGTAGCAACTTCTTCACAAAATCCATCAGCCAATATAATAGACAATCTTATAGGATATAGGTATACGCTAACAAACGAAGATCAGCGAAGCCAGCTTCGTGATGCTAGAGAGTTTTCTGTCATGCTTAATGCATGTGGAAGGATCGGAAAAGCTGGAGTAGGCATTGGAATTTGTATGGGGGACAGAAACTTAATGTTGGCGGAAGGTGAAGAAATAGTGGCTACCTATAGAACAACTTTGAGAAATTACATTTCTACCATTTTCGCTGAAAAATGGCGCTTAGTAGACGACGGAGAATCTGTTTTTGTGAATGGCGAGGGACTTTTATCTGAAGATTTAGTAGGAGCAGTTGCTTCATTATTAAGTGAATCTCCAACCTTCAGTAGCAGATTACTTTTTGTTAGAGCTTTGGCCAAGGATGGCACTTATAAGTTTTCATCAAGAAAATGTATTGGATGTAAAATAGAACTAAATCTAGGCTTATTAATACGACACTGTTCAGAATCTATTGGTGGAATTGGGGGTGGTCACTTTGCGACAGCAGGTTGTAGAATTCCATCTAGAAGATTAGAGCACTTTTTGCAAAATCTTAGGAGCTCGATAGCCGATGAGAGATTCGCAACTGCCTCTTAGGGCTATCACTACTATAGAAATCAAGTTCCTAGATAAATTTGAGATGAATGCAATCATGAAGGCATTAACACCAGATAATATTAACTTCCCAAAAGGGCTGTCAATGCAATCATTTTCAAAAGGTAATACCTTATTTTTTAAATTTTTCTGCAATACTGAAATTGAAACTCTGATCAATACAGTTGATGAAGTGTTAAACCATATTTCCGTAGCAAAGAAAGTGATCAATGATGATTGATTTAAAACTTTTGAAAGAAAATCCACAAGTAATAAAAGAGATGCTGAAAAAGAGAAATTTAGACTTTCCAATTGATGAGCTAATCAACCTTGATAAAAAACGCCGCGAATTAATAGTCCAAACACAGGAGATTAAACATAAGAAAAATAACCTAGCAAATTCAATAGCCATCAAAAAAAAGGACAAACATGATCCTAAAGCAGAGTTAGAAGAAATGAGGATAGTTGGAAGGAAAATTGTCAGTCTTGAGGAAGAAAAAGCGACCATCGAATTGAAGTTTCGTCGTCTAATTATGATGCTTCCTAATATTATTGACAAATCTGTCCCAATTGGCAATAATGAAACCGACAATCTTGTTATCAAACGAGAGGAGGATGGCAAAAAAAGATTCGGTTTCAAACCTAAAGACCACATAGATATTGCCACTAACCTTGATTTGATTGACCTTGAGAGAGCTTCAAAGATATCTGGCTCAAGATTTTACTTTCTTAAAAATGAACTGGTAATGATGAACCAAGCTTTGATACACTTTGCATTGGATTTTTTATCAGAGAAAGGATACATTCTTGCCCAACCTCCCTACATGATTAAGAAAAATGCTATGGAAGGGGCCGTGATACTTGGAGATTTTGAAGATGTCATCTACAAGGTCGAAGGAGAGGATTTGTATATGATAGGCACTTCTGAACATGCAATGGCTTCTATGCATATGGATGAAATTCTAGATGGTAAGAAATTACCAATCAGATATGCAGGTATAAGTCCATGTTTTAGAAAAGAAGCTGGTGCACATGGTAAGGATATGAAAGGTATTTTCCGAGTACATCAATTCGAAAAGGTTGAACAATTTGTATATTCACGTCCAGAATATTCGTATAAGGAGCATGATACCATGTTAACAGTAACGGAGAAATTCTATGAGTTGCTTGGAATCCCTTACCGAATAGTACTATTGTGCTCAGCAGAAGTGGGGAAGGTTTCAGCAAAAACGTATGATATTGAGGCATGGATGCCTGGTCAAAATGCGCATAGGGAAATCGGATCGTGTTCAAACTGCACAGATTACCAATCGCGTAGGTTAAGCATAAGATTCAGAGACAAGACCAATGAGGAAACTCGGTTAGTCCATACCTTAAATAGCACGCTTGTAGCTACTGAACGAACCTTAGTAACAATTATGGAAAACAATCAGACTTCAAAGGGTACTGTTGAAGTCCCAGATGTTCTTCAAAAATATATGGGTGGTATGAAAGAAATCTCGGGAGAGATTTGACGTTGGCATGAATAACAGCTTTGTACTGATTAAACGTAATTATTTGTAGTTGCCAATGTGATTTCGGTGTGAATACGTTCTTGAAACGATAATACCAATCTATTCTTAAGGTGTTGTATTATGGTTACTAATAAAACTACAGATAAACCGCAAAACTATCGTGCGGATGATAACAACAATTTACAACTATCTTATTTTATTATTATTTTTTTTAAGGCTAGGTAGTAAATATCAGAACACTTATGAAAATCTGTTTTACTTTCATGATATGATGAGATACAAGCAACAATTATTTATGCAAAAATGACAGTATGGGCCACATACACATTTTTGACTTCGACGTAAAGGTTAAATAATTGAATTCGACTCATAAGATCATATGAATAGGCCAATTATAATGGCTACAGCAACAATGGTTATCCTTGCAGCTTCAGCATTTGCATTACAATCTATTCAGATGGCGAAAGCTCAATACGTCGGCGGAGGCACTACCGGAGGAGGTAGTCTTGAAGAGCAACTAAAATTGGCGAGGGCAAAAATCACTAATGCACATGCAGCAGGAGCATATGGGTCTGGAACGCCAATGCTTGGAACTAACATTAACGAAACAACTATCTTTATCATTGTCATAGTAGCAGTATTTGGCGGTGTTGCAGCAGCGTTCTTTATAAAGAGCAGAAGTGGCGCAAAGGCAAAAGCAACCGCTTAAAGCTGCCTATTTTTTTATTTAGCAAGAAATTTTAACTCATAACTTCACAATTACAATGATTCTCATTTCATTTACCAAGGTGATCATGAACTTAAAGGAGAACTTGGAATAGTCTAGATAGTTTTAGACCAAAATGTATATATCATAGAATTCTACTTGCAGTATATGATAATGAGCGCTATCCTGAGCCTTATGGCAGTGGTTAGTACCGCATTCAAGGATCTGATTACACAGATTGGACCTGCATATGACCCACTATTCTATGATGTAATGATATACATCTTCGGCACCATGCTGTTCGCAGTGTTCTTGTTAAGTGTCATTGCCTTTTGGTTAAGAAGAAAAGGTCTTGGCGGTGGTTCTGCAAAAGAGAAATGGACACAAGAACTTGAAAAGTACTTTGAACGCGAGCAAATAGGTCTAATTCCAGATGAAAAACACCATTGGTAAATAATCATAGCAGGCATTACTAACTGAACAATCCAAAACGAAACCCATTACTTATTTTCTTTGTTTTTTATCTGGATAAGACATTACTACGAATCAAATAATAATAAACAACTTCTAAGTCGGAAGAAGGACTCTCAAGTTAACCTGTCTCCTATTATTAGGAATGTGATGAATTGAATTCTATCTGAACTCATATGTAAACACATTACTAACAATTTCAACCCGTTCTAAACATGCTGTATGTCACGATTCTGTTTCCTACATGGAAAATGATCGTCAAAACATTCTGTTGTTCTATCTTTTATCTGTTGTACAAATAAAATCTTTCCATCAGGTTCGAACCCATTCCCATATACCCGGTGCTTCAACCCAAGCCATTTACAATCAAGCATCGCTGTACCATCTAACACCACCTGTGAATATGGATTTTCTGTCAATCTATTCCTCAGCTGTCTAAAGAATCTATAATAAACGAAAATTGTTCTTTCTCTTGAAAGATGTATCATCAAACATCTGTCTAGGTTATGCTCATAAGCTGTCCATAACCAGAAATCATGACCATCTTCTATTCTCAATAACGTTTCGTCAACAAATAATAATATTTGTTTGACTTTATATTTTTCTACTACAAATCTGTCTTTCTGCACAATCAGATTATTTCTGAACCCATTTCGATATTGCTACATGACTTCTTCTAATTGTTGTTATTGATTCTAAACATTTAGCCACCAGCCTAAGGATCTAGAACTAAAATATAGATACAGACCATAACTGATTATAGCTGGATGTGTCCTATAGCATTCCATATGTTGAACAAAAAGATGCTAGGATACCATAGGTATTATATCCCGATAAGTTAAGAGCTAAAAGAATTTATAAATTGTTTTTATAGCGTCAAAGAAGCGGCTACGATCTTCTACAATATGGCAATATAATAAGGCTAAAATTAAAAGAAAAATAGGTGGGTTGACTTTTTCTAAATGACTTGCCACGGTCTTGTTGCGAATGTTATTCCAAGGCCTGATCCGATGATGATACACTGATATGTTATATCTCCCCATGGGACCGGTTTGAAGATCGGCGGACCAGTTACTTGGACAGTTTGGCCCGGACCAAGACCTGGACCAATGTGCTCTATATTAAGTTGTGTATGCACGTGATAAATGCCTGGTTCTAGCGCCTTCGCAGTAATGGAATATGGTATTGATGCTTGAGCGGGTATATCAAATATGTTTCCTGGAGGATCCCTTGCGATAAATTCCCATCTGACGCCTGCGTTAGTTGAGTCGCTAAATAGTGACAACCATGCTCTTAGAGGCCTATTGACTAGGCTCTGTAGTGTGCCCTTGACTGTTATTGTATCGCCGGTGTGAACAGTTTGAGCAGAAAAGGATTCATCATTTATTTTTACAAACCTACTTTGAAGCTGCGCTTGTACCCCATGCCCTTCTGCCATCGGTAAGAAAGCAAATGCGGTAGAGAGCACCGTAACTGCTGCAAGAGCCGTAAGAAAGAACGTCTTGCTATTTATCATATTGTTAATCTACCCATAACACTAGAAACAAAGATATATATTTTGCTGAGACGACCGACACCTAAATCTGACACCTTAGCAGATATCTTAATAATTCGTTCCTTTACAAGCGATATATTGTAAAGCTATCGGATTTCGGAAATTCATTTTAAATCTACTTGCTTTAAATGCGTTAAACTAACAGGGAGAAGAATATATCAGCTCACACTCATTATGATTATAGTTAAGCGGCGCTAATGAAATGGCTTATCATTTGTTGCTACTACTCCCTGATTAGATGAACTTCTATAGCCCCTTCTCTAGGTCTATAGTAAACCAACATTTTATTATTACTATTATTTTAGTATCTGTCCTCTTGTTTCGTCTTTGTCAAATTATAACTATGAATTGATATATTCTAGTATGTACATCACTAATGATTATCACTAATGATAATCAGAACCCATTCTATTGTTCTTATAACATAATCCATACTTGATTCTAAATTTCAA
>JAFAQB010000061.1 GCA_019246625.1 Nitrososphaeraceae archaeon
ACTATAACTATCCTCGGTTTTGAAATTTCGACATAATCCTGTACTCTCACAGTTATATAGATACCTTATTAGATGTCTTAATAAAGTTGCATTTAATTTATTCGCTATGTCTGCGAAACCTGTGATTAACCAAATATCGATTCAAAAATATCATTTAAATCCCTATCATATTCAATATCGATAGTTTTTCTAGTTTCCTTATCACTTCAGCACTTTAAAATCATTAAAAAATTGTTATCTGAATTAGACTCTTCTTCCCCTTCTTCCGCCCGGCTTTCTGGTAGTATCATGTGGAACCGGAGTGACATCATCAATTCTGCCAATTCTGAAACCAGCTCTCGCCAAAGCCCTAATCGCCGCCTGAGCGCCTGGTCCAGGAATTCTCGAACCAACACCTCCAACAGCCCGTACGCGTATGTGTAGAGCATTAATTCCTTTAGTTTTTGCTGCATCCGCTGCTGAAACGGCAGATTTCATCGCGGCGTATGGAGATGATTCATACCTGTCTGCCGTTACATGTCTTCCGCCAGAACTGAAGGAAATGGTCTCCGCGCCGCTAATGTCTGTAACGTGCACAAGTGTATTATTATAGCTACTAAAGATATGGGCAACTCCCCACCTATATTGAGTAACGTCATTGCTTTCTGACATAAAGAGGTATAACGTTGAAATATGATTTATATGTACCTTTCTTGTCTATTTTCACTACAGATTAACTTGCATTTGAAATCGAAGGAGACGATTATGCAATAGATGTCTTCATTTAAATAGGTACGTATTCACATAACATCTCAAACCAAATTTGAAAATACGCTATCTTCAGCTATATACATAATGAACAAAACCATTATTCTTATTTTAAATTTATGTCGAACTTGTCAATGTAGTTAACCATGGCTTTCAAGGAGTGAATACTTTTTCCCATTATTTATAGTAAAAACCTTGCCGCACCCCTTTTGTACTCTACCGATAACATGCAATTTCAATTTTGATTTCTTGGCAAATGATATTGCCCTCTCCAAATTTGATCTTGAGATGGTTGCGACTATTTCGTATTCTTCTCCCCCATAAAAAATCAAAGACTTAGCATCTAAATCATTTTTTTTAGCGAATTCTTGGATACCGCTTGCTGTTGGTATATGATCTATGAAAAAGTTGACTTTGCTCTGTTTTGCTAATTCATATAGAGATATTGCAAGACCATCGCTCGAGTCTATAGAAGCAGAGAAATATTTAGCAAGACGTATTCCAAATATCTGTTTTGGTCTAGGATCGATTACAGATAAAATAGCTTTCTTTTCAAATTGTCCTTTAGCCTTCGATTTACTCATTAGGATCTTCAAACCCGGGGCTGTATAGCCAAAATTCCCTGAACAGATTATAACATCTCCTGGTTTTGCACCATTTCTTTTTGGGATGTGTATGTCATCAGCTGTAACTCCAACTAGAATACAATCAATTATCAATTCGTTAGATTTGTTAGTGTCACCTCCTATAATTTTCACTCCGAATTCTTTCGATGCCTTTTTAAAACCGTTTACGAGATCTATGATATCACTTTTAGAATACTTCGTTGGAATTCCGATTGAAACGACACAGATGTACGGTGGCCTGATACCTTTTGCAGAGAGGTCACTTATGCATGCAACTATACTTTTTCTTGCAATTTGCGCCGGTCGCATTCCGATTGGTACATCCGTGCTTTCAACAAGCATGTCACATTTAAGAACAAGGAGCCGATGAGTGTTAGAGGTATGCCTCTTTGCCTCTTTTAAAGCAAATGTTGCTATATCATCCCTTTCTTCCTTTATTCGAAGTTTGGAAGTAAAAAGATCAATAATTTCCATTTCATTTAACTTGGTCATATACTTGTTGAACCCTTTTGATAGTCTCCATATACAATGATTGCACCCTTGATGTTTTTGATTCAACAGATATTCTAATAGCATTTTCAGTGTTTGAAGGTCGTAGAAGAATCCATGAATCATCATCGACTATTGCTTTCAAACCGTCTATGGTCAAAACCTGAGACGATTCCACCGTTAATATATCTCTTAATTTATCGATGAGTTTGGCTTGGATTTGGGAATCGATATATATTTTAGATCTAACTTGATTGTATTGAGAGGAGAAGCCTAGACATTTCTCAATTACTTTAATATCTGAAGATATAATTGCGCTTGATAAAAGACCATCTCTACACATATTGAATTTTGGCATAATAAACCCTGCACTGCTTCCCTCGCCTCCTGCGTCAGCATCTACCTCTAGCATCTTGTTGACAACATTTGCTTCGCCCACTTTCGAATAATAGAGCTTTCCCCCATTTTCGACCACATATTTCTCTACGGATAAACTAGTATCTATGCTGGCTACGAATTTTTTCATTCCTAGGTTGATAGAGATAGCAATACATATCAGAAGTGTTGCATCGGCGCCTAACTTTTCTCCTTTATCGTTTACTACTACAAGCCTGTCTCCATCTAAATCAAATGCAAATCCCAAGTCAAGATGATTCGATACAACTAACTTTCGCAATTGCATCAAATCATCTGTAGTGGGATCTGGACCCCTGGAAGACAAGCCATATATATCATTGATGGAGTAGATTTTCTTGCCTAGTTTTTGAAATAATTGGTTAGAATAGCCACATGCAGCTCCTCCTCCGAGGTCTATTCCGAATATGCCATTATTTTTATCTTGTTTTGGGATCAAATCTAAGACTTCATCTTCGTAATTCGATACAATATCAAATGATTTCCCAAATTTGTTTGGCTTGGATATGTCTTTTCCCCTGAGCATAAAATCCAATTCATTTTCGAAAAGCCCCCGACCATTAATTATAAACTTTAATCCATTCCATTCCAAAGGATTGTGTGACGCCGTGATTACAATACCGCCTTTGTATTTTCTTGATTCACGAAATGCTATAGGGGTTGGCGCGACGTCTAGGTTGTAAACATCAACCCCTTCTTTCATTAGGTTTGCTGAGACAAATTCAGCAATTATGCGACTTGAAGGCCTTGTATCCCGCGATATGACGCATTCACCGTCTAACTTGATCATTGAAGAAGCAAATAATCTAGTAAATTTGCCAATCTCATGTAAGTTAAGGTCAGACCCATAAATACCTCTGATACCTGAAATAGATATCTTCATACTAGCAGAAAATATCAAAACAGGAATATTTATTATGCACCATTTTTGGTAAATGACAGGATGTTTAGACTAATTAATTTTATAAAACATTGACGATACCCGTTCTGTATGTTGACTCACCACACATCAGATATTTGTAGTCGCTAAATATTATTGTTTTAGGTTAAGCAAAGAATTGACGAAAACAGGTACCGAAGGATACTAACGTTCGAGTCTAAATAATAGTAAAGAATATAGTCATAAAAATATGATATTTGTTCCCTGAAATACAAAAATATGAAGAATTAAATAATACAAAATTAATTCTGCCTATGTTCTTTTTGCCCTAGTAGCTCAGAATGGAAGAGCGAAGGTTTCGTAAACCTTAGGTCGTGGGTCCAAATCCCACCTAGGGCTCGGATCGATGAGAAGACTGCTGCACTGATATATTTAGGAAACTATGACGTTCCCTTTTTGTTTAATTGGACGAAATTACAACATACACGATCCAATATCTATAGAGAATACTATACAGAATACATTATTCCACCTGATACTATTGGTACATATTCAACATTGGCTAGGTCCTTAATACTTGCTATGATCGCATTAAACCATAAACTATCTATTCCTTGGCTCCAAATGGTTACCTTCTTATACTGTCTTTGCACTCCCCCATGGAAAAATCCTTTACAGTCTTCTACTGTTATGTTATAATATTTTTGACTTATTTCCTCAATTACACTCTCTGCCTCTGCTGGTAAATATAGAATGGTTAAAGTGGGGAATGGAATCGTGTTGTTTGAAGCTGTAGATGAAGTATCTTCGGCCATTATTTTTCTCTCAGTCTATTTATTTAATCAGCAGCAATATCTGGATTTCTGGTAATTGTTATTGCAATGGATTGATTTACATGTCTTAACAATTTTTATAAATTTCTTATGAGCTACTAGGTTTGAATATAAGTTTAAGAAGAAGTTGGCTTTAACTATTCTGAAAGTAATGGCTACACAAGCATATTGTGTAAAATGTAAGACAAAGAGAGATATGAAAAACGAAAAACAGGTAACAATGAAAAATGGTAGAAATGCGACATCAGGTATCTGCAGTGTTTGCGGAACCAAGATGTTCAAGATTGGCGGAGGAGGTACCACGTCAACAAAGAGTAGGACGAAGGTTGCAGTGAAGCAGGCCACAAAAAAGAAAGCAAAGAAAACACTAAAAGCCAAGAAAAAGTAGCACAGTGGCTGTTAATCTCATTAATCCAGAAACAGCTACCTGATTTTTATTTTATTAGTTTATTTGTGAAATTAGGAATGGCTTTTGTCTGTGACCAAAACTACTTATTGTCAATAACAGTGGGTTTTACATAGATAGAGTAAATTAGTATTCTTCATCAAAATCTTCTCCCCCTTCCTCTTCATCTACTTCTTCAAAATCCTCTTCAAATTCCTCTCTTTCCTCAGCACTTTTATATGGAAGGTCAGCCTCACCTGGTGCTCCACAGACGGGGCATTTAAATTCTATAGTTTGGCCTTCAAGGTCCAAAGGAAATTCTTTCGAAAAGACCTCATCACATCTTGAGCACACTAGAGTTGTCTGAATATTATCCTGGCTAAACTTGTGTGACTGCACTCTAAAGATTGTACTTGCCATTCTTCCTACCTATAGGAATTTTTCTTTTTTATAAGCCTTGTCATCATTGACTTAACACTCGAAAGAG
Organism: Nitrososphaeraceae archaeon; assembly: GCA_019246625.1. Taxonomy (GTDB): domain Archaea; phylum Thermoproteota; class Nitrososphaeria; order Nitrososphaerales; family Nitrososphaeraceae; genus Nitrososphaera_A. Next base: position 4,862 of record JAFAQB010000061.1, read on the forward strand.
TGCCATGAATTTTATATAGATGAAGTAATTTTCAGGAAATTTTCATGTAGAAAGTAATTCAGCTTTCGGAGTATAAATAAGAGAAAGAGTGTCCTCTCGAAGCCGTTTCTGCTCCAAAATGCCGCGATAGGCTATCGTCATTATTAAACTGCCATTTCTAACGCCACGCATCTTCATACAAAGATGTTCACCTTCTGCTGTAATTAGCACTCCTTTTACTCCCATTTCCATTATTTCGTCTGCGACTTGTTTTGTCAACCGCTCTTGGATCTGCAGTCTGCGAGAATATTTCTCAACTAGACGAGCTAACTTTGAAATTCCAAAAACTCTGCCAGATGGAATGTAAGCTATGTTTATCTTTCCATAAAATGGGAGCATATGATGTTCACACATGCTATAAAATTGAATATCTTTAGCTATGATTGTGTCGCTTTCTTCGCTAAAACTTATATCAAGTCCAGAATTCATCCGATAACCAGCAAAAATTTCCTCGTACATCTCAGCCATACGACGTGGAGTATCTACAAGGCCTTCTCGGTTTGGATTTTCTCCAAGTTCTATCAAAAGCTTTCTTATCAATTTTTCAATCGTTTTCCTGTTTAGAGCATTTTTTTTACTTTTCTTTTCCTCTTGCATGTTCATCATTTTTGTTTTTATCTAATTCCTATTACCTTGTGAAGTTGAGGTATTATTCTTACGTCATGATATATCGGATAGACGATATCATAAAAGTTGAATAGCCGTTCCATCGTTGGCTCATCTGTTCCATAGCTTGGCTGTATTATAAATCCTGCCAGGTTGGCGATTTTGAAACGCATGAACACATTTTTCAGCAATTTTTTGAATTCTTCTATGTCTGTTGATCCCGTAATGACAACTTTGATATATGTAGTTTTATGGTTTTCTATAGATAAAGCAAGACATTGAATTTCATTATGTAGTAAGTTTTCATAATGCATGGTATCAATGACTTTAGAATCACTCATCTTGAATTCTATTTTACAAATATCAATATATGGAAGAACCTTTTCAAATTTCTTTGAATCAAAGCAAGATGATTCAATATAAGTCCTTAGCCCTTTCTCGTCCCTGATAAATTTTGCAAGCTCAATAATTGCCTGATATTGTATGAGCGGCTCTCCTCCAGTAAAGTTCACCTTGTAAGTGTTTGGCTGCAGATTTTTTGATATAAGATTCTTAACATGATCAAGCGTATATTCATGTCCACTTTCCATCGATAAGGCATATGTTGTGTCGCACCAGATGCAATTAAGAGGACAACCGGCCATTCTCACAAACATTGTTTTTGTACCAAAAAAGATACCCTCTCCTTCAATACTAGTGAAGATCTCATTTATCTGTATCTTGTCAGTCTTTCTTTGCATAATGTGTTTTATCCTTTATGACTGCCTTGCTAATCGCAACTCCCTATTTATAGATGATTCGTATATGCTGGGCGTAATAGATCTCTTTTTGACTTTACAACTATAATAATATCTCTCCTTAAAATTTATCACCTAGAATTCTGCATCCAATCTATAACAAGACGTACGATTAACAAAACGGAAAGTGCCAAGTTGCTTATCAACTTTTTGCTAGCTGCCTTAATGACAATTGAATGGCATCAATAGATAACAATGCTAACAAGCGTATATCATTTATCCAACTGACAAGAATTTTACTTTGGCTTATATGGATGACCATATCATGTATGTCATTCGCGAAAAAGTGCATATATCCCAGCTACACCATATGCAATTGATATTGAAATCCGAGAGATCATTATTGCAACATCTTGTCTTGATATAAAGAAAGTCATGTCTATTCCCAGTGCAATAGGGATTGCTGCTAGAGAAATTAAACCCACGATCATCTGCTCACGGTAATTGGCGCTATTGTATCTTTTCATAAATAGATATGTAGAGAAATTACCTGATCCAATACCAAGTAAGACTAGAAATTGATAGAAGTGCGGAAATAGAGGAATTATTGCAAAGGGACCAGCCCAACATATTCCATTTATTGCCTTTGCGTTAGTAGGCCACTTCATGCTATTTTTCATTCTTCCTTGAATAGACCGGATTGACTTTCGAATTTTAGGAAAAACTGCGCCAAAGGTGATGCTAAAACTTCCAAGCCAGATGATGGCATAGTAGTACAATGATGTATTATTTAGAAATGCAATTTCCGTCAAAATCGTAGCTATAGCAACTGCCATGGCCACAGTTACAAAAAGGATCCCGAATGCTCGCCTTGCCTCAATTATCTGTGATTCATTTTGCAAGATGACCAAATTCTTCCCAACGATAATTTAAAGTATAGTAGTATACAGAATAGAGAAAACCGTAGCAAAGACGAAAAGTCTACTTAAAACCCTAGGCTGACAACAGTACTGTCAATGAAAGTGTGAGACCAATATTATTGCGGTTGTTTTAAGTCTTAGGATAGTAATTAAACGAGCAATAGCTAGATTTATGGATAAGTCTGTAGGAATGAGCGTATGCGAAAATGCGAATCCTGTGGGAGATTTAGATTTTATCTATTGAACTTTATCTTTTCAAAATCGATATGCAATGAATGCTATATGTTATTGAAGGAAACAGAAGAAACCAATAGGGATTAGATTCAAATGACACGTTCTACATTTATTCTTGTTTGGTTCCACAATTTCTGCAGAACTTTGAGTTCGCCTTGAGGTTAGAACCGCACTCGAAGCAGAATTTGGTATCCGATTCTGGGATTTTCTTGTCTATTGAGTCTTTTTTTGGTAGAGCAACATCATTG
>JAFAQB010000431.1 GCA_019246625.1 Nitrososphaeraceae archaeon
CCTGACGTACAAGCCGGATAGAATCGATACGCTCCGGTACAGATCCATAGCCGTGGCTCAAACCCATGCAACCATAACCTATGGCGGAAACTTCCAGGTTTCTCAGTTTTCTTGTTTTCATAATGGCATCCTCCATTATCTTTTCAAACACTTAGATTTTATTAACCTTGGACAAAGCATTCATCTAGATATTAGCAAGTTGATCGCCAACTGGTTTCCCATGCTCTACGATGACCGACCTTAAGCAGAGCAGTATCTACCCCTTAATTCTGCTAGTCGTAGTTATCGACTACCCCCTTGGTATTGTTCATCGCTGACCTTCTCCATCCAATCGACTGTCTTGCCATCGATCTGTTCCTGAATGGCGATATGAGTCATATCTGTAGTCGAAGTGGCACCATGCCAATGCTTTTCACTAGGCGGAATCCAAACCACGTCACCAGGACGGATTTCCTCGACAGGGCCATCCCAGCGTTGTGCTAAACCGCAACCAGTTGTCACGATCAGAATCTGACCTAGCGGATGGGTATGCCACGCGGTACGGGATCCAGGCTCAAATGTAACACTGGCGCCGACTGCCCGCGCTGGATCGTTTGCTTGGAACAGGGGGTCAATTCTCACGCTGCCGGTGAAATAATCAGTCAAGCCTTTAGTTGAAGGCTGGGAGCCGGTTCGTTTAATATCCATTTTCTTTTGAGTCTTTTTTTGGCTTTAAGCGATATATCTATTATTTGTTGCACCGTCACCTGATGAACCGGTTAACGTCAAGTGACGTCAAAGAATAAGCGACTCTATCATAGTATGCAGAGTTATCCATTATAGTCCATCCTTTGTCTCCTGTGTACAAGCTCAGTAAAATATGTAATGGTAACAGGTGAAATCAGGGAAAGTACAAGGGTATCAGCACAAGAATTACTGATATCAGATGGTATCATAGAAAAGATATAGGCAGGTGATCTCTTTATTATAGTAACACTACAATTGGCAAGTGACAATAACACTCAAAGAGAAAGCAAAGTTTTAGAGCTATACAACAATCAAGGCAAGACAACTCGAGAGATTGCAAAGGAACAAAGACTGTCGTTAAGAGATATTAGCCTTATTCTAAAAAAGCATGGAGTAAATCATGGAATTGCAACTATAGACGATGACAACAAGAAGTGTCATTCCAAATAACTAACAGCTGGTCAAAGGCATACGAACTAGTTCCAGTTCAAATAACAGTAGGATAGTTTTTACTAATCAAGCCAAGTATGCAAAAGTTCTAAAGTATTATGAAGCTTGATACAGCTATCTGTGGGCCTATGAACTTTCATCATTTTTGCTTAGATTTATAGACTAGTATTAGTTTTCCTGAAGGATATATCAACATTACTTCCAAGTGAGTGATAGTCTTGCCAAACCACATATACATTACTTCCAGATAAAGCTATCTGTTGGCCAAATGAGTGTCCATTATTATTGCTTAGATTTATCCCAGCGCAGCGCCATTGCTAAAAGTATTTCCAGTACTTTTCCTGAAGAATATATCGCCATTTCCATTTACAGTAGTCATATCTTGCCAACTAATTTTGCAATAATTAGATAGATAGAAAAAGGGCCAACCTACAACGTTCGTGGCTTTATCCACTACTGCTAATATTTTGAAATGTACTGACAGAATTTTTGATTCTTATACTATACTTACTATGTTATTTCTTGCAAAAATATATTGCTATCGAGCTTTGAAAATATGGGTAGGTCTATTCTTGCTCCGGGTTTCATTATTTCCCTGAGATCTTTCCCCGGTTGTTTTTCTTTCCACCATTTATCCCCATATTTGTTTCTAATGTATATCTCTAGTTCGGCAGCTCTTACAACTGCAAGCAGGTAGCTTGGTACGTACATTATTGATTCAGGAAGAATATGATGTAATAACCAATATTCTCCTGGTATCTCAAATCCAGTATATTCTTTTATTAGCTTAGTGTATAGTTCACACGCTTGATGTATTGACACGTTTTCCTTCCAATATGCTAACTTCATTAACGAATTTGCTGCATAAAATGTGACAAAAAACAATTCCATAAAATGGGTTTTTGATATCAGTTTGCTGATCATGTTTTGATTTTTTTCATTCAAATTAGATAATGATAGTATATAGCTGCTGTTTTTTGTCAGCCGTTCTAAAAACGTAGAAAATATCTCTGCTATACCCATCGGAATTCTGTATTTGTCCCAATAATTATTTTTTGCATCTACAGAGCTAGCATGCATAGCATGTCCGGTTTCATGAAAACAAGATTGAAGGTCAAAATATGGGCTCTCTCTCTTATAGAGTATTCGTATGTCGTTAGGTATCTTTACAAAGAAGCATATGGGTGATGGATATTTGTTCCTTCTATCTTCAGTATCAAAATAGATCTTAGACAAATCAAATTCCATATTTACAAGTGTATTTTTGACTTCCCTAAGTGGATCTATAGTTAAAAAATTACTGTCTATATCAGAGTATATTTTATTTCTAAAAAAGTAAAAATCGTCATAATATTCCGGTTCTTTACCAAGAACTGTCTTACCAATATCGGTTAATGCATCTCTAAACGGTTTCTTTGCTCTTTGTCCCATGGATTTTACCAGGTCGATTAATTTCTCGTATGATATATTTTCTTCTTCCAAATAAGCAGAAATCGGATCTAGTTCATTATCCATTTCTTTGTCATCTTTAATATGTCTATTTTCTGCATAGACTTGTTTTATTTGTGAAAATCTATTTTCTATGATCGGTGATATATGTTTGGTTTTTTCGATAAATTCATCAAATACCTCTTTTCGATTTTCAGGGTTTTGCTCAACGCTATTGAACTGGCGCCAAGTACTCCAGTTGACTGGAGAATCTTTGAACATATGTCTTGAGGAAGTAATCTTTGTGTTTCTTATGCGATGCAATTCTAGTTCGAGTTTCTTAGTCCTAGAATAGGCAATATCCTCTATTGCTCCAAGAAGAAGAGATTTGGGCTGTGAGAAAAAATCAATGAATACTTGTGAATTACTTATTTTCATTTCTGCAAGCCGTTCTATTATCTCTTCATTATAGTTGAGACCTGCATAATGCTTGTATTCTTCATCTGTTTGTGAAACATATATCAGCTCATCTAACTCACACCATTGTTCTAAGTTCATTGTTAATGATTTTGTATCTGTAACACTTCATTTTATTAACGCATCTATTATAATGAAATAACGCGTGAATTTCATTAAAGATAACTCAGTCTATGGTTTCCTGTGAACTCTGTTCCTGCTGTTTCTCCTAAGCTTGCTTTGTCACTCCCATTGTTATATAGGGGCTGTTGTTGATAGGGATTAGAGGTAAGAGCAGTAGAAGGAAGAGAAGTTATATGAAAAGTATCGTCGAAATTGTCGGTATCGTCGGAAGTGCCATTTTGAGCATGATTTTGTGCTGAATTCTGTATGTGTTATAAGTCCCAATTCACTTATGCAGGGGATCTTCACTTTCAGATTTACGGAGGCCATTAAGAAATGCAAGAACATCTTCCTGTCTTTTCATCTGCTTGAAATCTTTGTCATTTGATCTTGTAGATAAATTACATAGTACATCGACGATATCCTGTTTATAATTCCTTGAAGGATTAATTTCAGATTCTAACGCCACCAAATAATTCGAAATTGTCATTGCATTGTCTTGGTTTGTCAGCGTAGATAACTTTCTGTGGATACTTGCGGTCATTGCAGTCGTTGTTGTCGCTAGTTCTGTTCTTATACTTTTTGATGAAGCCTTCATAATTAAATGATGATCGAATAATAGATATAATTGTCCTTATATAAGCACACATGCTATGTCTGTTTATATATTGCTAAGGTGTCATTAGGTCTCATATAATTAATTTTATTCTGTGTAGATGACCAAATCTATCCATGGGAGAAGATATACTTTACTCATCAAGCACTTCAAGAAACAGTTACAATCAATATGTATATCTGTATATTATCATAAATGATTAGGAGTCTCAGATTACTTTCAATATTTTCCCATTGGGTTCTGCTTCCTTGTAAACCATTGCCTCAAATTTATATAGTTGTGATTCTGGCATAAGCCATATGTCAGGTGGAGCATTTGCTTTATAGCAAATGTTAGTAAGATATTTATCTATATCCCAATTTAATTCCATCGCAACTTGAGGGAGTAGTAGTCCTGATCCATACTTCCATTTTAGGATCAAACCATCTCTGCCAATCTTGATATGATTTTTATAGTCCATTGTGTCTTGTACCTTAATCTTCTCTGGTGATGAAAGAATGCTAACTTCAAAAATTATATTTGCAAGTTCGTCTCTACCTACTGACGAAAATCTAGGATCCTGTGTAGCTGCATCTATAGCAGCTTCGATTACCGATTGATACAATTTTTTTTCAGGAATAGGGAAACCTATGCACCCTCGTAGATGTTCTTCCTTGTTCTTCCCTAGGTAGTATAAAGTAACAAATACTCCTGCTTCCTGTGATAACTGATTTTGGTCAATGGGATGAATAATAGTTGATTCGTCAAGATATTTTTTGACTGATTGTCTTGCTAGTCTGACTAATTGTTCTCCATCCTTGTCAGAAATTTTTATCAACTGAATATAATAAAATTGAACTACATTTAAAATTAATTACTTGTTCAAACCCTGTTGCTGTAATGAGATCCTGTACTCTTATTATGTTTACAGGAATTCTTAAGTGCGGCTAACTGCAAATCAACTTCACCTAAATTGATTATTTTATCTGAAGCTACTTAATTCTCTATTACATTCACACTCTATCTCTCAGTTGTAAAGAATTAATAGTATATATGTAATAGAGGAGTGGAAGTTGATGATGAGTACTCATATATATTTATTTTTAACATCGTTTAATCTTATTCCGTTGTACCGCTATCTCCAAATATGAGCCTCATTTCATCAAAAGTTAGTTTTTCACCGTTTGACATCTTTCTCAACGCAACCTCCTTCAACATGTTCCATCTTTCCTGATTCTCTTTGTTACGTTTGGTTCTTTCCTGTGTTGCTCCATACCTTGATGCACGTCTTTCCTCGCCTTCTCTTTGTTTTCTTTGTCTATGTTGAATGTATTGCATTCGCGACTTTCTAAATTCAATTGCATTCAGTTGGGTCTCCACCATTTCTAATTTTGCTCCGATTTCTCTTATCCCATGAATTTCTTTTCTCCTCTCTTCGTATAGGCTTTCGCGCAAGTTTAATAATGTATCAAGGCTCGCCTTTAATTTACCAATCTTATTACCAAACTCTGATTTTTGGTCGAAAATACTATTTATTTTAGTTTTCAAAATCTCGTATCTAGATGAAATATTCCTATAATGATCCTCTTTCTTATGTATTATCTTCAAGGTATGTAGTTTTGTAGCAATTTCCTTCGATCTAGAAACCAATTTGCGTTCTTCATCTTTTGATAATTTCTTTGTCTGAATGTCATGCTCGATATGCTCCAGAGCCTTGCTCAGATTTACGATGTCGTATCTTTCCTTACGCAACTTTGATGTGGCAGCTGATCCTGTCTTGTCATCAAAAGTCTTTATTTTATTTCTAGCTTCAATAAGGCTTTTCTTGAGTTCCATAAATTTAGCATATTCTGCATCCTTTTGCTCATTAATCTGCTTTAGTACTATTCGCAAATCCTCTAATCGAGTTCTCTCTTCGTCGATCTGTATCTTAGTAGATTCGATCTTGTTATTGAGCTCTTGGATTCTTTGATCTCCGTTTTTTTGCTCTTCCAGAAGCGCTTTCTTGAATTCTGATAGGGTTTTTAGATTAGAATCTATTGAATTCTGATTTTGCGCTGCCGCGTTATTATTATTTCTTGCCGCAGTTGTCGTAGTAGTTGCTGTACTGCTGCTTCCGTTACTATGTTGGTCTCGTACCACGTCGCTTATGGTTTGTTAGAGAACCGAAAATATATTTTTTCGTATTCAAAATGGCTATCTAGGGTAGTACAGAGGGAACTTATTTAAGGCTACGGACCTTCCCACATCTTTATATGGTATGACATTGTACATATAATGACGTCATATGGACGATTTTGAGAAGGACTTCCCAGACTTTAATTGGAAGAATATTCCTGCCTACAGGCATCCTCTAGGAAAAGATTGCCCATGTCCAAAACATGAGTACATTCGTGAACAGATTAATATATCTAAAACTATAAGCCACAATAAATGGGAGGCTAGTCCGGAGAAAAAGAGAAAAACCCATGTCACTCTTAAATTATGTCCAGATCATTATAGTGTATATTTTGAGGAGGTAATTCCATCTATGCCTTTGAAATATCGACTAATGACGAAAATTGCACTTAAAATTGGTGCAGTGGTAGTTCAAAAAATACCCTATATGCAGTCTGATCAATGCTTCTATTGTAAATTTGGTTCAGGGGGTTTTGATAAGAAAACACCTATAATTAGGTAGGGAAAATAATGCTCTAATAATTAAGCTTTTTATATCCTAAGTTACATTAATTTCTATCTTACTTTGACAGTTGTGATTGCTGCTGCTGTATGGGGTTATAGGATGAATATAAAGTAGTATCTTAACGTAATTGTTCCTCTTAGAATTCTTTGGGCCCGGATGATTTAGAATCTGCAAGCATATTTCGAAACATTGCAGTCTGATTTGAAGCAAAACCCAGAGAAAGCATGTTGCGTAAAATAATATATAAGTAGGGAAAATCTTGCCTCATCTCTGATCTGTATCCCTCAAAAAAGGCCTTTTCTATTGTATAGTATCGAAAGCTTTCAAAATCAATAACACTTGCTAGGAATGAACCTATATCCATACTTCTAGAGAAGACTGAATCTTTTCTTTGCATAAACCCTAAATCCGTTCTGACAACTAGATTATCCGATGTTACAAGATAATTCTGTGACTTATTATCTATAAACACATATCCTGCCTTATGTAACTTTCCAGTTAAAGCTCCTGCTTGAAAAGCTAATGATGGTGTGCCCTTGCCCTCAGAAAATGCTCTGTAAAGATCACCGCCTTCTACGTATTCTTCAACAAGTGCTGTGTCTGAATAAGATATTAGCCCTGGTGTAGGAATTCCTAACTGTCCCAAATTTCTTCTCATCGTGTAGCCTTCACTGCTTGTTGTCATCCTTCCAAGTAATGGTGGCGAAGATGGATGTCCCAGAAGTATTGAAATTAAGGTATATGCTGATATTAAAAGATACTCGTGAAAGTCCTTGGTTCTTTTATTTCGTTTAACGACGACTTTTTGTCCATTTAACTCTTCTATCGATATGTCTCTTTGCCAATTGATGAAATACAACTATGAAAACTATAATATGATACTAGTATAAATTTTCAATATTTAATAAGACGTACTCCCAATCAACGATATTGCAGATACACCAAGGATATGGTAACGTCAGGAAATTCTTTAATTCTGAGAATGCCTCTAGTTATGATTCTATCGTACATTTTACTACTTTTGGTCGAGATTCTTCTTGGAAAAAGCAGATTATAAATATCATCACTAACCAAGGTTCGGTTCTTGATCTTGCTTGTGGAACAGGAATCCTTTCTTCAATGCTTACAGATAATGTTGTGATGATGAGGGTGATTGGTTTGGATTTGGTATTTGATTATTTACGAATTGCTAAAAAGAAAAGAAAAAATTTCCTTCTTACTAATGGAACAGCAGAAATACTGCCTTATAAGTGTGAATGTTTTGATTTTGTAGTATCATCATATCTAGCAAAATACGTCGACATTAAAAGAGTTGTAGATGAATGCTGGCGTATTCTAAACCACGACGGTACAATAGTTTTTCATGATTTTACTTATCCAAAAAACATTTTACTGCAGAATTTTTGGAGAGCCTATTTTGTGATTTTGAAAATGATGGGTTATCTAGTCAAATCGTGGAGGGTTGTTTTCCATGAGTTGTGCCAAGTAATAAGGACTAGTGGCTGGGTTGCACAAATGACGGAGTCGCTTGAGGAGAGAGGATTTAAAAATGTATCATGCAAGTACTATACATTTGGGATGGCTGCAATCATCTCTGCCATAAAACCATGAATAAAGATACCCGTTTAAATGAATGGTTCGTACCAAAATTTGGGCCTCTCAGGTTTCGGATTTTTATAGGGTTACTGTTCATTCCATATACTGGGATGTGTATATCCTTTACAATAATAGGTTCCATGCTATCCAATAATATAGCGTGGGATCGAGTCGGAGCACTTGTTCTTATATATGCACTGGCCCTTGGAATATCTGCTCATGCAGCTGATGGTCTAGGTTCACGAAAGACAAAGCCTTGGGGTAATTACTTTAATAAGAAACAGTTATGGCTATTAGTAATATTGGGCCTAGTGGTGGCATATTCCATAGGGATTTATTATATGGTGCTTTATGTACCATTACTCTGGCTAATAGCTATTCTAGAAGGATTTTTTATTTTTACATATAATTTCGAATTATTCAATGGATATTTTCATAATGATTTGTGGTTTTCAATCGCTTGGGGTGTGTTGCCGCTATTGGCTGGGTTTATAATGCAAACAAATTCAATTGGAATTATGCCATTAGCTTTCTCTGCTATTGCGGGTGTTATTAGCTATATAGAAATTAAGATATCTAGACCTTATAAAGAATTAAAAAAAGGAATTGTACAAGATGATTGTCGTGTGAAAAGATTGGAAACCGGTCTTAAAACAATTAGTTTGGCAACTATAGCGTTTGCTAGTGTGTCAGTTATTTATAGGCTCTTGTCAGATCATCATTTTTTTGATATTTGAAGTGTTTGTGTAAGATAATGGCTGTAGTTTCTATAGATATAGAAGATTTCAGAAGCATGATAGAAATAATTTCTGATCTTGAACATAAATCGAACCATAAACTCCATTTGTTTGAAAAAATCCTCTTAGCTGAAACTGGAACTGTAGAGCAAGTCTTGAGTATACTGACAAATTCTGAGATTGTAGTAAAAATTTTGAAACAAAAGGAATCCTATCAATTAATTGAGCGGGAAGTAAATATCATTAACAAAAAAACAGGTAAAAAGCTAGGATATGCGAGATCAAATATTATTCCTTCTAATTTGCCTTATGAAATAATAAGCCAGATAAGACGTAAGGATGCTGGGATAGGGAGCATTATTACAACTGCTGAACTAGAGACATTCAGAAAAATCCTCAGAATAGGATATAATTCGAGAACTAAATCAGTTTTTAGAATATATCAAATTATATATAAAGGAAACATAGGTTTTGAAATAAAGGAAGTTTTTCCGAGATTTGCCAAAACTTAACAATAACTATTTTCAAACTGTATTCATTCTACTATAACTTCAAAACTGAACTAACTTCTCTATCTTAGGATCAACCTCATTGTTGTTCTATCATGTTGTATCGAAAACTGTTTTTAGGTCTGGTAGAGTAGTGGACCGGGTGGGATTTGAACCCACGACCTCAGCAATGCCAATGCCGTATCCTACCGGACTAGACGACCGGCCCCCCTACAGCAATATTCCAACAGTTTTATTTAGATATTAATACGTTTAACATGGAGAAACAATGTTATAACTATCCTATCATTTGTAAAGTATTGGTATAGAGTGGCGCTGGAACAGTCAATTGGAGCAGTAATAAAATATCAGCCTTCACCTGAAAATATAGAGTCTTCTGAATTTCTCCTGCTAAAAAATAAGAGAGGTTTCTGGGGTTTTCCACAAGGACACAAAGAGAAGGGAGAAACTGAAATCCAAACTTTAATGAGAGAGGTATCAGAAGAAACGGGAATTACCTATTTAGATATTCAATCATATGTTGGAAGGATTCGATATTCTTATTTTAAAGCAGATGGTATGAAAGCTGAAAAGGAGGTTAGGTTTTATTTTGCTACTACGTCTACTAGGAAAATTAGGCTCTCTGCTGAACATGGTGGATTCATGTGGGTAACTTTTTTAGATGCTTTGTCTATACTTGATCATCGACAACTAAAATCAATATTGGTTAAAGGTCATAGAAAAGGTCTATATTGACTGCTTAAGAATGGATTTTCTGAGTGCGACGTTATAGTAATAGATTTATACTCAGGCTTAGACGAAATAAAGAGAGGAAATGAATGCTGGTAAGAGTATAGTTTTAACTGCGGATCGCAGTCTTATGACAAATTACAGAGGAAACTTCCTCTATGGCTTTATTGCCTGCGGGCCTTATGAGCTCGTCCCTGAATTTGTATTTGACAAGTTGTTCTGCCCTAGCGTTGAGACTGATCAAAATACTGGAGGAGTCAAGGTTGCCCAATGTGGGTTAAGAAGAATTGAAGCAGCTCTTTTAAAAGAGTATAAACGCGAGGATATTTTCCTTGCACATCCGGAAATGCTTTACAAATGTATTGGATCAGAAACCAAAGTTGTGGGAATTAACGTAATGGATCCACTTGGTATGGCGCCAGTTACTACTACAATGTCGCCTGAAAAACTGTCCTATGTAGCTATGAAATTTAAGAAGATGTGTGCATCTATTATTCAATTAAAAAAGAAATTTAAATTCAAAGTCGTAGTTGGCGGAAATGGTGCATGGGAACTAGCAAAGCCTGACAGGATGAAAATTCATGGAATTGATACCGTTGTGATAGGAGAAGCTGATGAACTCGCTCTTGACCTTTTCCATGATTTAGAGATAGGTGATGCGCCAGAATTATTGCACACTTTTGTTAGAAATATTGAAAATATTCCTATGATTCGTGGCCCGACTATAAATTCTTTGATTGAAGCTATGCGTGGTTGTGGGAGAGGCTGTGACTTTTGTGACGTTAATAAGCGTTCAAAGAAGGATATTCCATTGGAGCGATTACAGGAGGAGGCTAAAATTAATTTGAAATATGGTTTTGACTCTATATGGCTTCAGTCAGATGAGATGCTACTTTATGGATGTGATAATAGAGACTTCATTCCAAATTCCGATGCAATCGTGAATTTATGGAAAGGATTGAAATCCCTAGGTGCAAACTTTGTAGGAACCACACATATGACGTTATCTGCTGTCGCATCTTCAGCCAGCCTTATCGAGAAACTTTCTAAAATTAATGAAATGGATGTAAGCGGGAGGTGGCTAGCAACTAATCTTGGTGTAGAGACAGTAGCGCCAAGGATGGTCAAAAAACACCTAGGTATAAAGGCAAAGCCATACCAACCAGATGAATGGGGAGCAGTTGTAAGAGAAGGGTGTAAAATTCTAAACCAGAACCACTGGTTTCCGGCACTGACTTTGATTATAGGGTGGCCAGATGAAACGCCAGACGAAACACAGTATACAATTGATCTTATTGAAGATTTTAGAGAAATGAATATGAGGGGTCTAGTTGCACCATTGCTTTATCAGGACTTTTCAGAAAGGAATTCGATGCACTTTGGAAACCTGAATGAAGCACAGTTTACATTGTTTTGGAAATGCTGGGAGCATAATCTTAGAGTCATCAATGACATCATTCCAATCATTATTAGAAATAAGACGTATGGTCCAGCAATGAAAGTATTCATGGCAGGGTTGATAAAAACAGGAACGTGGGCTATACTGAGATATCTTAAAGGATTGTCAAAAGACCTCTTTAATGGTCAAGTCCCTGAAGACATTATAGATAAATATTCCAGAAAAAGATCCGTGACTGCGTCATTACCACCACGGCTCTGATCTATATTTTAGATTCCAAATATGTAATTGCGCTGTCTGCTACGGTTGCTCTTTTGGGAGTCAAGACAATGAAATAATTCTTGTCTGCACGTTCGACTGCAGTAACTGTCTTATATTTCTTTGTTGCAATATCAAATTCTATCATTCCTGGTTCCAATGTATTTTTTGTATAAACCATCATTAATACGTCTCCTGATAATGGGGTTAATGGTACTATCGAAAATACATAGCCTTTATATGAGCTAACAGGCAGAACTTGCTTCATATAAGGTGCAATAGATATAAGATAAAGAAAAACATCTTCTATGGTTGAGAATTCTTCGACTTCAAATCTCATATGATATCCTGCAATGTTTCCATGATATAAGGATTTAAAAAGTGAAAATAATATAATGGAATCTATCCATATGACTCAAATTTGACCTCATAGCTACCATCTTTTCTCTTATTACGTTCAGTAACGAAACCTTTTGGAACCAGATAATCTAGCGATCCGTCTACAGTTCCTTGCCATCCACATACATAAAAAGAAGTATTTTCAGTGGTTATCTTTTCACCTACTAATTCCTCAAGCGGTGACCGATCAGTTCCTGCTTTGGGCCTCAAGAATGTTTCCACTCTGCCTTTTTGACCTCCCCATGATCTATTGAACCATTCTTGAGGTCTACTAATACTTGCTCTGTATCGGAAGTTCCATTTATCTCTACCACTATCGATGCTTTCTTGTTCCAATTCCGTTAATAATTCACGATAGCTTAATTCGTCTACGTAACTTGCCCCGTGTAATACAACTATCTCGCGCCTGCTTCCAATTGCTTTCATGTGCAAGGAGTACGATATGAAGGGAGCCAAACCTGTTCCGCCTCCTATTAGGACCATCCTTCTATTATCAGGAGCACCATTGTGCAATTTTTCATTAATGGTAAAAATACCAGTTGGTTTCACCCATATGATCTCATCTCCTTCTTTTTTACTAAATAACTCTGTAGTTAAACGTCCAGGGACTGGCTTTCTTACCCACCTTATAACTAGTTCAAAAGATTTTTTTTGCTCAGGTTGAGAAGCAATAGAATATGCTCTACGAACAATTTTTCCTTCAGTCGGTATGTGGAGGCCTAATGTAACAAACTGACCTGCTTTGAAGTCTGGAATAGGGCCGTCATTAGGTGTCACGCGGAAGATTGCTAGGTCTTCTTTGAGTACCCGAATATATGAAATCGTACCCTTATTATCAACTACCATTCAATTCTCACATCAATTTATACTAAATAAATATATTGTTACTTCATCTGTGTTAGTATTAGCAAGTAAATTTTATTTATAGATAATGCTTTATAGTTAATATTGGAATGGTTTAAGAAGTCCTTTTCTTACACTGTTGACGAAATAGATCAACTTACACAGACGATAAACGAACAAGGCTCAGAACAGCGAAAGGCAATGAATGCTTTTTCTAAAGCAATGAATAATTTTGCTACAGAAAGATCTCTCGAAACATGTCTTGAGGCTCTAAATACATCTATGCAGATTGCTAATATTAGAGGTAAACTAGTTGAATCATATGAATATTATGCAAGATTATTAGAAAAGGAAATTACTAGGATAAACAAACGCACATGATGTAAATTATGCTAGATAATTGCCAAACTTTTAAACTCATATAACAGTGCTTGGGAAATACCTATTAACTTGTCGCCTTGAAAGTTATTAGTAGAAAATATTACCTTTCATCAACTTATTTCAAAATCATCTTAGCGCTGTAACGAAATACACCACGAAGGTGTATTTTGAAGGTACAACAGGATTAACAGCTCAATATCATAGCTTGGATTTGTTAGGGTATGATGAAGATACCGGTTCGGGCAGATCTGATAAAGCTTAAAACCAATAGAATCTGACTATTACTGAAATACAATACGGTTTCTGATCATCCCGAGCTTTTCAATAGTAATCTCGACTATGTCACCGTCTTTCAAATACTTCGGTTCCTTCATTGACATTGCTACGCCTGCTGGAGTGCCTGTAGAAATGATATCTCCTGCTTCTATGGTCATTACCATGCTCAAACTTGAAATTATTCTCTTTATTGGCAATACCATGTTTATACTGGACGAATTCTGACGGGTCTCTCCATTGACTTTAGTGACGATTTTTAGATTTTGTGGATCTCCTACTTCCTCTTTAGTTGTAATCCACGGACCACATGGAGCAAAAGTATCGATACTCTTTGCACGAGTATATTGTTTGTCCTTGAACTGGATATCTCGAGAGGATACATCATGCAAAATCATGTATCCAAAGACATTCTC
Organism: Nitrososphaeraceae archaeon; assembly: GCA_019246625.1. Lineage (GTDB taxonomy): Archaea > Thermoproteota > Nitrososphaeria > Nitrososphaerales > Nitrososphaeraceae > Nitrososphaera_A. The sequence goes on from JAFAQB010000431.1 coordinate 14,002, forward strand.
TAGGGCCTGATTTTCAGATACTTTTTTTGTATCTTCTCCAATTATCACTGCAATTTCTGCTTCATAATCTAAACGTTTTACAAATGATGGGCATATTATATCATTGAAAGGAGAATTCAGTGTAGTTCTTGGTTTCATGAATATTACAGGTTCATCGGAAGGTGTGAGCCCTGCATCTCTGGCGTGATCATAATAGTTGAACGCTAGACAGATTATCTTGGGTGGATTTGAAATGGGTGCCAAAAGTTCAATGTCTTCAACTCTGTGATTATACATTAATTTATTTTGATGTTCTTTTACTTCATCTAACCAACCCTTAAACATAAATTCCTTAATGTTCGAAGGAATAGGAATACTAGTTTGTTCTTGAATTTCTGATTTAGTAATTAGTCGCTTTCCGTCATCAGAAATAACTGCATATGTATCTCCTTCCTTAGCATTCTTTATTCTTGCAATCTTCATTGTTGCCATCTACCTGTGGGTAAATATCGCATTATTACTATCATCAATTCTACAGAATCCAAATCTTACGAATTGAATCCTAGTATCTATATTGAGCATTGACACAAATGACTCTGCATATCCTTCACAGATCTCGAGACTATTTGGATTGTATTTTTCTCCCAGATATAATTCTCTAGTTATCATAACTTTGTAAGGAATTGCGTCACTCTTTGCAACCCATTGGATCTTTGGTATGCCTTGTCTTATATTCTCTGGTATAGCAGCAGCAATTAATGCCTTCCTAGTCTGATTAGGCTCAAACTTGATTATCTTTATGTTATATAAATCCATCAGTCTGATCTCATCATTAATATTGAGTTTCGCCGCATCTTCGGCAGAAATGTAAAATGAGTCTGAAACGGGGACTTTTCTTGTACCAAGATCGTTATTGGGATGATTCTTTAGTATTATCTCCTTTGAAGAAACGTTTTGAATCTGCAATTCTACAGGATCCTTAACAAAGAATAATCTCATGCAGTACGAATCAATAATTTTTCTATTGAATGCTTCAAGGGTTTCAACCGGAGGTTTTGTTTCAGCAAGTGTCAATCCTAATGAAAGAACAAATTTTCTTATTGCATCAGGTAAGAAACCTTTTCTTTTAATTCCCATCAAAGTTGGGAGACGAGGGTCACTCCAACTTTTAACAATGCCTTTTTCTATCAGTGGCTTTATTTTTCGCTTGGAAATTGGAACTCCATTAAATTCTAACCTTGAAAATTCTATCAATAAAGGCTTTCGAAGTCCAAGCCTGTCGAGTATTGCAAAGTATAATGCATTTCGTAATTCATACTCCTTTGTTCGCATTGCATGTGTTACCCCATCAATGCTATCTTCGACCGGCGCTGCGAAATCATAAGTTGGCCACAATCGAATTTTATTACCAATTTTTGGATGCTCGCCATCTATTATCCTAAAAAGGGTAGGGTCTCTCATTGCAGTATTTTGGTTCGACATGTCTCCCTTAAATCTAATAACTGCGGCATTATGCTCAAAAGATCCATCAAACATTTTTTTTAATCGATCCAAAGCCACGTTCAAATCATTTCGACATTCGCATGGAAGTCCTCTTGCCCTAAGATCATGAATTGTTTTCTGATTACAAGTGCAAACATATGCCCCGCCAGAAAGGATCAATTTTTTACCATACTCATGTAACAATTGGATATCGTCAGAACTATTTTTTACGATATCCGGTCTTATTCCGAGCCATTCCAAGCCTTCACTAATTGCTTCATAGTATTCCAATTTTTCATTTAATGGGTTTGTATCGTCAAAGCGTAAAATAAATTTTCCATTATACATGTGTGCATATTCCTCATCAATGATGGCTGCCTTAGCATGCCCTATATGAGGATATCCGCTTGGCTCTGGTGGAAATCTTGTAACCACATTTCCTATCTCAGCGCCTTGTAATGGAGGTAAGGGTGCCTGGGAGCTTTCAGCGATTTTCTTTTTTTGAGATTCTCCAGGTGCGGCCTGCTCGAGCAATGCTTTTTGGTCTGCTAAGGAGAGCGAATTAATTTTCTGTACTGTTTCTGTAATTTTAGGAATTAGATTCTTCAAATTACTTCGAAGATCTGGTCTAGATCCTATGACTTTTGCAATAACTGTGTCAACTCGCGATTTTCCTTTATATTCAAGTGCATTTTTCAATACAGTAACTTTGATGATTTTTTCAGTATCTTCGTTAAAAGCCACATTACATGCTCCTTTCTACTATAAAATTGGCAGAAGATTCTAGTGCCTTCTTAGCATCTGAATCATCGTAGTTTTCAATTGATTTTATTGCTCTGTATATGTGTGCTTTTGCAGCATCTCTTACATGTTGATCTATGCCAATGGCAGAAATCGTTTTGGCTGCTTCCTCTAAATCAATACTTGAGGCATCTTTCGATCTAAATACTTTTAGGATCTTGTCCTTATTTTCACCTTTTGCATAGTTTAATGCGAGAAGGATTGGGTATGTATTTTTACCTTCTCTTATGTCATTTCCCACTGCCTTGCCAGTAATTTTCGGATCTCCTGTTATTCCGATTAAATCATCAATTAATTGAAATGCAATACCTACATTCCTTCCAAATGATGAAAGGTTTTCAACATCTTGTACACTGGGATCTTTGGAGGATAATACGCCCAGCGCACAAGAAACCTCAAAAAGAGCCGCAGTCTTCTTGCCAATCATGTTAATATATTGAGATTCATGTGAAAGTATTCTGTTTGATGCCATGTTGACATCAGCAGCCTGGCCTTCACATACATATATGCATGCAGTTGAGAGCTTTGTAACCATTTCAGATATCGCTTTTTCTGCGAGCCCTACTTCTCTACCATTTACAGCTAATAGTTGAAATGCCTTAGAAAATAAAATGTCTCCTGCAAGAATGGCGAGCGGGGTACCATAATATTTGTGAACAGTTGGAACGCTGTGGCGCATATCATCATTATCCATTATGTCATCATGAACAAGAGAGAAATTGTGAACCATTTCAACAGCTGCAGCTGCCGGTAATGCTCTTTTAGAGCTTCCACCAAACATTTCGCATGATTTAACTACCATGAAAGGCCGTAACCGTTTGCCACCGCTTATGATATAATGCGCTGATGCCTGGTAAAGTTGCTTTGGCTCTCCTTCTAAAATTGAGAGAATGAATTCTTTTATATCACAAGCATTAGATTCAAGTTCATCTCTAATACTACTTGTCTTCATCCACAATTAACCCTCTCTGCTAAATCTCCTGTCAATATATATCTTGAGTTTTCCAGTGCTGGAATGTTTTCTGCGCCTAGCAGAAACATTGTACTTCTAAGTTCGGCGAGAATAATGTCAGTAAACTTAAACAAACTTTCTTTGGATTCTGCAGCCTTTATTAAAAATGGATAGGCCATAGCACACATACCTGCACCCAGTGCAATACATTTTGCAACTTCTAATCCGTTGCGCAATCCACCAGAAGCGATAAGAGGTAGTTTCACTGCCTTTTTTACTTCAATTAGGCTTAATGCAGTGGGGATACCCCAATCCCAAAACATCTCGCCTAGATGAATTTTAAGGTCGTCATTTGCTGTCTCTGCTCGCAATTTTTCAACTGCTGCCCAGCTGGTTCCGCCGGCACCTGCTACATTAATTGCAGATATGCCAGCCATCTCTAAGTTTATAGCGACTTCTTTAGAAATTCCTGCACCTACTTCCTTTACAATTATGGGAACATCGAGTTTTTTCACTAGTTCAGAAATTTTCTCAAGAACTCCTTTGTAATTTGGTTCTCCTTCTGGCTGAACAAGTTCTTGTAATGGATTAAGGTGAACTATAAGAGCATTGGCTTGTATCATCTTTATAATTTCTTTTATGCTCTCAACTGTAAGCCCTTTGCCAAGTTGTGCTCCACCAATATTTGCCATAAGAAATGCAGTAGGCGCGTTTTTTCTTGCTACAGAATATGTTTCAGCTAATTCCCCGCTTTCTAGACCTGCTCTCTGACTTCCCACACCCATGGCAAATTCATACTTTTCTGCAAGTTCAGCCAATCTTCCATTGATATTAATTGCTTCAGGAGTTCCACCAGTCATAGAGTCAATAATAATCGGTGCAGAAAATTTGTGCTTCATAAAAGTAGTTGAGGTATTAATATCATCGTAGTTAAGTTCGGGTAAGGCATTATGGATAAATTTAACGTATTCTAAATAGTTTGATGTCGTCTTGGCTTGAACATTTTGTTTCAAAGGTATATCAATGCCCTCTTTCTTACGTTGTTTTATGATTTCAATATCTGATGGCGAACTAAATGTGTCAATCAAACTATTTACTACTCCTCAATCCTTTTAGCACTGTACCTTCAAATTCAGTATTAGTTATAGCATTTGCAATTCTTTCAGGCTTTAACCCATTTATCATAAATACATCCATTCCACTGCCACATATCTTTAGTGCTTCTGTCACTTTTCTTCGCATACCGCCTGTAACATCTTGTACTACCTTTGAAAAATTGATGGAGTTGTTAATGTTATCTAATTCTTTGAGAACTTCTTTCTTATTCATGTCCTTATAAATTCCATCAACGTTAAGCGTAAAAATGACTTTCGATGGTCTTAAAGTTTTGGAAAGGATCGACATCAAGGCATCTCCAGATACGATTGAATATGTTCTATTTCTTATGTGGACAATATCTCCAAATGTTATTGGAATTATGCTGTCTTCTGCAATGGATTGAAGTTCCTTAATTTTTTTAGCAATTGGTTTATGAGCTAATGTAAAATTTGAAGGCATAATTGCATAAGGGTTCATCCCCACTTTAATCATGGAATTAACTATAACTTGGTTTAATGCAATCATTGATTCATGTACTACTGAGATGCCATGTGGATCATATTGATCGGGCCTTGTATGCATATTGTATTTTATAGACAAATGATGTCCAAATGAACCACCGCCATGGACTATTATGAGTGGTATTTTCAGGGAGGCAAGAATACGTGAAATATTGTTAATTGCTTCAAAATTGGCAGTAAGTGGTTTTTCTTTGAAGGTAATTACCGATCCCCCTAGCTTGATCAATATAAGATTACGTACCATCTTCTAAAAAGTCATGATTCTAAGTGGATTTAAAGTTTAGTATATTACTAATCCATCATAGTCAATCTTCACTGGTACGCATTCATAGCTATTTCTCTCAATTTCAGAAGTTAACTTTATTTTATCTTCCTTTGGAGTAAGCACGACCATACTTCCACCTCCGCCTGCACCGGTAAGTTTTACTCCTAAAGCACCATTTTTAAAACAAATTCTTACTATCTGGTCATTTTTTTTATGAGATACTCTGATCTGCTGTAGTAGTGTATGATTTTCATTCATCAATTTGCCGAGTTTTTTCTCATCGCCAATATTGATTGCAGTTAAAGCATCTTGACAAATATTATCCGCACAGGAAGATAAGTCTTTAAACAATGATCTATTATCATTCTTGAATTTTTTTACAGAAGAAACTAGATCTCCAGTACGATGCTTGATCCCAGTATTTACAATGATCAAAGACAAATCTCTTGTTGTTTCAATTGTTTTGAATCCTTTGATTTTGCTATAATATATTAAACCTCCGAATGTCGAAATGTAACAATCTCCTCCAGAAGAGTCTTTGTGGACTGTCTGTTCTGATTCAATTGCTTTTGAGCACACCCACAGTTTATCTGGTTTGTGAAAGAGTGAATCTACTGCAGCTACCGTGGCAACACAACACGCTGCAGAAGATCCTAGTCCAACTCCATGTGGTACTTCTGACACTACATTAATATCTATTCCTAAATTTTGTTTTCTTTCTGAAAGAACATTAACTGCAGACTTGTAGACTGGATCGAGGATTTCTTTTGTATTCTTCCCGCCTTTTATTAAGTTAAACTTTGAATCTGTATACGATCCTATAATTCCCAAATTTGATGTAATATTGATTGTTTGCGTTTTATTCAAAAAGACAGCGACATGAATACGCCTGTTAATTGCTGCCATAATTGCATGACTGCCGTATACAACAAAATGTTCACCAAACAAAATAATTTTTGCTGGTGCAGATGCCTTTGCTGAGGTTTTCCTCATAATCACACAAATATAATTGATGAGTACCCTACAACGGCATTCATATCTCCTGTAACATTGCCGCTTGTAGCATATTTTAGTAATTCACCTTTTGTTGCTCCTAAATCCTTTACTGCTTCCATTGTTGATGCAATTGCACCATAGCCACAAGCGGATACATCAAATCTCTCCAATACTGAATAAAACTTCTGAATATCTAAAGATAAAATTGCCTTTATTAATTCACCATCCTTTCTATATGCTTCGCTATTTGATTCATAGTGAGTAAAATCTGAGGATGCAATAAGTAATGTTTTAGAATTTGCTGTGGTCTGAGCTATGGATTTGCCTATGTTTATTGCAGTCTCTCGATCTTGTAATATTAACACAATTGGTATAATCTTAAACTCATTTCTCTTGATATATTGAAGAAAAGGAATTTGAACTTCTAGACAATGATCCCTACTGTGTGCGAAATCGTCAAAATCAACTATACCAGAATATCTTGAGATTTCTGATGCTAAAGATGGATTGATTTCGATTTGACCTAGCGGTGTTTCCCAAAGTCCATTATGCATTATAGCTACCCCAGCGCCAATTCCATAATGGTTAGGACCTATCATCACTACATTATCGAAATCTATCGATGATATTTCATAATATCCATTTGCAGCAACGGCACCAGAATAGACATATCCTGCATGAGGCGAAACAATACCATAAATTCTTCGTTTAGAGCCAGATGGCGGCATTCTACCTGGACCAAAATTTAGATCTCTAAATGATTGTTCAATTAGTTGTTTAAGTTCTAATGGTTCACTTGGATAGAAAATCCCAGCTACAACTGAAGTCCTTTTAGGACTATTGTTCAAGATATTTCCTCGACTAACTTTGTTTCAAATTCATCAATTGATGTTCTCATTTCGCTGTCAGATTTAATTGTGCCTTGTTTCTTCAATACCTCTCTTGCAAGAAGCCAATAGACAGTAGCAAGAGCTTTTCGTCCTCTGTTATTTGCAGGAATTACTAAATCGACTCTTGACGTCACATTGTCGCTATTAGCAATTGCAATCACTGGAACACCTGCTCTTGTTGCCTCTAATACTGCCTGTTGATCTGCTTGCGGGTCAGTAACAATTACGATTTCAGGTTCCATGTATTTTGGCAATGATGGGTTTGTGAATGTGCCTGGCATAAAGCGTCCAAAAATACTCATTGCACCTGTGAGTTCGCAAAATTTTTCTACAGGTGTTTTACCATATTCTCGTGCAGATGCTACCGCAACCTTTGAGATATTGGCACGGCCAATGAATTTGGCTGCGACATCGATTTTTGCTAACGTTTTACTAATATCAAGAATGTACAAACCTTCTGGATTAGCTCGGACAATAAATGGTGTCATATATTTTGTTTTGACTGGAGTACCCACACGAATACCAGTAGAAAGAATCATTTTTTCTAAATTGTTACTCTCTAACACACTGTCACCTTCTTGCATTTCTGCGGAAGACGACTCCTCATTTGATGTAACGTTATTGGGTTCGTCTTCGTTTATAGCATCCAAATCAGCATCTTGAACCCCTTTATCTTCACTCATGTTACGCAGTGGACAGATCAGCCATGCCTTCTATTAAATCATACTCTCTAAGACGTAAAAGTTCGTTTAACTTCGCTATGCGCTCACCACCAATGACTCCTGACTTTAACATTTTAGAATCAGTAGCAATTGCAATATGTGCAATATGTGCATCAGAAGATTCGCCGGATCTATGTGATGTTATAATTTTGATATTGTTTATGGTACACGCATCAGCAAATTTCATGGAATCATAAAGAGTTCCTGTTTGGTTGACCTTCAAAATTGCACCGCTGCATGATTTTGACCTTGCTGCTTCTTTGACTCTACTTGTATTGGTGACTAATATATCATCACCAGTAACGAGGCATTTTGGATTCCTTTTGGTTATGGCGGCCATACTTTCGAAGTCCTCCTCATGGACTGGATCTTCTAGATAAATAAGATTATATTTTTTAATTAGATCGTTGGCAAAATCAATTTGCTCTTGGGTGTTTCGTTTTATTCCCTGCCTAACATACCCATACTCCTTCTTCTTTTCATTCCAAAGGGAAGAGCTTGCCAAATCAATTCCTAGCGATATTTCTTTACCTAGCGAAAAACCACAATTTTTAATAGCTTTGTCTATAAGTTCTAATGCCTGATCGTTATTTACATTCGGAGCCCATGCGCCTTCGTCTCCTCGACCGTATGTGAAGCGTTTATCAATAGATTCAATAACTTTGCCAAGTTCTTTATGCATCTCAAAATTTATTTCCAATGCTTCTATGATACTTTCAGCTCCGATAGGGCATACCAGAAATTCTTGTATGTCTGGAGTACCCGGCCCGGCATGAGCACCGCCACCTAATATATTCCCAAGAGGGAACGGAAATTTATAAGGTTTTCTTGGTTTTAATAATTTGAAGATAGGCACATCTAATGACTTTGCTGCAGAATCAATAGCTGCAATGCTCAAGGCATAAGCAATGGCGCCGCCAATTTTGGTGTACCTTTCAGTGTTATCAATAGATCTTAATACATCAAAAATTATCTTTGGATCTGCTGGGTCTAGTCCTATGAACTTTTTGGAATTTGTGGTGAATAATTCTAGTGCTTTTTTTGGATTATCATCAGGAAAACTCTGAGCTTCTTGCTTTCCTACACTTGCGCCAGATGGTGCAGAGGCTCTGCCAAAGAACTTTTTATCGGTGATGACATCTATCTCTATGGTTTTACTTCCTCTGCTGTTATAAACAATTCTGCCTTTAATAGCCGTAATTGAAGGCATCTATTTTCTTATTCTATGTCTGACTGGATTTCAGACATTCTTCGCCTTAAAGCTTCATAATAAGGAATTACTTGGTATATGGTCTCCACGCTTGAGGTAAACATTCTTCTACAGCAATAGCGCTTCATATTTAACGAATCCATTATCTTTGCTGGATCCTCGCCAGCTTTTACTCTGTTTGAAAACTCTGTATGCTTACTTGCAATTAAGTTTCCGCACGTGAAGCATCGTACTGGTATTAACATTCTGCTTTAGAGGATTTAGAGTCCCTATAAAACTATTACGATTATAAACTTCTGCTACTGGCTCATTTGTAGTGATGAATAATAGAGTATTTGCTTATTTGTTTTTACAGGGATTGTGTGATCCTCCTGTTCCATAATATTCAAATTACTGCTATGGGCGCACTTATCAGCGAAGCGGGAGTCGCCCAGCTTGGCCAAAGGCGTAAGACTGAGGCTCTTATCCCTCAGGGGTTCGTGGGTTCAAATCCCACCTCCCGCACTGTCATGGAGAGTTTATTTTATTGATTATTTAGAACTATAAAACAAAAGATGTTGTCTATTTAAGGTTTTATCTATGATACTATTTGTTTATCATATGTTGCCAGACTTACCTTGTGCTATCAATCAATTTCAAGTTGTTGGCAGAGAAGATACAGGTAAAACAGTGGTAACGATCATTAAATATAGTGTGGTCTCACATTTGGCATCTACAAAATTCAAGTAACTGCCTAAAAATAAGCGAGAGCTGCGTTGTTCTTAGGTCTATATCATAGCATTGCAACGTCTAGAATATGAATATTAATAAGTATATAGAAAGCCATTCCGAATAGATATTCAAATTACAGCTTACAAAAACTTTTCCATGAATTAGAAAACCTATAACTCCAGAAGAACTTTGACCAAATAATTAAATTATTTCTTGTTAAGAAATGTTTATTTGTCTATTTCCTCTGATTCTTTGAATGCATCGAATATCTCAGGGAATCCTTTACCTGCGATTGGTTTTACCTTTGGAAATACTTTAACGATTTTGCCATTTTCATCAATTAGAAAAGTCGATCTATTCACCCCCATATACTCCCTGCCCATGAATCTTTTAAGCCCATACGCCCTGTATTGTTTAGAGATTTGATTTTGCAAATCAGATCCAAGCAAATAAGGAATTTTCATTTCTTGTCGGAATTTTTTATGTGACTCCTCATTGTCTGGACTTATGCCTATAATTTCAATATTGGCATCTCTATATCTGTCATAGTCTCTTGAAAATTCAATCGCCTCGGTAGTGCAACCTGGTGTAAAATCTTTTGGATAAAAATAAACTACAACTCTCTTTTTTCCACGAAAATCAGACAATTTGATAGTCTTGCCATCCAAGTCTACCAAAGAGAAGTCTGGCGCCATAGAATTTACTTTGAGTCCTTCACTTGCTTCTGTGATCATATTTTTAGATATCCTATAATTAATAAAAACCTTTATAATTAACTACAGAAAATAAAGTCACTTCAAAGTAACGAAAAGAACTTGATCTTAATTCTATGCGCAGAAAAGGAATAGAATGGAATCCACCTTCGCTTAACTAGCCAAAAACAAAGGTGTAGAATATAATATTATCCGAGCGTGGAATAAGTTGAATTTCATGAATTTCAGCTTTTTCAGTTTTTGTCAAGTTATGCATAAATGACCATTCTACATCAGCAAAGCTAATGCCGTCTTTTAGTTTCACATCCTTTCCTAGCTGTTCCTTTGTTAAATAATTGTCATCCATCTTGACTTCTATTCGTCCTATCTTTCCGTCGGAAGTTCCAATAATTCCATGTACGCGCCTTGCAGAATTATATTTTATTATTACTGCAGGATTATTTTCTTTACTACTGAGACGGATTTTTGCTCCTTCGCGTTCCCATATCCATTTGCCACGAAGGTAAACTAGATTGTCGGTGTAAGAACCAGGATCAATAACGATGTTTGGCTTGTCAGGTTTCATTGTCTGATTATTCCCAAACTTCCCAAGCCTGGAATAACCAACACAAATCTCAGGTGCAATACCATAGAAGTGCATTCCATATGTATCAAAAATTTCATCATTTGGATTCAATGTATCAATGTCATCAGTTGGTTTGTGACCTGCTTCCTCTAGTACTTCTACTACTCTGCTTTCAAAGTCTTGTATTGACCCATAACCAGCATGCTCGTAACGGATAAAGCTATCATGATCAATGAGTACATGTTTAGGCCAGTACGTATTGCCATATGCTTCCCACGTACTGTTATTAGTGTCAAATCCTACTGGGATGTTATTTATCTTATACCGTGATAACGCCTTGTGAACGTTTTGGGCATTGGTTGCAAATTCATATTCTGCAGAATGTGCCTGGATTACCTGAAATCCATATTTTGAATATTTCTCCTGCAGGCGTTTTATTATAGGGATGGTACGTAGACAAAATATACAGGTATGTGTCCAACAATCTAATAGAACAACTCTTCCTTTGAGATCCTTGATTGAAAGTGGTTTTGAATTTGCCCATACTCTAATACCTTTAAATTCTGGAGCAGGGACAGCAGGGACAATATCCATTTGATATCCTATATGATTTCAGTTGCCGTTATTGACAGTACAAATAATGATAATAATAATGTAAAACCTTGTCAACATGTGAATTGTACTGCAATTTGTCTTAATTTTATAATATAATTTCTCCAACCACTATATCACTACAGAGGAGTTATTTATTAATTCTTGAAAATTGAATACTCTGTTCTTACCTGAGCTCATTAGGTCGCTATAGATGGCTCTGAGCAATTGTGATTTTTTATTCAAACTTTTAAGTCTAATATTAAAAATTATAAGAAATCATGTCTATCCTAACAAAATTTTTAAAGTTCTATTTTGATGATTGCTTTATTTTACCCTACATGGTTTTTCCTGCCTTCGCCAAGGGTTTACTGGAAATGTGGTTGATTAATACCCGATTTATGGATGCGATCTATTTATATCTAATCCATGAGTTCATGTTCATGTTTAGATAAACATATTTGATGGCTTTGATCACGTGCTCTGATAACAATGACAAGTTCGTTAATAATTGATGATTTACGATCTGTAATTTCAAAAAGTAAAGGTGTAAAATATGTTGAAACTCGCTATCATTCAAGAATTGCAAATGAAGTAATTTTTAGTAATGGAGAACTTGAAATGATTCGGACTGTTCAAAATTCTGGCTGCGGGATTAGAGTTTTGGTTGATGGTTGTTGGGGTTTTAGTAGCACAAATGTTTTGTCCAAGATGACATTAGTAGATTCTCTTTCAGAGGCAATAGCGGCAGCAAAATTACTTGCTGAAACTAAAAAGAAGAAAGTGACAGGACTTGCACAATCTAATGATATTAAAGGGCTTTTTAAAACAAAAGTAAATGGAGATCTACATAGCGTTGACATAGAACAAAAGGTAAAAATTGCAAAAGAAGCTGAAATTCAAGCTAGAAAGTACTCGGAAACCATAAAGTCTGCATCATGTATTTACCATGAGATTTTAGACCATAAAATTATAGTTAATAGTGATGGTGTAGAAGTAGAAGTTTACGACTCTAAACCTGAGTTTAACGTTGTATCTGTAGCTTGTAGGGGAAGCGAAAGTGTAACTACCTCAGAAGGAATCGGAGTTACAGGCGGATGGCACGATTTATTTTCAAAGAAAGATCCCTTTGATTATGCTATTTTAGCATCAGAAAAAGCGACAAAATTGCTTGACGCAAGACATGTAACTGGTGAAAAGACAACTATTATTTTGGATCCAGGAATGGTCGGTTTGATATGCCATGAAGCGATCGGTCACATGGTAGAAGCAGATTTCGTTATCTCGGGCTCTGTAGCCAAAGGTAAAGTGGGACAAAAAATTGCTAGCGAGTTGATTACATTGGTAGACAGTGGACAATCAAACATTGCTGCAAATGCTGCAGGAACTATTGCAATAGATGATGAGGGAATTATTGCTGGCAGAATTGTTATTATTGAAAACGGCATCCTAAAGTCCTTTTTGCATAATCGTGAAACTGCATTGATTTTTGATACTATGCCGACCGGGAATGCACGGGCATTTGAGTATAATGATGAACCACTTATAAGAATGAGAAATACCTTCATTGAACCCAGAAATGATAACCTTGATGACATTATAAAGGAAACCAAATATGGGTATTTGATAAAAGGTCCAAGAAGCGGTCAAGCTGATGCGAATGGAGAATTCATGTTCGGTTCCCAAGAAGCTTATTCTATTCAAAATGGTGAAGTGAAAGAATTGATGAAGGGCACCAGTATTTCTGGAAATGCTTTTGATGTATTGGAATCTGTTGATATGGTTGGAAATGATTTCGAATATGATATTGGAACAGGATATTGTGGAAAATTTCAGCCAGCAAAAGTTGATGGTGGTGGACCTCATATTAGGTGTACTGCACTTTTGGGAGGTTTACAATAGCTAAAATGGAAGATACCTGCTATTTAGCAGTAAGGGAAGCAGAAAACATGGGAGCTGAATATGCAGAAGCATTTATGACCGAAAATAAGGGATCAGAAGCTTTAATTGAAAATAATGATCTAAAACAGTTAAAATATCATAAGAGCGTTGGACTGGGAATTAGGGTGTTTATAGGTAGTTCACTCGGTTTTTCATCAATTAATTCTTCAGAAAGAGAACATATTAAGGATGCAGCTATAAAAGCAATTAAACTAGCCAGAATTAGCCCAGCTGACAAATACAATTCAATACCTAAAAATTCTAAGATCGAATCTCTTGAAGGTATATATGATAAAAACGCAGAATCCTTCACCTTGCATGATGCAACTAAAATGGCATCGGATATGTTGGATGCAGCAAAGTCTTTTGATGATAGAGTGAGTGTAGATAGCGGCAATTTTACAAATTCTGTAACGACTCATGTACTGTTGAATTCCACTGGTATGAGAGCGGAAGAAACTGTCACTTCATTTTATTGGTCAATTATGGGAATGGCAATTGATGATAAAGAGGTTTCCAACTTTGATTTCAGATTTGGCGGTACCCACCACGTTAAGGACATCGATGTATTTTCAACAGGCAGAGAATTTGCTAAAACAGTTGTAAATTCGCTCGGACCACGAAAAATTGAGAGCTTTAGAGGAAAACTACTACTAACTCCTACAGCCGCAACAGACTTAATACAAGATGTAATAGCATATTCCATTAATTCCTCTATGGTGCAGAAGGGAGCAAGTAAATTTGGAGGGAAGGTTGGTAAGTATGTATCTTCAGATCTCTTGACCCTTGAGGATGATGCGACTGATATAAATAGCTTAGGAGCCTCAAGTTTCGATAGGGAAGGTGTTCCCCATAGACGTAATATTATTATTGAGAATGGAATTTTAACGAGATTCATCTACAATACGTATACAGCCAATAAAGATAATGTGGAAAGCAGTGGTAACGCAGGAGGTTCTCCAAAGATGCCGCCAATAGTATCTGCTACTAATATTATCATCAAGCCAGGAAAACTAAAATTGGAGGATTTAATTTCGGGAATCGATAGAGGTATTATAGTTAATAGGTTTTCTGGAAATGTAAATCCTGCAAATGGGGATTTTTCAGGCGTAGTAAAAGGAGGGCATTATATTAAGAAGGGAAATAACGAGTATCCTGTAAAAGAAGTAATGGTAGCTGGCAATATTTTTGATGCACTATATGATCTTGTAGGTATTTCAAAGGAAAGGAAGGTTCTTGCAGATTCAATTCTGCCTTATATGCTGTTTGATAATATATCTTTCACTGCGGGTTGAGGTGAAGGACAAATGGTAGATTATGACATATCGGTTGTAGGAGGAGGTCCTGCTGGGCTCTCTGCAGCATGTGCTGCAGCTAAATCTAAAGCCAAAGTAATTTTATTCGAAAAAGATCAATCTATTGCTCATAATATAAGAACTAGTGGAGTAACATGGATAGAAGAAATTGAAAGACTTAGAATTTCAAAAGAACACTACAATCCTATAAAAAATTATACTTTCATTTCACCATCTAACGAAGTTACTATCAGAGGAAGCACTGCTAAATCATGTGTATTGAACGTTCGAAGCGTATACCAGCATCTTGCTTTCTTAGCGGCAGAAGCAGGCTCAGAAATTATGATAAAGAGTAATGTAACTAATGTAGTTTTGGACTCTAAAAATCGAATTTCTGGACTGAAAGTAGGTACTCCTAAAGGGGAAATTGTCATAGGTTCTAAACTTGTAATAGATGCAAGCGGTTTCAATAGTTCTGTTGCTCAAAGGTTAGGTCTAGTAAGTAGATGGAAGAGATATGGGATCGGAGCTGAGTATGAGTGTTATTGTGAAAACGTGGATAGCGAAACATGGACTCTAATGGTGGGGAGGCAGTATTCTGATGCTGGCTATGCTTGGATTTTTCCATTATCGAAATATAGAGTAAAGATTGGAGTTGGTATTGGCAGGCCAGAATCTTATACCGATCCAGTAGAAAAATTAAATTCAATAATTGAAAAGAGATTGAAACCTTTGGACAAAATGGGTAAAATTCAACCAGTTGAGCTGCATCATGGGCTTATTCCAAACGAAGGACTTCGAAAATCCACTGTATATGATGGATTAATGTTAGTTGGAGATTCAGCAGGACAGGCTAATCCTCTGGTTTTAGAAGGCATCAGATATGCTATAGAGTTTGGTATGCTAGCTGGAGAAATTGGAGCTAAATCATTGGCACAAAATTCTGACAAAGGGTCACTCTTGGAATATGAGAGAATTTGGAAGAAGAGAGTAGAATCAAAAATAAACTCTGCTCTTAAGGTTCAGTCAAGGTGGATTGGGCTTAAGGATGAGGATTGGGATAGAGAGATTGAAATCTTACGGGATATGTCCCATGAGGAGTTTTTTGATTTTATCAAGGCAGAATTTACAGCTAGGAAAATGCTAAGGCTAGCATTAAATCATCCAAAACTTATGGCCAGACAATTATTCGATATGGTCTTAAGAAATTAAAGCAAGATTTTTATATCTTCATAAATCAGCAAGTCACGTATTGCCAGCGCAGACGGTTGCCCAATTTACTCCAGTCATATACATGCTTGGCTTTGGTGTATTAGCATCGGTTCCTGCACTCATTATATCTAGATTGCTTTCGCCACGCCGCCGATACAATCCTGTCAAGTTTCTGCCCATGGAATGTGGCCAAATGCCAACAGGGGAGGGCCGTTCTCACTTTATGATGCAATATTATGCTTATATCCTAATGTTTGTTGTTTTTGATGTCATGGCGATATTCCTTTATACATGGGCCTCTGCTCTGTTTTTAATCCCGAGAGCAGCAACTCTTCCTATTATGGCATTTTTAGGCATAATGTTTGCTGCAATGGGTTATGCCCTGTATTTAGCAGGGAGGAAAGGAATCTGGTAATAACTTCGCTAAAAAGTATTAAATATCTAAATTACAAACAAATAGGTGAGAAAAGGCTATGATCAAGGACCTAGTTAACCCTACAAACTTCAATCTCATGGTAAGTAAGATAAGTGACATCCTAGTAAGGGCTTTAGACCAACCGTTGGGATATGCAATAAACTGGGGGAGGATATGGTCGCTGTGGCCTGTACACCTTGAAACGGCATGCTGCAGCGTTGAGTTCGGAGCAGCTTCAGGCCCAAGATATGATGTAGAAAGGTTCGGAATTATCGAAGCCTTTGGTTCCTTGAGACAATGTGATCTTATCGTTGTACAGGGAACTGTTAACAGAAAAATGGCACCAAGATTGAGAATGGTCTATGATCAAATGCCAGAGCCCAAATACGTAATCGCAATGGGTGCATGCGCAATTACGGGAGGCCTGTATGTCGACTCGTATAATGTCCTTCCAGGAGTTGACGGGATCATACCGGTAGATGTCTATGTTCCGGGATGCCCACCTCGACCTGAAACATTGATCCAAGGCACAATATTGCTGCAAGAAAAGATCAAAAGGTCAAAGATCAAATAAAAATGAGCCAAGATCAAAATAATAAGTCTGGCAGTTCAATAACACCTTCACAACCACCATCGTCAACACCTGCAAAAGCTGCTGCTCCACCAACAAAAGAAAGAACTGAGGCTCCAGCCTTTGAAAACAGTCTTGTTTCGCAGATAGTATCCAGATTTGGAGATTATAAAATCAAAGTAGCATACATTCGGCCCCTACGAATAAAAGTTAATGTAGATCCAACAGATATAATTGAAGTTGCGACATTTATTCGTGATAATTTGGGGTTTGATCATGCCGAGTCTGTGACAGGTACTGATTATCCAAAGGATAATCAAATAGAAGTTATTTATCAGTTAGGATCGTATTCAAAAGATGATATTGCAGCACATATTCTTTCTTTGGCAACACGAACCAATCGCGATGATGCACGACTGCCATCATTAACTAATGTATATAAGAGTGGTGAATATCATGAGAGAGAGACCTTTGAAATGCTGGGGGTATACTTTGAGGGCCATCCAAGAAATGAGCGATTCTTGCTACCGGAAGACTGGGCTGATTTACCACCACTAAGAAAGGAATTTAGAATTAGAGGAAGATGATGGGTGACATAAGAAAATATGGCAAAAAACCTTGAACATCAAATTGACGAGTCTGAGAAGTTAGGAATGCAGATTGTAAAAGAGTCAGAAGACGACCGTCTGATGACGCTTAGCGTTGGACCCCAACATCCTGGCTCCGGGCATTTTAGATTTACAGTCAAAGTTGATGGCGACTATGTTGTCTATTGTGATCCTGACCCCGGTTATGTACACCGTGGAGAGGAGAAAATGTGTGAGTACCGTAATTTTATTCAGAATATTCCCCACCTTGAACGGCCTGTGATTCATGACTCTGCTAACATTACATATTCATACAGCCTAGCTGTCGAGGAACTTGTAGGAATTCAAGTTCCGAGAAGAGGCCAGTTCATCCGAGCTATTGCATCAGAACTTGATCGCCAGATTTATACTTTATACTGGCTAGCAATTTATGGAATTTTCCTAGGTCATTCTACAATGTTCATGTGGCCTACTGGAGACAGGGAATTATTTATTGATCTTATGGATGCGTTGAGCGGCGCAAGAGTAACTCACGCATTTAATATACCTGGCGGCGTCCGAAACGACATGCCATCAGGTTTTAAAGATAAATGTCTAAGAAATATCTCATATTTTGAAAAACGATTAAGGGAATATGAGGATATTTTCTATACTAACCCTCTTTTCATACAACGGACTGAGGGTGTAGGAATTCTTACGAAGGAAGATGCGATCAGACTAGGTGTTACAGGATCTGTGTTGCGAGCATCTGGAGTTCCATATGATATACGAAAGGCTGAACCCTATGATGTTTACAATGAGATTGACTTCAAGGTTCAGTATATGAAAAGCGGCGATTCCCTTGCAAGAGCATATGTTCCACTTTTGGATATGAAAGAATCATGCCATATTATGAGGCAGCTGCTTGACAAGATGCCTGAGTCTGGGGAAGTTCGAGCGAAATTACAACCAAATCCAAAGGGGCCTTTAGGAGAAGCCTATAGAAGAGTGGAATCAGGCAGAGGTGCTCTTGGTTATTACATTGTTAGCGATGGTAGCCCAAAGCCTTATAGGGTAAAGATATCTGTTGGTTCTTTTAGAAATATGATAGCATTACCACATCTTCTGGTTGGTTCAAAGCTGGCTGATATGCCATCTGTTTATTGGTCGCTGAATTATTGGCCTGTGGAGGCTGACAGATAATAAGATGGCAACATATCCCCAAGAATACCGTTTTGGAAAGTTTATCGCTAGTATTGTTTGGGTAGTTCTTTGGATCGTAATTATTATTTCACTTATAGGCTTGCCTATAATTTTTGTAATACTATTCTATGTGCCACTTCCGCCTGTAAATGGGGAGGTTCTTACACCGTATCTATTTTTGTCTATGATGGTGGATCCTACACGTACTCTACCAATTGTCCATTTTATAATCCACACTGATATATTTAAGGTGGCGGTATTTCCTGGCTTTTCATTTGCAGCATTATTTGCAGCAGTTACAATATTTGTTGAACGAAAATTTCTAGCCAAAATGCAGCTAAGGATAGGTCCTCTTTATTGTGGCAAAATTGAAGGAATTTTACAACTACTTGCAGATGGCTTGAAATTAATCGCCAAAGAGATTATTATTCCATCGGGTGCTGACAAACCAATTTTCTGGGCTGCCCCTATTGCTTTTGTCGCAACATCAGCTGCAGTAGTTGCGTTGATACCCGTAGCGCCTGGATGGGTAGCTGCAAACGTCAATGTTGGTATTATTGCAGTATTTGCAATTCTTGGATTTTTTCCATTAATTGCATTGCTCTTTTCATGGGCAAGCAATAGCAAATATCCATTCATTGGAGGATTGCGTGCATTACATCAGATGATAGCTTTTGAAATTCCATTCTTTCTTTCTGCACTTTCTGCTGTAATTTTATCTGGCTCACTTAATCTAACCGATATTGCAAAGGCACAACATCCATACTGGTACATTTTCTTCCTTCCAATTAGCGCTTTTGTGTTCTTTATTTCCTCGTTGGCAGAACTTGAAAGAATTCCATTTGACTTACCTGAAGCAGAAAGTGAAATTGTTGCTGGATGGCTTACTGAAACATCAGGCATGATTTTTGGTCTAATACAGCTTGGATCGTATGTAAAGGTATACGCTTTATCAGCACTGTTTGTAATATTATTCCTTGGTGGATGGGCAGGACCTCAGATCTTTCCAAAAGAACTCTCTCATGGTCCAACAGCTGGATTGATGGGATTGTTAACACTTCAGGGCGTTTATAACGGAGTTACTGTTAATGCAATCTTTTGGTTTGTAGTAAAGACGTTTGGAATAATTATGCTCATGTTACTTCCAAGAGGCATCAGCCCTAGAATTAGAATAGATATTTTACTTCATACAGGGTGGTATAAACTCATAGTTTTGACTTTTATAAACATGTTTATAGCACTAGCTTTAATTTATGGTGGCATATTAGGACCAGGGGGATTGTTAACAGGACATTGACAAAACCAACATCATCAGCAGCTGGAATGATCAAGGCTATAGAATCAGGCTCTAAACACCTTGTAATCAAAAGGTTTACCTTACGGTACCCTGAGCAAAAGCTCAAATTCATTGGCGATGGCTACCAGTTTGATCCTAAGCGTGGA
>JAFAQB010000433.1 GCA_019246625.1 Nitrososphaeraceae archaeon
ATCTCTACTTTTGCCCTGTAGCCATTTTCTAATGACATTGACTTTTATTGGTTTTGGAATGTTACCTCCCATGCATATTCTGGAAGATAGTCCTATTCTTTAGAACTCCAATAAATTGGGGACTGACAAGGTAGATGTGATCTTTCATGTCCAAGTCTTTGTTTAAGTCATATTTTCAATACTTTAGAATTAAGATAAACCGTATTGTTCTTATATCCTGTAGACAGCTAAAATCATAATCTTTTAAGGTTTTGTAACGACCACAATAGAACAAAGGCTTAATAGCAATAATCAGATACACAAAATCAAAATGCTTACTATGCTCACTTATGAATATGCTAACAGAAAGGCAATCCAACCTTTAAGCAATTTCCTTCCCTTCGGAGTGATAGAGTAGACGCTCTTATTTTTCATGTCAGTGCCATCAACATATCCGTCACGTTTGAGTCTATATTCTAAAGAATCCTTCAAAGTCGCAGAAAGTTTAAAGATTTCTCCTCTGCTTTTTTTTGATATTATTTCTGATATTTGGGTTGTACTCAATGGTTCTGTTGCTTTCGACAGAGCCATAAGAAGAATAAAACCATTTGCAATCTGTGCTCCCTGGATCATCTCATAATTTTTTGCAATCGAAGTCCAAAGGAGTTCCTCATTGATATCACCAGTAATTTCTTTTTGGAACCTTTCTTTTTCTACTTCTCTTTTTCTATTCTTTCTACTATTATTGGTACCATCCTTTGACACTCCTTAGGTAAAACCTATTAGCAATATAAAAATTCTTAATGGATGGGTGTTGTGTCTAAATAATTATATTATCATAGCTAAATAGATATTTTAACTAGCTAAATGTAATACCAAATTTTTCCCATGCTTGCTTATATGATTCTGCCATTTTATCTAACTGGTATAGTGCGTAGTGTTGTGCTGAAACTGTTTTTGCTCTTCCTGCCAAAATATCTGCTTCATTAGGATCCATCGTATTACGTACAACATTATAGTGGAGCTTTCTAAGATCCATAAACTTTATCTCAACTTCCCTTTTGACTATATTATGGGCACTGTTTATCTCTTCCTTTCTGGTAAATCTTGGCAAATTCCGGAATTGCTTCCAGATGTTGCTAGGCATTATAAAGAAATAACATTGTTTATTTCCTCTAAACCAATTTAGAGTTACTATGCTCATACCATTTGGCTTATTTATTACATGCAATCTGTCACACTTATGCCCTGCGTTATCTGGACAAATTTCTTTACTATGAGAATAAATTATTTCTTCCTCTCGCAGACCTGAAAATAATCCTACTTTTACTATAAATCCTATATCCCCTTGTATTGTCATCAACTTATCTATTTTCCTTACAACATACTGATCATCTACGACATAGATTGCTCTTTTCATATCAAGAGAAACATTCAGATTATATCTTTCTATCATTCTTTTTACAACGTCTTCACAGTCTGGATTTCCTGTCTTGTATTTGTAATATGATGCAAATTTTTTTATGGATTGTAATATCCAAGACCTTTTATGTGGAGCATACTTTAATATCTCATCTGGATGGTTACCAAAGAAAATATCATAATAGCGTCTAAAATAACTTACAAGGTCTCTTGCACTCTTATTATGTAATCTGAGATTATTTACATAGAACTTTAGCATATCATCATAATCAATATTGTTTAGGAAAGTCGGGTACGACCCTGATAAAGAAGTCCATTGACCGTTCTGTTGCAGGTTAGCTTTCATAGATTTTAATTCTTCATCATCGTAGACTGGAGGAAACTTTGACTTGACAAAATCATGGATTAATTCCCCTATAGTTTGGTATCCATAAATTTTTAGCCTTTGGTTTAAAATGGGTATATCAATATTTTTCACCTTTGTTCCTATAGTCTTAAATTCAGTAGCTTTACTACTGCTGTAGTTTTCGTTTTTTAGTTTTGTCGTTGTATTATTTATTGACTCCATATTTTGTAACGTATTATACATTATAACACATTATTAAACCTTAGGGTAAACCTTAGATTAGTTCTAAGGTAGATCTTTTTACATTAATTAGTTTACATAAATATATCACCTTGTTACGTAATGAAATCGTAATTGACGTAATGCGCTTTCAATTACATTCAATTACGTCAAAACTATTACGTAAATATTTACGTTAAGAGTAACTTTTTTTGAATCATAAATTGGTATTATTGCTACGTAACTATTAGAAAATCACGCTTGAAAATTGCGAAACAATCTTCCGCTATAAAATGGTGGACTGGGTGGGATTTGAACCCACGATCTTTCGATTGCGAATCGAACGTCCGTACCGGTCTGGACTACCAGCCCTTGTATATCTTATCATCCCACAAGCTTGTTCCAAGATATAAATATCACATGACCAGTGCAATCATCTTTATAAAACAGTTGTTAAATAACACAAAAAACTGCATCCTACAAACATACATCAAGCTAAACCTTGTTTGATTAACGAAAATTCTTCTCTATTGTTTAGCAAGTAATTGAGGTTATGAAAAAATTCTAGAATAGTTGTTGGCTCGAAGTTTGCTATGATTCTCTAGATAAGCACTCCTTAGCAAGTTCCCTTATTAACGTGGTAGATGTGGAATATTGTCAGCTTGGCCTTCAGCGGGGAGTATTGATTTTAATGCATTGAGTTGTTTATTTGCGATCTCAACGTCTCTGGTAAGCTTTTCGATTTGCATTTGCTTTGCATTCAACAGGTCTTTTGCTTGTGGCGATAATTGAGTTATTACTTCGCCGAGATTTTTAAATTTACTTTCTTGTTCAGCCGTCTTTTGTGCAAAATCAGTTGCCAATTTACTCACATCCATTATTTTGCCTGAAGCTGTCTGTATTTCTTTTGAATTACTGTGTGATCTTATATACGATACGATTCCAGTGATAAGCCCTCCTAACGTACCTACTAATGCAGAGCCTGCAACTAACAAGTTGATGACTGCATCTATACCACTTGTGCTGACAGCTGGAGATTGCATAATTAGATGTTCTAACATTGTAATAAATGTAATTTACCAGATAGATAATTAGGTTGTTAAGCTCAGCCGATGACTAATAAAGTCATGTACTTGTATATCATACTATTATATTTATTGAGTTTGCCACTATATCATGTCTATCAAACTTTGCTAGTTTTCGAAATTGCTGCCTCATATTTGTTGGTAATATAGTTACAAAAGACCTTCCTGTTACCTCTAATCCAATTAATGCCAATTATTGTTTCGCCTTTATTAGATTATTGCACTTACAACCAAATTCATTATTACAAATTTCCTTGTCGTGGATACAACAAAGCTACTCCTCTCTTAATCCCTTGTAAAGATTCCCATTCTAACTGTAAAACCAATTTCTCCGGGTATTGCTAATAATGTGTTAAATTTTGTTTGCAAAAAGTTTGGATTGACAAGATATATTTTGTCTTTATAGTCAAGATTGCCAAGAACATATCTTTCTATTATTTTTCTAACCAATTCTTGAACCTCTCTAGTATTGTATTTCCAAAAGTAATAATCACCAAATGGTTTCATCGCCTGCAAAATCCATCCTCGTTTGTGTGGTTTTAATTTGAACAGTTCAGTGTCAGGTTCAAGTCCAAAGAAAATAACTGCATATCTTTTGAAATAGTTAACAAGACATAATGTGGTTTTTTGATGATATCTTTGTTATATTCTCTTGACAGATCATTAACATCTACGCTTTTGTAAAAGTCTTAATAGTTGCCAGATTGAGCTGTAACTTGACCAGTTGTTTAACGATCTAAATCAGGATACAACTAACATATACATATATTTTACCAGACGAAATCCCCAAAAGCTCTTTTTGGTAGTCATAGCGTACGCATATCTAACATTCTTGTGTTCAATTGGCATTGGTATAACTAATGATTAGTTAAACGTGAAGAGATATTGCTTGATTTTGATGTCATCGATAATTGATATAGCGAGCTCAACATTATGAACAACATAAGGAAGGAGCTGCTTACAGATATCCAGATTCATTTGTTCAACTTCTCGGTTATATGAGAGTTTATTTTTTCATCTACCATGGAGACAAACTGAAGGTGTTGTCAGGGCTCATGCTAGTAATAAAGTACCATCCGTACCAGACTACAACATAAACAGGATAATAAAGAATCTTGATATCAAACTTAACAGCATCAGAATAGGAAACGACATTGTAATAGTATTAGATAGTACTGGTATCAAAGTTACAAATAGAGGCGAGTGGCTGCCTAATCATAAATGGAATGTGAGAAAATGATATCTCAAGATACAAGTAGTAGCAGTTGACATCAAGAAAAAGAGGATTATCACACTAGAAGTTACAAGTGAAGAAGTACATGATGGAAATAAACTGAAAGTATTGGTGGATAGAGCAATGGTAAATAATAATGTAAAAAGAATCATTGCTGCTGATGGTGCATATGACAGTAATGAGAATTTTACATTTCTGTTTCAAAGCGATATTGAACCTGCAATCATTGTTAGGAAGAACTAGTTAGTATCAGTGGGAGTAGGAAGAGGAAGAACCAGGACACATAGTCCAAGAAAATTAGTTGTACTAAAACAACTCAAATTACAAGAGATGGAAAAATGATATAAATTATGGACATAGACGGATGTCTGGAGAATGTGTATCAGCAAGAAAGTTTCCAAACATGGTATAAGAAATGTTAGTAAAGGTATCATTATATAACAAACATGTTCATCCCTTTGGGATGATTAACACCATAAGATAAACACGAGTTAATCTGTTAGGTTATGCAAGAGAGCAGTTGTGATATATACTTTGATGATGCAAATTAAGCTGCATCATTCCTAATTCCTTTAACCTGCACGTTATGTTCGCCTGATGGAATGAAAAGATCTATATGAACTGTCTTTGAATCCATTGTTTTTAATGACGCTTCCTTGTATAGCTTTCCATCCATTACAATAGATACAGAAGAAGGATTGCCAGAATTCCTTACTATCTTTAGACTCATAGGGCCACCATCAGGATTATAATGCTTTACTCCAAAGACAATACTATCGGTAGCAGGGTTATATTTAAAATCGCTTATACTTACTATACCGTTTATATCATAGGAAATAGACTGACCTTTGCCTATATCTAAAATCGTCATTGGAGCATTATTAAGAGAAACTCCTGCACAGCTAAAATAAAAGACATGCGGTGAGATAGCAGAATCAGGAATAGCAATAAATGCAACTTCTTGACCAGGTTTTATAACAGACATTACATTACTTTTAACAGAATCAATTTGTATTCCATTTTTGTCATGAGCTGATGCGTATACGCTTACATCATGTAGATCAAATGGTCCTACATTCTTGGCTGTTCCAACAAGGGCTCTATCGCTGCCAGTTGGCATGTTAGAGTAATTCAACCTTAACACATTATAATATGGTACTGGAACCTGTTTTATACTAGAGATAAAGGCTGTACCCTTGACTGATTGGTTAGGATCGATAACAAATTTAAATGGAGCTCCAGTCAAAGGGTATATGATTTTGCCATAAGTTGGATCTGTCATGGTTGTAACAGACTCAGCATTATTCTTCTTGTCTACAACATTAAGACCAATTGTAATACTAACTGGTATCTTTCCATTGTTATCGACTACTCCGATAATGTTAAGTCTGCCATTCGAATCTCTGAAGGATTCCTGTTTTGTAATCTTGATAGAGTTGTCAACAGTAGTAGTAGCATTGGCTGTTAACAAAAGAACTGACAAAATAAAAATTGTCAGAATAACAAATGATACATGTAATGCTACCATTTGTTTATTATTATTGTAATTATTTATATTATCCTTTTTTTTCCTTTTTCCACTCCTTCGCTCTGATGATAGTAATGAAGGTTTCAACATGATCATGATATTCAATGGGTTATATCAGTGATATTAGGCGGCCTCACTGCTTTGTATGATAAATCAAAAATCCCGTGTATTAGTTGTCAACTGCGTAACGATGTATTTTACAGTAAGCTCTAAATCAGGATAAATTACAGTCCAACCTGAAAAGAAGGTTATTGAAGCTGAAGGTTATTTGAGCAAAGCCATTTTGTAAGTTGATAAAAGCTAGCCATTAGGGGGAATCTATTTGTAGTTTGCTAGCTTAATTGTTTTGATTAATATACCTCTGCGATTTTTATTGATGCAGCTTCATCTTTATGGTTATTGTTGTTGTAGAAATACTATGTGTTGGGAATGAATTGCTATCAGGGATAACTGTCAATACCAATGCCCATTGGATTTCCAGTAATATTGCAGAATCGGGCGGTTTTGTGAGAAGGATAACAGTGGTTGGAGATGATGTTAACGAGATCTCTTGTGCAGTAAAGGAGTCAATCGCAAGAGAACCAAACTGGCTAATTTTGTCAGGCGGACTTGGTCCTACCTATGATGATAAAACATTGGAGGGAGTTGCTATGGGATTGAGTCTCGATCTTGTACTTGACAGAACTGCTGTGGAGATGCTAAAGAAAAGTTATGCGCGTCGATCAGCAAATTATGAATTAAATGAAGTTAGGTTAAAGATGGCAAAGATCCCCCGTGGATCAACTCCAATTCAGAATCCTGTCGGCACAGCTCCTACTGTACAAATAAAGGCAACCCCTGCCAAGACGATGATTATCTGTCTGCCAGGAGTACCAAAAGAAATGGAAGCAATATTTTTACAAACTATACTTCCTCAAATAAAAAAGGCCATTGGAGAATTTTATGTTATGGAGACTAGTTTGAATATTATTGCCGTTAGTGAGGTGATGCTCTCTCCTACGCTCTCCAAGATAGTTGAGTCTAACCCTCCTGATTTTACCTATATAAAAACACATCCACATTATAGTGTTGACAATAATGAGCCTAGACTGCGTGTCCAGCTCATTGTAAGAGGAAGCAATAAAAAAGAAGTAGAAATGAGGTATAACAAAATTCTTAGTACATTCATCGAAGAAATACAAAGATTAAATGGAAAAATTAAAGAATTTGAATGATTATAGACATTCTTCAATGATCTTTATACAAATTTCCATTAATAATAGCTGGTTTGTCAGTATCATCTACAATTCAACAAGCTTGCGATATGTACATTATCTCTAGTGATACAACTGTTCATCTATAAGATATATGAAAGCGCTAAATATTTATTTTGATGATAATGATATGACTATGGGATCCGATAGAAATATAAAAATTACTGATTGGCAAGAGTTGGTAAACAAGCCTGTGTATACGATAGATGGAAAAGATGTGGGAATTGTTCGTACAGTTGAACCTGAAAATCTTATTGTTGATTCCGGTCCAATAACCCCGGACAAATATCTTGTTCCAAAATCTTCGATAATTAGATTTGAGAGAGGAATAGTTACCTTAGACAAGGACTCCAAATTTGTAGAGGAAAATTACAAGTTTGAATGATAATTATTACCGGGATAGTGAATAATGAGAAATTTGCAATATTTGATCAATAAAAGGAACGATCTTTGATACACTGCATTAACCATAAAAAATTGCTTTCAATTCCCAATAAAAAAGCAAGCAATTAAGACTTGATTATTAATTAAGTGGAATAGCACATGCTTCAAAAGCCTGGAAAGATGTTGCCATCAGGCCCCCGAGTGGCCAGAATTCACTGGATCTACTTGCTATTGTATAATAGCTATCTAATCCACAGTATCGCCATAGTATGGTTTGGACGTCATTTCCTCTGCAACTTCGATTCTCCGCTTGTCTTTCGTAATCCACGTTACTCTAATTAGACCATATATCTCAAGATCAAGCAGTACCTTATTAAAATTAGATTCATTTAACAAAATGTCATCTTTGCGCAATGTGTTCAAAAGATCAGAGTCAGTAATATTTCCTGCTTGCTTTATCTTCTCATAGACTACATTTCGGATTGGAGTACTCATTGGATAGTCACCAAATCCATAGCTAGTTATGTTTGTATGCTAATAATTTTAGTCGGCCATGCATTATTCTAATATGTATTAGGTATAAGAATGAGTTAATCCTTAGGGTATCGTAAGCTCAATGAAACAAATGTTCAAAGATTTTTCTGATGAAATTATAGCATCAGATTCTGCAATCAGATTTGTTGGAATTGCTGATGAACATGGCTCCTTGTTATCAACATCTGAGCGCAAAGGACTTAAGCCATTGCTAAATATGGAGGAAACAAGACAGTATGCTATTACTGCTGCTACACGTCAGTATACTCGTCTGAGGTGGGGATACCTTCTAGGAAAAGTTGATTATGCCTGTTCGATATATGAGAAGTTAATTAGAGCAAACGTTCCTATTACCGATAACAACAATCGCCTTGCATATGTTATATTATTAACGTTTGATGTAGGAACAGACAACTTTCATCAAATTATGGTGAATAAAATAATTCCAATTATCCGCAAACGTAAAAATCAGGTCCTTAAAGAAAAGGAGATATAATGCCACGTCAAATACATAGATACTATGATCTTTACGAATCAGTCTATCGAAATAATAATAAATATAAATATAGAGCAACAACAATCGTCCCTAAAATAAGGCAATTGGAG
Organism: Nitrososphaeraceae archaeon; assembly: GCA_019246625.1. Taxonomy (GTDB): domain Archaea; phylum Thermoproteota; class Nitrososphaeria; order Nitrososphaerales; family Nitrososphaeraceae; genus Nitrososphaera_A. Next base: position 8,591 of record JAFAQB010000433.1, read on the forward strand.
ATGAATTCTTTTCTTTTAATAACTCCAATATCTTTTCCATCCCTTTAAATTTGTCAGTTCTTCCGACACAAAGGACACTCTTTGTGTCATATAGCTTTCCAATAGATGCAATAGTTCTTTTCTAACTACAATTAAAATAGAAGAGGAGAATCTTTTAGTAATTTGAAAAGCATAAGCTTTCCACAGTTGTCAAATTTGACCCTGACAGTAATACCATCCTATACAGCAAAGGAAAATGTACATAATTCTGTAAATCCATGGATAACTCCTAATCCTCAATGCATAGACTTTCTCAATAAGCGTGGCTGCAACAATAGTGCCACTGACCTTCCGAAGGAGGCAAAAAAAGCAGATGGAAGATTACCGTAATACGATATGAAGTTGAACAGAGAAGGTGCCTTTTTAACACAAAGGGTTTAAATCCGCATATCTCAAAAACAATAACAGAGACGGATCTTTAGAAGTGAGAAACAATAATAATATTAATGATGATCATAATAATAAAGTCCCCTATCTTGTCCTCTCCTTTGTAACAACAACGAGGTGACAGAGCAAAAATGACAAAATCTACAAAACCAACATCATCAGCAGCTGGAATGATCAAGGCTATAGAATCAGGCTCTAAACACCTTGTAATCAAAAGGTTTACCTTACGGTACCCTGAGCAAAAGCTCAAATTCATTGGCGATGGCTACCAGTTTGATCCTAAGCGTGGA
>JAFAQB010000065.1 GCA_019246625.1 Nitrososphaeraceae archaeon
CACTATCTTCTATAACTAGGACAAATGGTCAGATTATGTGCGAATAGATATAGAAGATCAGGAAGCTGCGACATCTGAATATCTGGATAAGCGATTTGGAAGATGGAGGTGATGGTGATCTATTTAATGACACTTGACTTAGTATGTGTATCATCTTCAATAATTTTAGTCATCTAATAAGGTGTGCCCCTTGTTTCTCTTTGATTCTTTAGTGCTTCTATGTACCACTCAAATTCATCTAGGAATCGTTTGACTCTCTTTTCATATCTTTGATCAATCAGTTTCCCACTTTCATCGAAAACCTCATGTACTCTTGATATGGGAAATGATGACGGTATGGCTGGAGCTCCCGGCTCAGCAAATATTAACCTCATTTGCTGAGCAGCATTGATTCCACCAAAACCTCCAGGAGAATAAGACACTATGGCAGAAGGTTTAAAATAATATTCTTCTAAAAAATAATCCAATGTATTTTTCATTGCAGCAGAAGTACTATGATTGTATTCTGGCGTAACAGGCATATATCCTTCTGCAGATCTGATTTTTTCTTCAAGTTCTCTTAGCATTTCTGAAGGATTTGTCATTTCTTTATACATCCTATCTAGCAAAGGCAAACTAATGTCCATAGGATCAATAAAAAATACTCTATGATTGCGATCTTTGAGTTTCTGTTCCATCCAACGAGCTACTTTGATACCCTGCCTATCATCGATGTTATAGGTGTGCCATGATGGTGCAATGAACCTCTATGTTCCCCTGATTCTGTCGTTGTGATAGGAGTAGTAATAGTAGAAGTTCTTCCCGTTCCCGGGCCACCTATGACTCAGTGGCCTTCGCCTTATGCTTTGAAAAAATTATCGAGACCATTTGAGAACTAATATTCATAAAATCTTGAAGGAAATAATATAGCAATGAATGTATGTGTGTCGTAACGTATGTGAAACACTAGAGATAAATCATCTTTCGAAAATAATGAATACAGTGACCCAAAGAAAAATATTCAAGGGAAGAATTGCACCGTATGACGATTACGATAGGATTTGATGATTTAGTTATGATCTTTCCAATATTCTTAGCAGGTGGATTCGTGATCTGCTTGCTAAAATATTAGTCACTTTTTCTTCAGCAGTCAATCTAATTTTATTATGTGTCTCATTGTCATTCTCAAACTGTCTTATCAGAATCTCTTGTTTCATTCTTTTCTGCTGCAGAGAGTCCAGTCACCACGTATAGCTTCTTTTCATCATGGAAACGTTAATGAGATTTGTTATGCTTGGACAGGCGAGGGAGACGGTAATTTAAATATTGCAAGAGCGAATCTAAGTAGTGGATAAGATGCCCGCGAAACTTGTTAGAAAACCTCCTTCAAAACTCGAATAAGGTTCTGGGCTACCGTGCCCATAAGTATTATGTTCTTAACCTTACTTGGATTATCTATTGCTACTCTTGGGGCAAGTTATTGTTATCCTTTCCCAAGCACATTGTCTACACATTCCTTCGCTGATATGCTCTATTGTTGTCATTCCCATTGAGGTATACTTATGAATAGGTTTAATCCTCCTTCTTCCACAGAGCATACAGGGAAGAGATTCTTGTTTATTTTTATTTGTTACAATTGTGATCTTGTTATTATCTATATTAGTATATAATTTAGCATTGCAAAGCACTACCATTGTCGTCTAGAATCGTTCATTATGACAGTATGTAGCGAATCACTTGAACGGGCTACGATCTATAATTGTTATATAATAATAATAGATTAGAGATATTTTATTGAGAAAAGGAACTCTTATAGCTAAGAGTTGTCATATATAATTTACAAGTATGGTTAGTACAACTACAAAAGCAACTGGTACTACTCAAGATAGGACAGAAAAACTAGGAATTACTTTGCCCAAATCAATATTACAAAAAATTGATGAAAAGCGTGGAGATATTCCTAGAAGCACATATATTCGAAAAGCTATTGAAAGTTTTCTTAATATCAAAACCAAAAAAGGAGCTGGAAGAAAATAGATGGTTGTTGTTAAAGCAGCCGCTCAAAATGTAACCAGCCTTACGCCACTTTTAACTACTGTGGGATTTGGAGGATTAGTTGGATACCTAATAGGTATGGCCATAAGATATATTGTTAAAATAATAGCTGTAATAGTTGGTTTATTTCTTGCTGCTCTAATGTATTTACAATCACAAGGCATAGTTAATGTTAACTGGACAAAATTACAAGCAATGTCACAGCCTGTTTTGTCATCTCTTACAAATAGTCTGAATTCCACAAAATCAGGTATTTGTTGATGATGTTCATGACTTATGTCGCAGCTATTGAGTTTAATGCCATCTAATTAAGTATTTCCAATCAGACTACAATACGATAGTTTTATGAAGATGACAAATCATACTTACATAGCATCTTTCCCATCTACATGCACTCTAAATGGTGCATCTGCATTACCTTCTTTTTTATTGTCAACTACATCCCTCGGTATTTGAATTGTTAAATTTCCATTATCATCAGCAGATGGCGCTGAAATATTCACACTAAGCGTTGCCCTGCTCTTGTCTACTACTAGACCTAAAAGCTTACCCGTATTTATCAAGTAGTTTATTGGAATACTTTTACCATTTGGAAGTGAAAGGTTGGTTGTGTTTCCGAATCCACTACCACTGTTTGAATCCTGAGCATAAACTGCTACTACTATTTTATGCATAAAGACTCCAGATGCAAACGATGCTGTCAGCAAGACTCCTACCAACATAATTGAAGGTAACATCATTTTTCTTTGAAATTGCATTTCTTACCTAACGTATACTAGAAAAAATAGTTTTTAATGTAATAGACTACTGACCATAGTTGTGATATTAACACGAAAATATCTTGAAATGGTAGTTTTGCAGCAATTGCTTGTGTAGTTGGCGCTACTCAACTAAACCTGCTGCTTTAATAACGTCAGATACATTCCGATATATTTGGGATAGGCTCTTAATCCCCATGTGGGAACAGAACCTACTACACTGTATAGATCTTAACGCCACAACTTTGACAGAAAAGCCTATTTTTTTATCATCCAATTCTGCTATCATAACGTGTCCACACTGATGACATATCACCCTTGTAAGCCTATTTTTTTATCATCTTTTAATCCCATTTTTTTCGGAGAAGATCTGGCTTTCTGCTCCTTATTTGAACATGTGCATAGCTCAAAAGCGGTGCCACACATAGAACAATACAATGGTTCATTCATTGTATTCCATAAGTCATGTATTTGTTGTATTTCTACATTACTGTTCATAGAATATGTGGCGAAAGAGATAAAATCAATAATTTTGTTTTGGGAACTAAAATATGATAATCTATGAACGATATTTCCACGATTTAAGGCTATTTCCAATCCGTGTACGGATGGGATAATGCTTATTTTTACTGTCTATACCTTTCTGCTCTAATTGTTTTGCTTTAGCAAGACATTTTCTTGCATCTTCACCTCTTCCCATACTATTTAGAACGGCGTATTTTGTATACCACGGACTGATGTAATTAGGATCAAGTGATATAGCTTTTTCACAACATTTTAGAGCTTTATCGATGTATCCTAATTTTCCAAGACATATGGCCTTGTTATTCCATCCGTTTGCATAAGAAGGATCGATTTCTATAAACCTGTCAAAGCATCTTAGAGCTTGTTTGTAGTCTCCTGAATTAGCAAGAAAGGTGCCCTTATTGTTCCATGCATAGGGATAATTTGGATTTATTTCAATCACCTTTTCATAGCTTTTTAATTCTTCTTTCGTATGCCTCTTTGATTTTAAATCACGAAGGAATAGACCTTTGTTGTACCATGCATCTACATAATTTGGATTTATTTCAATAGCCTTATCTAAGCAATTAACCGCTTCTTCGTATTTTTTTAATTCGTGAAGCGCGCAAGCTTTGTTGTGCAAAGCGTTTAGATAATTAGAGTCCGTTATTACTGAGTCATAACTTTCTATAGCCTCTTTATACTTTCCTTTGTGGAGATAGTCATTA
>JAFAQB010000149.1 GCA_019246625.1 Nitrososphaeraceae archaeon
TAATATAAGAGATGATTAACACAACTTGCAAAATATCTGATTTTTATGTGTGTATATTGCAGTATATTGTCTCTATTCAGATATGGTAGATTACATGAAATCTATACGATCGGTTTATATGCCATTATTTCCTAATTTTGCAAGGAATGTCAAAAGAAAGAATATCTTTAATTAATGATTCCCCAAGTTTAATTATTAAAACACATGATCGCTCATCATTATCATCATCACCACCAGTATTCATCTTATGTGACACATGTTATTGGTGTGCAACTTACTTTGATAAGACTAAAATACCAAGAGAGAATAAGTGCCCGCAGTGTAATGCGAATAATAATGAATTAACTAGCTTTCCTATAATGCCAAATGAATCATTTACTTTTATTTATAATGATAAGCAGGGGCTAGAACTGGGATTTAAGCCCAGATTGAAAGGATCTACAGCTTAGTTTAATTTATTTTACCATTGTAGATAATCAAAAATTATCTTTCAAACGTCATTCTATTCTTCATCATTTTATTTGGCAAAAACTCAGTAATCGAAATCATGGCAAAGAGAAAACACTTATCTGAATATACAAAGCAAATTCTTATTGCAATCAAGAAAAATATTATTCCAAATAATAATCTTTTAGATGATGACTTACGATAATAGATCTAAACCTTCACTCACTAATCTGCTGTTATATCTTGTTGCATACCACCAAGGTTATTTATGTGCAATATCAATAGCAATTAATACTTTATTTCCATCTTTGTGAAACACACTGCTCATGTCAAGGTATATGTCGTATTTGGTTTGTTCATTTTACCATTACTCTCAATTTATGTTCTTTTATGAATATGAACTAATCCTATTGAAAACGGAGTTCATGGAACAACTTTATAGATTGACAACAAGGATGTTAGTTTAACTAGGAAAACATCCATGATGGCATGGAGCGTTTGCAAATAAGCTCTACTGCTATTTACAAACATATGCTTTGCTTATAGGAAGGTAGAGAATCAGCATGATCCCTTGGACACTAGCGACTATGTGGTGGTATATGGAAAGCTCGAGAATTGCCAATTATGACTTAAGGGTCCAAATCCATTCCAAAACCATTATAGAGAAAGTGTACAGCAGATAGGCCTTGATATTACAGCGATCAAATTAGTATGTTACTATATATAATAACACTATATTGGTACATGGATATCATATACCAGTGGGCAATCGTTCTTTGTTAATAATTATATTGCGAATGTGGATGGTTGTTCTATGGGTCTGACAGGTGGACCAATAGGCGATATTGTAAAAATGGAGATTAAACCTGAAGATGGTTTAATAGTTCATTCTGGTGCTTACATTGCTTGGACTTCTGATGTGACATTGGATACTCAATGGCAAGGCTTTACCAAAGGTCTATTTGGCACTGAGTTATTTATGCTAAAGGCTAATGGTACAGGTGATCTATTTCTTAATACTTTTGGAACAATACAAAAAGATTTACATAAAGATGAAAGAATGATTATTGATAACCATCACATTGTGGCTTTGAGCGAAAATTCAAACTACACCATAAAAAAGTTTGGAGGATTAAAAAGAACGTTTCTTGGTGGAGAAGGGTTAGTCACCGAAATAATAGGCCCACGATATTTTCAAAACTAAGAATATTAATGAGTTTGTAGAATATCTAAAAGAGATGATACAGAAAGCTAGTTCCTCATCTGACAGCAGAAGCAGTGGAATATCTCTTGGAGGATTTAAAATTGCCACGTAAAGATCTTAACACTACAATCCTTCAGACCAGACTATCTGCTAAGATACTATACAGAGAAACTTAGCTAAGTTTCTGCAGCATCAAGTACCATTTTCTGCATCTATAGATTATTATTATTCTTAATGAGAATCTTGGCTCAAGAATTCACGCAATATTTCACAAACAATAGCTGGCTTCTCTGCAAATGGTGCATGTCCTGCGTCTTCTATTATTTCAAAATAAGCATTTCTAATTGTTTCTGTAAATGGCTTTGAGTATTTAAGTGGTATTAGGTTGTCACATCTTCCCCACATAATTAAGGTTCGTACATCCTGAAGCTTCCTTAATCTATCTAATCCAATCTGTGTTTTTGTACTATTATGGAAGGCTGATTCAAAGGCATGTTTTGCTCCTGGCATATTAATTCTTTTTATGAAAACATCTATCAATATTGGAAAGACCCTCCAACTTTGAGCCACCAGTTGTTCAAATACTGCCTTCAGCTCTTCATATGAAGCACTAATTGCAGCATCTAGATACCGCTGTAACAATGGGGTAGGTTTATCAAGCATTCCAGAAGAGTCTATTAGCACCAAGTTTTCTATTATATTGGGATTTTCTATAGACAATTCTGCTGCAATATAACCACCTAAAGAATGACCAATAATCGTTGTCTTACCATCATCAATCCTAATTGCATGCATAAAGTCTAGGACAAATTCCCTAAATTTACTGATAGTATAATCTAGTTTAGGCCTTTCACTTCCACCAAAACCTATTAAATCAACGGATATTGAGTGAAAATACCTTGACAATGCTTCCGGAATATCTGACCATCTATCTGATGAAGAACCAATACCGTGGAGAAACAATAAATGTTTTTGCTCTTGACTCTTTCCATATTCCTTGTACCTGATGTTAAAGTTATTTATATTTACGTTGAGATCGGCCATTTAGTTATTCCTAAAGTTTAGGATCAGCAGGCTATTTATTTTGTATCTCTGGCTAAACCATAGGTATATGAATTTTGAATTTTAGCGTTTAATGCTTTGACAACCCTTTTATTGTTTCATTGAATGTGCCTTCAAGTTTGAGAACGTCTTCATATCCTACTAGCTCTCTAATAATACTATTCATTCTTGTATCATCCTTTGGTATAATAATAACAGTACCTGTATGCAACATCTCAGATATTCAAAGCTTTACAAGCAATATACTATAGGGTACCTCTTCTAGGCTGTTGTTGTTATCATCATCGTGGAGCGTTTACTTTGCTCATGGTAACAGGTGATATCAGAATAGCAATGAAGGTATTCATTGGGCATTGAAGTCATTTCTTTATTGATCTTGGTTCTCTGCACTTATGCGGCGTCAGATGTAGTCTTAGCTTGACCTATCGCTTGCTGATATTTTGTTCCCTTAAGATCATCAGAAGAGATAGCCTCTTGATACGGCTTTGATTTATAATACCAGTTTGCTGTTAGTATCACTTCTGTCACTACAAATTTCTAGTGAAATGTCTACTATACTATAGGCTTCTGATAGAAAGGTTAGTAGACGCAGCTGAAGTATTGTCTGAATCTGCTATATGTATGGCCTTTCTTTATGTGGTCTACAAAAACAAAAATAAGATTATTGGCATAAGTATATTGATAATATAGCATTTAACAATTGTATAGACTATACAAGTATTATTCGTATTATTAGTATTTTTTATCTATTTTAATGAGAAGTTACAAATCATAAATCATAAAGTTAGATCGTCATCGTTCTGTCTCTTTTACTACATAGAAGTTAACATTTCGGACAACTTTGCAAATTTGTGTCAATTTTATGCAGCAGGGCTTATGAAGGAACTAAATACTATGTATAGCAACATTAAGTAAGATAGGGATAAAATATGTCACAAAATAATAATAGCAGCACCAGGCAACGACAACAGCTACGACCATCATTTCACAACTATCAATACTTGTTCATTGCTGCAGCAGTTGCTACTGCAATAGCTGGAATAGTACATCTGTATATGCCACTTTCACATCCTAGAATGCTTGGAAATATACCAACAGCCACATTCTTCCTTGGTTCTGGAATAGCACAACTATTCTGGGTAATACCTATGATAAGAAGATGGGGAAGAATATGGTATTATATAGGAATTGCAGGAAATATAGCTTTTATAATACTATATGTTATAACACGATTGCCTGGCAATCCTGTTAATGGAAGAGGTATGGATGTTAATGCCATAGATATGATATGTGAATTGGCACAAGTAGCATATATAGCAATAACTGCAGTAATACTAGCCAAGGAAAGAAGTATAAAAGTAGTGCATAAAG
>JAFAQB010000385.1 GCA_019246625.1 Nitrososphaeraceae archaeon
CCTCCTAGCATGTGTTTGATTGCTTTTGGATGTTCTTTACGAGTCTTACAATAGTAATAAACAATGATTTGATAGAGCAGTACTGATAGCAGTACTAGTCCAGCTGCTTTCTGGTACCCTCTTACTTGTAAGGGATCTATTTTGAAAACGCCTTTGATGTGTTCTATCAATGGCTCTATTGATATGCCTCTCCAGGAATAAATTATCTGTCCTAATTTGGATTCATAGAATTCTATTAATTGCAGCCTGTCGTTTGAAGTATGGCTGTATATTTCTGATACAGGACACACTAGTTCAAATCCCCTTGTTATGCTCATATTATACAACTTATAGTCATCGTATCCAGAATCAGCCGCCATGTAACGTACTCCCTGTAGAAGTGAGGATGTTATTGTAGGGTATATCTGATTATCTTGTACATCAGCCTGAGTAAAATCTGCTGATAGAGGTACTATAAGAGAACCAGTACTTGCTGTTATATGCAGTTTATAACCAAATACCCATCCCTTGGTGTGACTGAATCCCCACCTTGCATGTATGTCGATACCTGAACGAGGTACTATTCCTTTGATCATCGATGATTTATGCCACAAATGACCTTTGGCTCTAAGTAATGTGCTATCTATTGCAACAATGTAAGGATCAACGAAATTTTCTTTGACAAACAATACCGCCATAGCAGCTATCTTTTCTTTGATGTCTACAGATATATTCGTCAGCCTTCTGTCAAATGTCCTCCTGTCAGGAAGACAGGTTAATCCACATGCTTTCATTATCTTTCTATTGTAAGGATAATAATCCATAGCAAGGAAATCATGTAATGCTCGATTAGAATCTAGTCTAAACCACATCCTGACTACAAAGCATCTCAATATCACGGTTGGATGATAGACATAAGGCCTACCTCTTCTCTTTATGTTAGATTCAGGCCAAGGCATCAGCCCTATGAAATATAGAATGCTAATTAAGATGGATTCTGATGTAATATTTGTTGTAGCTAGCCTTTGCGACTGTTTGAAGTTTTGTCACCATAAAACATCTGACGTCCTTAGACTAGCTATATATCAAATCATCAATGGAAATTGGCAAAACTATGAAGAGAATTATGCCCCAGTCTCATATAATTAATTACTGTTGCTGCAGCAACAAAAAGTAAATTTCACTATATTCCACTGGCGAGCAAGCAAGAGGAAGAATTGTAATGATTGTATATAAATGTCAAGAGCGAGAACAGACATAGCATCATGAAAAATAATTTTTATAAGAGCAATTCCTTTTTTATTTTTTCAAGCATTAAATTCAATTCTTCGGAACTTGTGTTTGGCCTTTTTTTAAACATAGAATGAACTGGTCCTGCTCCATCACCTGCAGTTCTCGGAATAACATGAATATGAACATGGGGTACTTCTTGTCCTGCTGCCTTGCCATTATGTATAGCTATAGTTGAAGCATTAACTCCTGCAGCTTTTTCTACTGCTCCAGATAATTTCCACAGCAAATTAAATACATCTGATGAATCGTCTTTGTTCATATCCTGAACCTTTGAATAATGCGATTTTGGAATAATTAGAGTGTGCCCTGCAGATAAGGGAAAAGCATCTAGAAATGCAATAGCTCTATTATTTTGATCGATAACGCTCGCAGATATACTACCGTTGGCAATTTTGCAGAAAATACACTCATTATTATCATTAATATCCAAGATACGCGCCTCCATAGCTTTCGAAAGTCCAAGGACTATTGACTATATACACTCTCCAGCATACCTTATCTGCAGCAGGTACTAAAGATCTGATTTTAAACATTTTAAGTATTCTAAACACAGTATGTTGTAGTAAATCTTGCAGCCAGTCTAATTTAGACTTTAATTTAATTACAAATACTGCAACATCAACTTAATTTTTCTAATGGTCTAATCTTCTCTGAGTATAAAAATCCAATGTATAACAACAACAAGGGTGTAGGATAAGGTTACCGGTTCCAAGAGTAGTTTGTAAATTTCTAAAAAGAACAAATTGTATTCTATATCTGATTTCTAGAACATTATATCAGATATATATATCCAAGAATGGAGAAAAAATAGATAATTTGGCTAGAATATGTGAAAATAAATACCTCAAAACAATATACAAGGCGTGCAAGAATAATAAACATAATAATAGCACCATAATTCAATACTTTAGAACTTTCATTTACTATGCAAAGGCTAGATCAAACGTATACATATTTGCATTTGCAACGCTTATATCGCTAATACTAGGTTCACACGGCTTTGCGAATGTAAATCCTATCGTTGCCAGTAGTGTAGTTATAGCAAGCTATTTCATGGCACTTGCAACTTACATTTACAATGATGTAACAGACTTTGAACTAGACAAAATAAACAAAACAAATAGACCTTCTGTCACAGGAAAGGCTACTGAAAAACAACTTGTTATCATTGTATCTGTTTTAAATGCAATTGCCTTATTGCTTGTCTTTTTCATAAACTTTTATGCTTTATTTATTTCCATCATATTTATCGCATTAGGCATCGCATATTCGCATCCAAAATTAAATCTAAAAGACAAATTCCCTCTAAAAACTGTAGTAACTGCTGCAGGTGCAGGATTGTTATCTTTTTTAGGTGGAACTGCTTCTCTAGTAACAACAAACGGTAATTACTATGATAATAATCTCTACTCTCTAATGCCATTGCCAATAACAACATATGCTGCACTATTCTTTTTTGCTTTCTTTTTTATTCTAGGACCTCTTGGAGATATAGGAGATTTGGAAGGCGACAGAGCAGTAGGTAGGCGCACATTTCCAATAGTTATTGGAATAAGGTCAACCATGTTGGTGATGATATCAATACCTGTAACGATAATGCTTATGACAATGCTGTTAGTTTACGATTGCAATAATAATAATAAGCAAATAGGTCATGATATTGTTGTTGGTAGCGGTAGCCCTAGCAGTCATGGCATAGTACGCATTAATCAATCAGGCATATATCTTATTATTGGCACTTGTTTGACCACACTGGTACTTATTTTAAGAATAAATAAAAAAGCAAATGATGTCTTGGCAATCAAATCTACGAGGCCAAAAATGAGGTTTCTTCATATTATGCTGCAGATTTCACTACTATTAGCATTCATATAAAGGTCCCGGCAAGTAAGTTATAAGAAGTAATAAATCTATTATTCCCGAGCCTACTGATACGTCAAATTACATTCGGATACTACTGCTTTCTGTAATTTGCTCTTGTCCTTGTTGTTGTAACTCAGAAGAAGCATTATCCCATATTTTATAGTAAAGGTCCTGCATTATTTTTGATGTCTTTTTATCTCCTCTGATGAAGATTGTACCATAGAAATTCTTTGATTCATTCCAGTTGACCATTTCTATACCTACTTCTTTACCGTCTAATATAATCATGCTAAATGGAATTTTGGCTATCCTTCTATTGACCTTGCTTGGATACCAGGGATTTGATACAATTTTTATCCGTTCAGTAGTGTTTTTGTCATTGTCGTCATCTTTTAATTTTAAAGTCTTACCTTCTACTTCGAAATATTGTTTAACTAGACTTGAATCAGTTAGTACTTTAACACTGATTCCTGAGTCTGCCTTGCGAAGTATGTTGTTGATTATTATTTCATTAAGTGACCTGCTTGCAAGCAAGATTTCATTCTTACAGAATTCAACCCTTTCGATTATTGCTGATACCATTTTCTGATATGTCAATGCAATCTCGATTTTTGTTGACGATGCATTTGTAGACGATAACATACTACTGTTAGCACCGCCAGTTATCTTGTTAACAAAATTTACAATCTCATCTTCAGAGAACTGTTTAGTACGCTTTAAAGTATCAACCATCTTCATCTGTTTTGTATGTTTTAGACGTTCCATAAGGTTAAGAATATTATTTTGAAAAATAATATTTCCAAGCGTTGTACGCTTATAGATACCATCAGACTTTTCAATCAAACCTGCATTTATAAGCTGCTTTAATCTAGTATAATATACCTTCTTTGACAGTCTAAGCTCTTGAATGGTAGATGATTTGGCCTTAAGACCTTCATTGTTATTGCTACTATCTGCAGATATAAAGATATCCAAATTATCTCTTTTTGATAAAATAGAAAGTAACTTGGCGGCGTTTTTGACTAAATCAGGATCCTCAAGAGCATTTATATCCAATATAAGTAGGATACCGAACTTTTCTCTTATTTATGTATTTATTATTGTAGTTTGGCTTTTCGATCTAACAGAAGAGGCAATACTCCTCTATTATGCATTATCAATAGATCCAACTCTAATTTTTTGTTGATATGAAAAATGTTTGGCTCAATTAACAATAAGGATAATGATGATGATAATAATTACTATAAATTATTATGTATAAAACAAAAATAAACACTAGGATTCTATTTTGAATATTGCACTAATCTACGCCATTGAGTCATCTATTGCATCTTCTAGCAGCGGTGGGGAAGGAGGAGCAGGCGGACAGATATTTCTTACATCCAATATGCAATTCCGATATTCTTAGCCATGATATTTGCAGCTGCTGTTATCTCATCTAGGAGTAAAATACCACATACTATGATACTGGTAGGATTTGGAATTGCAATTTCTTTTTTCGATTTTGCAGGTCTAACTATAATAGATATTAAACAGTTTAGAATCGATCGGCTCTGTAGAAACCATCTGATTATAGTAAGATTAGTTAATCTGTGGGTATTGTAGGCTATGCATCTGAATATTAATTCTCTGTTTTGCGTTCTCACTAGTCTTGATGTAATGTGTTCTCCAAATAGTCTTTTTATGACTGATATTATGGTTTCATCCTTATTTCTTTGGTTGTAAAGTGCCTTACAATAGCCACGCTTCATTTGTTTCCTGTATCTCCCATGTGTCTTCCATATTGGTACATGTCTATATCTTGCAGGTATCACACTAAATGCATGTAGCTGTTCTCTAACCAGAATATGATTATCTTCACTATCATACCCCTTATCAGCTGTAACTACAGATAATGGAAGGATATCTGACGTTTTTGTTATAATTGGCCTGAAATCTATGGTATCATGCCTTGTTGGAGCTCGTCTTATTTTAACTGTACATATAATTTGTTGTATCACATCAGCTCCAATAGATAATTTCGCATATTTTCTTCTCAATCCTGTTCGTTCGGTATAATACTGTGAAGCATGAGTTGCTTTGAATCCTGTCGAATCTATTCCAGTAAATATTTTTCCGATGTTAGTAAGTAATAATATGAATGAGGAAATTATCTTCTCCAATATAGTACCATTTATTCTTGCAGCAAATTTCTGAAGAGTGGTATAATGTGGAATATGGGATAATTGAAGAAATGTTCTAAGATAATATGCTTCTACCAACCATTCTACAAACATTCTAAAACTCTTACTTTCATACTGTCGTATAGTAAGCAAGACTATATGCTGCCATACACTAAATACATGGTTGCTCTTTCGATGAAGAAACATTGGTATCCTTGAATTTCTTAAAACGCGATATATCGTAATTGCCAGTCTAACATACTTAGATTCCTTCAATATGCATAGTCTTGTATGCTTCTAGAAAGCTTTGACGGAATACAAATGCATGTTTTCTACAAAGCCAATCGATCCTAAACTAATTATTAACTTCATAATACCACCATTGATTTTTGAAGCGATGATGACGGTAAATTAAAGAATTGTTTTGTTGTAGTTCTATCCTTACCATGATGGAAAATTGAAGCATAATAAAACTTGAGCCAATCAGAATAACGAACAAAACATAGTTATTAATTCGGTATTAGGATTATTTGCTGCTGTTCTTGTTGCTGTTGCTTTTGTTGGCAAATGATTGATTGC